>CAILMQ010000034.1 GCA_903835385.1 uncultured Microcaldota archaeon | reverse complement strand
TAATAGATTTGCAGTAATCTTAGACAAGCGTCTAACCCCCATCAGGTCAAGCCTTAAATAGCTCTTATCTCAGAACCAGCCTCAGTGGAAAGCGTATTTGGCTTTCGTCATGAACGAAGTTCATGGCGAATCTTGAACCATTGGTTCAAGGCTTCTTGGCTACACTCTCAGATAACCTCTCTGGATTCTCCCGAGGCTTCTGTATTTTCTCAGGTATTCTCATTAGTGCGGTAATTCATCGTGTTCTTTCTGTTTTCTTAGGATTCGTCGTCTCCAGCGATTCTGATGCTCCGAAAGCCCTTTGGCGTTTTACTCGCGCCCCGGGAGTCCAAACGCGCTATTTTTCTTCTTGAACCGGCAAGGGGTAAAAAGATAACTGCCTTTAGGCACATTTTTATATATTTCTTAACATATATTGTCACATGAGAAAATTCACCGGACGAATGCTCATGGACAGGAGCCATACCAGGGAGCAGAAAGGGGCCCAGGTAAATGGCGGGCGGGCTCCGGTAGAAAGAAGGGAGCCGGCCGGACCGATGCCGGCCCCGCTTGCAGATGCGAACTGGGCGGGACCTAAAGCCGGAATCGAGGCGTCCCGGCTTCCAATTGACCAGGCCATGGATGCCATATTCGAAAGGGCTTTGGCCAATACCGCCCCTGACGCGCATGAAGCCCATCCGGCAATCGGACCAGTCGCATCGAATCCTGCGCCACGGGCCCGGGACTCCGTGGCAGTGGCCGCCAGTTCCCAAACCGGGCCGCATCAGGGGCCAGAGTTTCAAACCCAATTTGTGGATGAATCAGCATCTCTTCCGGGCATGTCCGAACTGGAAAGAAAACTGTCGCCTGCACAGGTCATAGAAAAAATAAAGCTCCATGCCATCGGGGGAATATTCCTGTTCCCATCGACCTATGACGGTTTCATTTTTTGCGGCAAATCCGCAACTCCGGAACTCGCCGGAAGGGCGACACTTGGCGATTTCTGGGCGACATGCAAGGACAACTATAACGAGTGGTCATTAAGCCCCAAAACCGTATATTTCCAGACCGATGGGGATGACCTGGTTGTTTGCATGGTAAGCAGGATAACAGGAGGACAGCTTGGACTCGGTACTGTGGGCCAGGAATCGTCACCTGTATTGATTACTTTCGTGATGCCCGTGGGATTGAAAGAGAACCTCAGGGACGCCCTGATTGATGAACGGAATTTCGCCGTGACTTTCCTGAGGGAAATCGCACCTTTTTTCGAACCCGATGGCGAGCGTGCCTCCAGGCCCGGGGTCCGGGACAGCATTTTCCTGCAAAGCGACTTTTCCACGATAATAATAATTGCTGACGATGCTTAGCCCGAGGCCGGTGTTCCGGCTTTTCACCCGCACGACCCTGAAAGCGCTGGTATGAGCGAATAGCTCGACGCGTCGGCCGAAGCATAGCCCTTGAACGTGTCGCACTGGTCGGACTCAACGGAAGGAATCATCGTTATGCCGCTGCCGTCCGAAACCGCCTTCACGTCCCCGTTCAAATCAGTGCGATAGGTGCCCGTGGGAGAAAGCGCGTAGAGCTTTTCAAGCGTGATTTCCCTTGGATGGAAATATCCGTCCGTCACGCTCCTGGCCTTGTCCGTGGATATCACGTAGTACTTAGCTCCGACCGCATCCAGGAATTGCTGCGACGAGGACGTGTCGCTCCCGTGATGAGCGACTTTCAGGAAATCCGATTTGAGCGTGCTTCCCTGCGATATCACCGCGGATTCGCAGGCCGCGCCGCAGTCGCCTGTGAAAAGGAACGACGTGTTCCCGTACACCAGGTGGAGAAGGACCGAGTTGTCGTTCTCATTGCTTTTGGAGCAGCCCTTTGGCTGGCCGTATGGGAAAATGAGCTTTGCCTCGGAAAGGCAGCCGTCGGAAGGGATGTCTGCAGCAGTAGTGACGGAAACCGGCATTGTCAGCGCCGCGTAGGATAGGAATTCCTTCACAACCTGCGTCGTCAGGTTTGCGCAGTTCCCGTTGTCATAAACCGTGCCGATGCTGAAGCCGGTGAATATGTTGTCCATGCCTCCGATGTGGTCCTCGTGGAGGTGCGAGGCGACGAGGTAGTCTATTTTAGTGACGTTCATTTTTTTCAGGAAGGCGAGCGCGTTGGAAGAGGAATTCGGCTTCATTCCCGAACCGGCGTCAATCAGGATGGTCCTGTTTCCGGGCGTGCGGATAAAGATTGAGTCTGCCTGGCTCACATTCAAAACGTAGACCTCAAGATTGCCGCAGCCGGCTGCGGGCTGGGCGGTCGCGTTCTGCTGCGCGGGCGCGGTTTGCGGGGAAGGAGCGGCATTGGTCCCGTTCTGCTGCGGATTCCCCAGGTCTAGGCAACCGGACAAAAGCACGGACACTGCCAGAAGCGCGAATATGGCGTAGAAAATCCGCTTTTCCCGCATGGGGAGGCGTATTCAGGGAAATGTTATATACCTGCCGGGTGATTTGTTTCCCATGAACGCCGTAAGATTGTTCCTGGTAATGTTTGCGCTTTTTGCATTCGCCCATGCGGCTCCTGCGCCGCCCCAGGTCATTGTGAACAATGCCACGATGCAGTGCGCGGATTATTCAGCAGGGGACGAATGCACGTCATGCGAAATCCCGCAGGGCTGGGCGAGCCTGGGTTACGGAAACCCAGAATGCCCTTCAGGCTACAGCCGCATCACAGTGAGCCTGGAATGCCATCCGTCGCAGAGCGGGTTCTGCTGCTCGGAGGGCCACAGCGGAGGAAACGGGAACTGCACGAACATGGTAGTCAGCAGCCAAAGGAACGAGTGCGCGTTCGTCACCAATCCGCCATCTGCGCAGCAGTGCATACTTCCAACCGAATGGCAAAAGGAGCCATCTGCGGGCGATTGGCTCTGCCCGGGCGGCTATTCCTGGGCGAACGTGAGCTGCGGCATGCACGAAACCGGAAACCTGCCGGAAAGCTTCTGCCCGATTGCATTCGTTTTCCCGATGCTCGGGCTCGCGCTGCTTGTTTTCAAGAAATAGAAGGAAAATCGCCGTTGCGTGCCCTGCGCTACCCCTTCCCGTCAATCATGCCGATATAGCGGCGCCTTGTGACATTGGAGGCGAGCCCGAATCTCAGTTCCACTGCCGTTGGCATCGCCTCGTCCCTCACAGAGTATCCCTTCTCCCTGAAAGACTCCTGGATCCTTCTGATGCGGGCGTCATCAGCCGTGTGCAAGCCATTCTGCCTGCCATGGGCCGTAGCCACGTACTTCCTTATCCGCATGTTGAATAACTCCGGAGGCAGCGTGCCATAGACATCCCGAACGTCGCATGGAGTGTCTTCTGATAGTATGATGCTCAGGTTAATCCGCCTCCCTTCCGGATTTTGATTCGCCCACTGCTCTGCGCTGGCCCTGAGCTGGTCGAATGATGCTATGTTGGTCCCTATGACTCTGCGCCGGTACGCTTCAGAAGTGGAAACCAGGGAAATCTGGGGCTGGAAAGGCTCGCTGTGCCGCGAAGCGAAGCGGGCCAGTGCCCTGAAATTCTCGTAGGCCATCCTGCTGTCAGGAAACGTGGTGCACAACTTATACGAAAAACTGAGTTCTGCCAGCTTTTCCACAGCAGGAACGATAGCGCCGTTGAGCAATGGCTCTCCGGTCTTTCCAAAGTCAATCTTGTGTTTGGTATTATCCAGGTCAAAGCCGTATCCGCCCGCAAGCAGCAAAACCAGGCGGACCTGGTCGATTATCTCTTCCTTGGTGAGATTGCGCACGAATTTTTCTTTTCCCAGATCGCAAAAAACGCATTTGTTTGGGCAGCCGGCCTGGCTGGACACGTCTACGATATTCTTGCCCTTGTCATCGCCGAAGTAATACCCCGCCTCGACTACGACGCCGCCTTTTGCCGTTACTGCGGTTTCCATCGCTCCGTCATGCCGGTCCCCGAACCATTGGACGAAATCGGTCCTTACGTGCCTGATTGGAATTTTTGTGAATTCGGTTGCCCTTAGCCTGCCGGCGGCGCATCCTGGCGCAGCCCGGTTTGTAGGGGGCATTTGGCGTGTCATGTGTTATTTTATGTTGGAATTGTATTTAAATGGGTGTAACACCTGCAGGAACACGGAACCGGACAAAGAAAGAAAAATACGCCGACGCCAGGATTTGAACCTGGAATCCCAGAGGGATCGGTTTTCTCGATAAATCCGGTTCGAGATTCGTCAACCAAAATGGTTTCCGACGCACTACCGGATTATGCGACGTCGGCATTCAAAAGTCTGTTTAACTTTTTTATATGGTTGAAGCCAACCCTTTTTAAGAAATTGTATCGGTTCGCCTGCCCACGGATTGACAGATGATAATTAATATTCCATCTTTTGTTTTTTCTTTGGTAAGTGTACTCGCTGCATGTGATTCCGAAAGCCTTGAGCATCGACTTCACCTGGCAAAGTCCGATTTTGTTGACGGATTGGATGCGAATCTCCTTGTCGTTGACATATGCTTCGGAGTCGAAAAACGCCCTGAGCCACTCTTTTGAGTTTTCTTGATTGCACACCACCCAGACAGGCACGCGCCATTCCATGCTTGAAAGGGAACCGTCACGAAGAAGGTCATTTGCGATAATCTTGGAGTTGAGATTGACGAGGTAGTGGTTCGTCAGTTCTTTCAACCTCAATCTCTTTCCGTAAACCAAATGAAAGGCGTCTATGAAAGAAGCCGCCATAGAAACGTGGTCCGGATAGAAACGGATTTCATGATGCATTTTTTCATTCGCGCGTTCCTTTCTGCGGGTTACGCTTCCGTCACCACAAAGATAACCGTGTAATCTTGCCTTGAGGGATTCGTTCTTCATTGCATGGGTGGAGATGTACTCTTGTTCGGCTGTGTGGACGCGGCTCCAACGAATCAGGATTTTTTTCCTGTTTGTTTCGCTTAAATCCATGGCGAATGCAGGCGAATCCGGCTTTATTAACCTGACCCGACTTCATTTCCGCGGAGGGTTGCCCAACCATTTAAAGACTTTCAATCAATTCATGAATGGGTGAAATCCTTGATAGTCCTCAATCTCAAGACATATACGCAAACCCTGGAAAGGTCGCTTCTTTTCACGGACATCGCGAGCGAGGTGGTGGCTGAGACCGGAGTGAGGATAATCGTGTGCCCCCCCGCCATATACCTGAAGGAGGCGACCGAGAGGTTCGGCGATATTTTCGCGCAGCACGTGGATGCGGAGAGCCCGGGGGCGTTCACCGGCTCAATCCCGGTCGACGCGCTCAAGATAATAAAGGTCAAGGGCTCGCTGGTGAACCACTCGGAGAAGAAGCTGAGACCGGATAAAATAAGGGCCACGGTGCAGGCGCTGCACTCGCACGGCCTGGAATCCCTTGCCTGCGCGGCCAGCACGAAAGAAGCCGCTGAAATCGCGGCGTTCGAACCGACCTACATCGCGGTGGAGCCGCCGGAGCTTATAGGCTCCGGAGTGAGCGTGTCCAACGCGAAACCGGAAATCGTGTCGGAAACCGTGAAGGAAATAAAAAAGATAAATTCAAAAATAACCGTGCTCTGCGGCGCCGGCGTGAGCAATGCCGAGGACGTGCGCAAGGCGCTTGAGCTCGGCTCCGAAGGCGTGCTTCTGGCCAGCGCGTTCGTGAAGGCCGAGGACCCGAAGAAGTTTTTGAGCGGGCTCGCGGCGGTATTTTAAGTTATTTCTTCTTTTTGCTCATCACTCCTATCCAGATGCCGTTGGGGTCCTTGACCAGGCCCATGGTGCGCTCCTTGCCGTCCCAAAGGTCCGTGGCCTTCGCAGCGCCACCCTTGCGCAGCTTGGCATAGGCCTTCTTCGCGTCCTTGACCTCGAACATCAGGTGGTCCAGCTCCACGCCGTTCATCTTGTACGGGCTGTACCAGCGGCAGCTTTTCGCGTACCACATGAGGTTCAGGCGCTGCTTCGTTGCCCTGTCCTCAAGATTGACGATAAGTTCGCCGGGAACCGGGCTTCTCCTGCCCACCACCTTCAGCCCCATCTTCCGGGTGTAGAAAGCCAGCGACTTCTTCATGTCCTTTACCCTTATGCTCGTGTACAAAAGCCCCATGGATATCACCGGTTTTACCTCTGAGGGAGGATTATTAATTTTTCTGGCTGTTTTCGCCAGGGGGGGGTTAAAGGGTTTTTAACCCTTCGCCCACGATAAAAGGTATTAGACTTCTACGCGGTTGTAGTCTAGCCTGGTAGGACTTAGTCCGTCTTTGACGGGAGTACGCCTTCCAAGCCTATAACTCGGGTTCAAAAGCCCCGCGCGACGCGTCGCGCGTGATTTGCCCTTCAGGGCTGTCAATCCCGACGACCGCAATTTTTTTTTAAAAAATTGAGGTCCCATGTTCGGTCCGCCGAACAAGTAGACCGCAATTTCTTTTTTCTTATTCGCTAATCATTTCTCTGATACAGCACTACGCCGCCATCCTGGAACGACTTTATAGCCCTAAACGTATCCGGAGGCGTATCGCAGGTGTCACCCGACACGATGAGCGCGCCCCTGCTCCCTACGGCATGCCTTGCGATCGTCTCTATGAGGCCTTTCGGGTCAACCGGCAAGATTTTAGACGCGGAATCCGCTTCTGATTCGATTCTTGCTATCAGCCCGGCCAGTCCCCTGATTGCGGCGATAACGACCGCTGGTATTTTGGTATCCGGATCTTCTTCGCATCCCGTCGCCAAAACAAAGAGGGACTCCGATGCGCGTGCCTTTTGAGCAGGTTTTTCCACGCAAGCGAGGATCAGAGCTATGTCTGGATTTGGCTGCCCAAACCCGGTGAGTCCCAGCACGAGATGGACTTCCATCAAGACAGCGGCCGCATCTGTTTTCGACAGGGTTGAAAGCGATTCGTAAAGATTGCCCGCCAGCATATCCCATTCCATCTTGTGCTTTCCCTCGGCCAAGGAAGTAAGAAGCATGTCTTCCAACTCGTCCCTACCAGGGATAAACTTTTTCGTATAGGAAAGAAAGACCAGGTCAAAACCCTGCGGAGGCGATTTCACAACCTGCCCATACAAATCCAGATAGGATGACGGAGGCCCGATTGGATTCCGATGATGCAACGAAGGCACCACTGTTTTTGCCCTGAACAAACCGGTTCGCCCGCCGTTGGAGTCCCAATCAGGATAACCATCATTAAAAGATATCTCCAATACGCGCATGGAGTTCATGAATTCCATGAGCTGCTCCCTGCTGAAGACGCGCTGCGGCCTTGTATACGAAACAGCCCCCAAATCGAAACCTGCGGGAATGGAAAGGAATTGATTGAGCAGGACCAGGGCCACCGCGTCGCTGACAGAGGGATGCGCCCCTGTCCTTTCTGAGATGTATAGAAACAGCTTCTGGTACCTCTCCAGGGGGGTATCCTGCATCTGTGCCATGCGGGAAAATGGAACCACGGGATAGGACTCGGGTTTGGCTTTTTCAATCCTGGGCGCACCAACCATCGCGGCGTGCATGCGAAAATCCATATTTCTTTGATGAGGGGAATCGCGGGGATTGGGTAGCGCATTGTCGCGTAGCGGCTGACGTCGGTATGGCTCGAAGTGGTTCCGAATCATTATAAGGCCTCACCCTCGATTTATTGGCAAACTCTTTTAATTGTGTTACAAAAAGGATTGTTTGTATATTGTTTTCACGCCCTCAGGAGCTTTCCCCATAGGTCGCTTAGGGTTTCCCGGGGCAACGCGAGCGTTTAAAATCCTAACGCAACACACTTTTGACACTCGTTAGGGAGAACATATCACGATAAGGTGAGCATTCATGGGAATCAGGCCGGGAAGAAGCATACGGGACGCTGACAAGGTCGCATGGACCAGGTTCAGCAGGTCGAAGCCGAGAAGGTCCTACATAAAGGCAATGCCGCACAAGGACCTCCACCAGTTCAGGATGGGCGCTGACAAGCGCGATTACGACCTGGTGATGCACCTGCGGGCGCTGGCGCCGGTGATACTCCGCGACAATGCCATAGAGGCCGCGCGCATGAGCGCGAACAAGCAGCTCGAAAAGGAGGCTCCGGGGGAATACTACTTCATCGTGAGGGTGTATCCGCACCACGTGATAAGGGAAAACAAGATGATTGCCGGCGCAGGTGCCGACCGCCTTCAAAAGGGAATGAGGAGGGCGTTCGGAAGGCCCACGGACATGGCGGCGAGGCTCGCCAAGGGCACGGACCTGTTCTCCATATACACCTACAAGGCGAACGCTGCCGCCGCGGCAGTGGCGTTCACGCGCGCGAAGCGGAAGATTTCGGGCAACTACGCGGTAGTAACGTCCTGAATCCGCCCTTGGTATAGCGCGACACATTCCTCCACTTTTATATACTATCTTTTTAAACGTTTCCCCACACAATTACTTACAGGAGGGAGACGATGTCAAACAAGATAACTGTTAACGAAGCCCTTGTCAGCACAGACGTGGACAGGCTGATAAGGATCATATCCGAGAAGAAGCGCATGGAACTGGCCGAGCTCGAGCGGCTCACAGGGATGGACAGGCGCGCCATAGACAAGTGGGTGCGCGTGCTCGAGGACGAGGGGTACATCAGCATAATCTACGGCCTGCGGGGCACCAATGTGCTCTGGCTCGGCGAAGACGAATACAGGCACGCGGACAGGGACGTGGACGCGGCGCTGAGCAATCTTGACACCAGGCAGCACGAGGCCTATGACGAGGTCTTCACCGAGATAAGCAAAAGCGGCGGCGCTGGCGAGCCCGAAAGGCGCATCGGGGAGTACCTCAAGAGCAAGCGCCAGGACAAGGAATACGGATACGAGGACAACATCAAGAGCAGCATACTCGGCAAGCTCGATGCCCGCAAAGACCGGGATGAGAAGCCGGTGGCGAAGGCCGAGCCGGTTGTTCCCCAGGGGCCCGAGGCACCGGAGCCGGAAAGGGTGGAATCCAAAATCGAAGCGCAAAGGCGGAGCTTCGAGACGGTCTCGCACGCGATGCTAGAGAAGCGCGCGGAACCAGAAGCGGCCGTGGAGCCGGAGGAAGTGAGGAAGCCCTCGAGGATGACCGGCGACTCCGCGAAAGCCAAGGAGCTGGTGAACGCTTATTTGAACGAGATAAACAGGGAAAGGGCGAACCTGGAAAAACTCAAGGCGGAGAAGGACAGGATATACCGCGAGAGGTACCTGGCGCTGGAATCAAAGGTCGAGGCGGACATCGCGTCCATCACCGAGCGCATCCTTGAGAAGGAAGGCAGGGTGCTGGCGCTCAAGGAGCGGGTGCTCGAGCTGCCTGACAAGGTGGAGGAAGTGGAGAAGGTCCAAAGGATGATAACGAAACTGGAGACCGACGGCCACGAGGTGCTGAGGAAGGCACGGGTGGATGTGGACCAGTTCATGGAAACCGTTGCCGCATCCAGGGAGGAGCTTGAGGCCAGGATGGAGGGCGCGCGTTCCAAGATAGACGCGGAAAAGGGGAGGATTGCGGAGCTGAAAAGGCTTTCGGGGGACGTGGGGAGCAGGGTAGCCGACCTGAGGAAGTCCGCGGACGACACCCAGGAGCAGATAGGCGAGCTCAATTCCGCGATGAAGGAGCTGCTCTCAGACCTGGAGGACGCCACGGAGATGAAGGCGGAAATCGCAGGCATGGTGGAGACCGTGAAGGGCTCCATGGAATCCAAGGAGGCTGAGCTGGACACCGTGGAGGGCCAGATGGCGGACATAGCGAAGGTGGAGAAGTGGGTCCGCGAATACGTCAAGGACTACGAGTCCAAGATAGACGATATCACCAGTTACGTGCGAGCCGGAGAGGATGAGCTGTCCACGCTCCAGGAGAGCGCGGAGGCGGCGTACATCAAGAAGTATCTGCGCGAACTGGACGGGATGACCGCGAACTACGACTCGGAGCTCAACAGGGCGACCGGGGAGGAGAGGGACGTGGAGTCCAAAATCGCGGATTCCAAGAGGAGGCTCAGCGAACTGGTTAGGGACAGCAAGGAAATGATAACCAAGCTGCGCACTGATACTGCAGGAATACCTGATTTCGAAGCGGTGAGGCAGGAGGCCCAGAACAAGCTGGGCACTGTCACGCAGGTGCTTGCGGAGAAGGAAGCCGAGCGGGAGATGCTGGGGGAGGACATCCAAAGCGCAAGGAGAGGCAGGGTGTCCACTCTCCCGCGCAGGTCTCCTTCTGCAAGGCCGTCAAGGAAGCCGGTCAGGAAAAGCGCCTACAAGGCGGGGAAATTCAAGGGGAAGAGGCGCAAGTGAAACCAGGTGCCATTAATGAAACAAAAAACAACCCGGACCCGATTCGCGGACAAGCTGAAGGCGGGAGCGATAATTTTTGCGATGGCCTTGCCGCTTTATGGCGGATGCGTGAAAAAGGATGCGACTGCGCAGAGGGACGCTGCCCAGGCCACGGCTAAAGCAAGTGCCGCTGTTGTAGAGTATAGTGCCGGCAAGCGCAAGCTCAGCCAGGCTGCGGTCAAGGAAATACAAATCCTGGCGGGCAGGATAGACGACGCCGAACAGACCACGGTGTTCAAGGCTGTCGGGCCTAGGACGATAAAGAACGCCGCCGAACAAAGAGACCTCCCAAAGCAGAAAAAGGACGCGGGCGAGCCGGGCGGCGCGAAGCGCGAGTGAAATAATCAGAGCTTCTCCTGTTTTTTCATTGTTCTCGTGTCATCCACTATCGCGAGCCATGAATCGCCTATCTTCATCAGGTAGTTGCCGAACGTCTTGCTCAGGCTTATGCGCATGGGCCTGAATTTGCGCTTGCTCTCGGCCGCGACTATGGTGTCGCGCTCTATCTTTATCATCCCCACGCGCCTCAGGCGCGGAAGCACGCGGTTGTAGAGCGTTGCCTTGGAAACGCCGTTGTCAGACACGAATTTTGAAATCATGGCGCCGTCCAGGTGCGGCTGCCCGGAGAGCAGGCGCAGGAACGCGAGCGCGATTTCGTAGTATTTGGGCTGGTATTTGCGCGAGAAGACGAAGTTGGCGACCTCCTCGACCGACCAGAGGTTCCTAGTGGGGTTCTCGGACGCGTCCTGGAAGCTCCGCAGCTCCTCGCTGTTGTAGGGGGGGAGGTAGATGGATTCTGATGACGGGACGCCGCGCGATGCGATTGATTTTTTTTCCTGGATTTGGGTTTCCGGCTCGTCCATGGACAGAATGGGGGAAGAAAGAATAAAAGAGTTGGTGTACCACTAAAAATCACTATTTATAAACATTTGTTGGCACGATACCATAGTGAATAATTATGGCACTTGAACCGAAGGCAGGCGTGAAAAAACCCGTGCACGAGATGGGACGGGGCACGCGCAGGCGCAGGGAAAAAAGTGCAAAACCGGCAGTTGAACCGCCCATGGCCGAGGTAAATGCGATTGAGTTCATTACAGCTGCCGGACGCGGGCATTTGGAAACCCTGCAGAGGCTGATCGATAGCGGGGCGGATGTGAATGCGACGAAACAACGCGGCTTCACGGCGCTGATGGCTGCTGCCAGGTGCGGCCAGACCCGAACCGTGGAGTGGCTGATTGGAAAGGGAGCGGATGTGAATGCTACGGAGCCCTATGGCAATACGGCGCTGACCTTATCTGTGGCACAGGGCAATACTGAAACCGCGGAGATGCTCATTGAACATGGAGCAAATGTGGGCATGTCGACCGAGTCCGGGGATACCCCACTGATGGTGGCGGCTCTGGCCGGCCATAGCGAAACCGCAGGAATGCTGATAAGGAGAGGGGCGGATGCGCATGCGAAGGACAACCAGGGCAGGACTGCGCTGATGGATGCTTCCTGGAATGGCCATGCTGAAACTGCGCGCATTCTCATTGAAAACGGGGCTGATGTGGATGCGAGGGACAGTGCCAAGCGGACGGCCATGATGTGGGCTGCCCTGAATGGCCATGCGGAAACCGTGGAGATGCTGGTTAAAAAAGGCGCTGATGTGAATGCGAAGGATGCCGAGGGACGGACTGCCCTGTCATGGGCGCTCAGGTATACTGATACCACGACTGCGGATATTCTGAGAAGAAACGGGGCAGCCTGAGGCGGTACGCAACCGGCGCCGATTAGCCGAACATGCTGCCGAACCCGGATTCCGCGTTCTCCTCTTCCGCGACTATCTTGGCGATGATGCGCTTCTCGGCTTCGCCCTTCATCGGCTTTGCAACGTCTTTCAGCGCGTTGTCAGCCTTTTTTATGAAATCGTCAGATGCGGATATGTAAACGTAAACCTTCGCCTTGTCCTCCCCGAGAGAGCCGCCGTCGCGCAGCTTGTAGCCGGCGCGGGCGAAGCTCCCTTCCGCGTATGGGTCCGCCTCGAGCAGGGCCTTGAGGTCTTTTTGCTTTGAAAGCTCGCACTCGTATATCCTCTGCATGCAATCACCGGGAACGGCCGCTGCCGCTTCCCTGGAACATCACTACGAAAGCCGAATAAACCACGGGGTAGACGACTAATATCGTGATTATCTGCACGATTGGCACGAGATTGAGCAGCCAGGCCAGGGCGAAAACCGCGTAGAGCCCCAGGGCATTGACGTGCTTCCTCCTTAGGAATCCGATTCCGATGCGCAACGAGGAGACGAACTCCGTGCCGAACGCCCCTATGGAAACGAAAGCCGGCGTGAACAGGAAATGAATCAGGAACGTCGCGCACAGGGCGTAGGCGCCAACGAGGACGTCCATATACGCCGCTCCGCTCAGCGAGGACACGTAGAGCAGGACGACCGGCCCCACTATCACGGCCAGCACCAGGTCGCGCATGAGCATGACGGCGAACATGGGCGCGGCTTTCTTCAGCGAATACCTGAGGAACTCGGCCACCGTGGTCTTCCTGCCTTCAAGGGCCGCCGCATAGCTCCTGAGCAGGCCGGCGTTCAGGCCGCATGAGAAGAACAGCAACAGCAGCAGCGTGGCGACTGCCGCAATGACGGCAGGGGGGCTGTTCACGGTGGTGGGCAGGCCCAGGACCGAGGCGATGAGGAAATATATGAGAAAGATGCCGACGGCTGCCAATGCGAAAAGCAACTGTAGCACCACATACATGACGGAGGACCAAACGAAAATGAACGGGGTTCTGGCGAACTGCGCTGACGCTCTTTTTAGGGAAGGTATCAACCGACCACCTAGGGGGACGTATCTCCAGCAAGATATATAAATGAATTTCCCTCATTTCCCTTTCATGGGAGCCAGAAGGATTCCGAGGACGATGTCCACCCAGCATCCGGACAACATCAGCACGCCGTTTTTCTCTGACAGCGAGGTGCTTTCCGGAGAGGGCGAGGTCAAGGAGGCATATTACGTTTTCGCCCAGCTGGGCATAAACGAGCAGATGTGGGACAGCGAAGGCAAGGAGGCGGACAACCAGGTGGTGGAGAAGCTCCTCTCCAGATACACGGATTTCTTCGGCAAGCACAAGCTGGGCAGCGAGTTCTTCCTCACCTACAGGGTGCCCAACCCCGCGATAGAGAGGGAGCAGGGCAAGATACTGCTGGAGACTCTCCATTCCATCCCGCGCGCCTACGACGTGGCGCAGGCCGTGAACCGCGGCGTGCCGCCCATATTCGAGGTGATACTGCCCATGACCACCTCGGCGGAGGAGGTCGAGATGGTGCGCGCCTACTACGAGCGCGTCATCGTGGGCCAGAGGAACACCGTGCTCGGCTCAGGCAAGGCGAGGCGCACGGTCAGGGAATGGGTGGGTGATTTCCAGCCGGAAAGCATAAACGTAATCCCGCTTTTCGAGAACTCGGATTCGTTTCTGGCGGCCGGGAAAATCCTGGGGGAATACCTGGAGGGGAAGCGGCTGGAATACCAGAGGGTGTTCCTCGCGCGCTCGGACCCGGCGCTCAACTACGGCTCGGTAAGCGCGGTGCTGCTCGCGAAAATCGCGCTCCAGGACCTGGAACTCCTGGAAGAGCGGACAGGCACCGAGATACTGCCAATAATCGGCGTGGGCTCCGCCCCTTTCCGGGGCAACTTCAGGCCGGACAACGTCATGAACTGCGGCGAGGAGTACCCGTCGGTACAGACATTCACGATACAGTCCTCTTTCAAGTACGACCATCCCTTCAGGGACGTGGCGAACGCGGTGGACATGATAAACCACGGCAGGAGAAGGCCCCCACGGCCAATGGACGCCAAGGCGGCGCTGCGGCTCGTGGAGAAGATAAGGAAGGAGTACCAGTCCCAGATAGGGCTCCTGGCGGACACCATAAACGGCATCGCGCCGCTCGTACCTGCAAGGAGGGCGAGGAAGCTCCACGTGGGATTGTTCGGCTACGCGCGCTCGCTAAAAGGCGTGAGCCTGCCGCGCGCCATCACGTTCTGCGCCGCGTTCTATTCACTCGGTTTGCCGCCGGAGTTGCTGGGGCTCTGCGCACTGAGCGAAAAGGAGTTCGACGAGCTGCACACCATGTACATAAAGCTGGACGAGGACCTCGCGGACTCCGCCAAATACCTGAACATGGCCAACCTCCAGTATTTCCCGAAGCGGGTCGCCGAAGGCGTGCGGAAAATCGCAGGGTGGATAGGCGCGGAGGAGGACGAGGAATACTCCGCGGTCACATCCAAGCTGATGCTGCATTTCAGGAAGGGGGAGCAGGCGGCGCTGCGCGACGAGATAAAGCGCGCGGCGTTCATGAGAAGGTTCCTGGGATAGAAGACAATCAGAGGTAGCCCCACATCATGAGCCTGTCCCTCTCGTCGCCCCATCTCTTTCCTATGTCCGTGCGGTAGAACATGTTCGGGATTATTATGTTCTTTATCCTGTTGTAGGCGACGCTCCGCGCCTCCTCCATGGCGGTCCCGGAGCCGGTCACGACCAGGGCGTAGCCGCTGTTGCCTGCCAGGCGCCAGTCGTCCTCCACGAACTTGACGTCGCCCGGATGCACGCCCTCGTAGATGGGCTTCTTGAATATGATTGTCGCGTCCTCGGAGTATCTCTTGAACGCGTCAGGGTCGTGGAACGGGAACGGAGGCACGGCGACGACCACGCCGACCACGAACGCCCTCTTGGCGCGCAGCTCGGGCTTCTCCTTCTTGGCGATGCCGTAGAGGAACTCGCCCCATTCGCTCAGGATGCCCTCCATGAGTATGCTTATATGAGGATAGCCGAAACGCGACGTCCATTCCAGCGGGTATATGCCGCGGGAGTTCACTATGCAGTTTATGTCTATGTAGCCGACGTAACCAGAGGCTGCGAGCTTGCCCTTCATTTTCGCGAGCGTTTCTTCGAAGATTGGGCTCCTGCTGGTGCAGAAAAGCGCCGTGCCCATCTCGCCCGTGCTTGGCCCGAGCTCGCCAGGGAACATCTTCTTGTGCTCGAAATTCACGTTGATAGGCATGATGAAGTCCTCTCCGTTGAAGAAGGCACCCACCGCGACCTCCACGCCGGATATGTATTTCTGGATCTGAAACGACTTTATCTTCTTGCCCCAGTTCTTCTTGTAGAGCTGGAGTATGTCCAGTATGTCCTCGCCGTCCTCCTCCTGGCCCACGAAAAGCAGCTCCTTCTCGTTCTGCGCCAGGCCGCTGGGCTTCATCACGTAGCGGTCCGGGTTCTTCTTTATGAATTCAATGGCGTCGTCGAAATTGGTGAAGTTCCACCTGGGTATCACGAATATGCCGACCGAGTTCATCTCCGCCTGGCCGAACTCCCGGTCCATCTCCAGCCTGTCCGTGTAGGCGCTGCCGCCGACCACGAGCTTGCCCTGCTTCCTTAGCTTCTCTGCCTCTTCGCCGAATCCGAAGTCGTCGAAGATGATTATGTCCGCCCAGTCCACGTTCGCCTTCCAGTCGTCCACCTTGTCGAGGAAGCCGTCGCAGACGTCCTTCTGCTCATTCTCCGCTATGAAATAGCGCACCTCGTGGCCTTCCTTCTTGACCGCCCATGCCAGGTCGCCGATGAGCGCTTCTATTGAGACGAAAAGGAATTTGCGCTTGGGTTTCCCGTTGCCATTGGTCATGATGTTATTTCCGCGTAAAGATTTATGTGCGTTTTGTAAAATCATCCGATTATGCTGCAAATCAAAGCATGAATATCCTTTTTATATCCGGCATTCCATAGGCATACCGCAATGGTCGACGCCATACGGGCAATCGCGAGCAAGCCGTTCAACGGCGATACCAGGAAAGGCCCCAGGCACGCCCACATACTGAAGGAGCTGCGGAAACGCGGTTGCCACCCCAGCGTGGACCGCCACGGGAACATCTGGGTGGAAAAAGGCTCGGGAAAGCAGACCATACTCTTCTCCTCCCACCTGGACGTGGACCCGCGCATCAGGCGCATAAGCTTCAGCAGCCGAAAAACCGGCAACGGCACCACGCTCAGCGGCGTGCTGGACAATGCCGTGGGCTGCTATATGAACCTCCTGCTCGCACAGGGAGGGCCGAAGAAAGGCCGGGCAATATACGTGTTCACGGCATCGGAAGAGGCGGACAAGGAAAATCCCCGCAGGTTCGCGAGGAGCGCCAGGGAGGTCGCCGCGGAACTCACCAGGCGCGGCATAAGGCCGGATTTCTGCATAGCCATAGACGTAACATATCCCCGCCTGCTCCATCCCCAGGACAAGCTGGACTGGAGCAAGAGCTACGAGAGCCTTTTTGACGCCGGAGACCATACCCACTGCTATCTCGACGGCTTCTCCCTGCCCGCGGTAAAGAGGCTGAGCGCGGATTTCCTGCGGCGCTTCAGGGACGATAGGGTGGCGGCACGTCGGTTCCATGGCTATGACGAGGCCTGCATATACGAAAGAAAATGGCCGTCATTCGCCTTCGGACCCGTTGTGTATGGCCATTTTGACACTCCCGGCCAGAGGATGCCGCTGTCCCACCTCCGGACCGCGCTCAGGTTCCTGAGAAACGTGGAAGGCTATGCAGCCAGGCAGAAGCTACGTCATCCGACGACAGGATAGGTTTAAATACTAGGACGGTCATAATGAATACAGGTAGGCTGGTTCTATTGAACTAACTATTGGATAGGATTCCTGATTTTGTAGGTGCTTTGCATCTGGAAGAATATCCTAGTCTGATTCAGGAGGGCTCTGCTTACCAAGGAAGGCGCTTAAGCGCCAATAAATAGGTGAAATGAATGGCATATGAAGGTGGCGACAGGCCGATGTACGATGCAGTATGTGCAAAGTGCGGACAGCCGTGTCAGGTTCCCTTTAAACCGACCGAAGGAAGGCCGGTGTACTGCAGGAACTGCTACAAACCGAAATCACGCTTCTGAAACTCACAAGCACCGGAGAGATTACCGGTGATGGGAATCTGCGTTGATTGACTAATTCTTTATTTTTTTCATACAATAATAACAAACTATTTCTTGAAGAAGAACGAAACCGATAACACCGTATGCCGAGTGAGCGGGCTGGAAGGTTCTTTTTTACTGTATTTTTAATCATACAACTGTCTATTATATTATACAGCGAACCGTTCGTTAACGAGATTGGCCACGCAAAAAGCTGAAGCAGCAGATGCCGAGCGCCGCAAACAGCATGAGCGCCAGCGGGCAGGGCGGATTCCAGAGCCCGGCTCCGTTTCCAACCTGGTTTCCTACGGTCATGTTTCCAACCAGGCCTCCAATCGGGTTTCCAATAAGGCTTCCGTTCGTATTGCCGACCGGATTTCCAGTCGCATTGCTTCCAGTCGTGTTCGGCTGCGAAGCATTGGCACTGCTCCCCGCAGGCGTGGCGTTCTGCTGCGGAGGCGGCTGTGACGGCTTGGTGGAATTGGATGCCGGAGGCGCGGAAACGAAACAGTCCTTTATATCGAAATGCGCCTCCCTTCTCTGATAGCCTGATTTCTCCACAGCAAGCACGAAAATGCCGTTCATGTGCGCAATGCTACCGCTCGGAACCCTGTGCAAAATGTTTCCTGAGGCGTCGCTCTGGCCCGACGAGAGCAGTGGCGTGGAGTAATCCGCGTATTCAAGATAGGTCATTGCTCCGGCAACGGGCACGCCGGAGGACGCGATGTGCGTCCTTATGGTCGCGGCATTGCAATCCACGACTATCGTCATGCCGTCGAACTTCGGAAGGCTCGCGTTGCCGAAATCCCTGTACTCGAAGGGGGTTATGGCGACCGGGCCCGAACGGTATGCGAAGGAGAGCGAGGCGATGAGGAGCAGAACGAACGCAGCGCGGCGCAGCATTCATGCACCCTCGGTCCCTATGAGCACGAACTGCGCCAGCATGGCTTCTATCTGTATGCGCTCGCTCGCGCCTTCCACGAGCCTGAAGTTGTACTCGCCGAGGCGGTCCATGAGCACCACCTTCTTCTTTTCCGGTATCTTGAGGTTGGGTATCTCGCGGTACACCTGGTTGAGTATGTCCTCGCCGCTCAGGCCGTAGTGGATTATCAGCTTGTCCAGGTTCTCCCGGGATTTGGCGAAATCGCCCGCGAGCGCAAGCTGGACCATCTCGACTACCTCCTTGGGCTTCGCGCGGCTGGAAATCTTGTGCACCAGGTCTGCCGTGATGTGCGGGGAATGCAGCGCCGCGCCCTGGAGCGCGTTCAGCGCCTTGCGCATGTCGCCCTCGGATATGTAAAAAAGCGCCTGGCACGCGTCCTCGTCCAGCTTGAGCTTCTCCTTCTCTGCAACATGCACAAGCATCTTCCGCACGTCCTGCTCCTGCAGCTGCGCGAACCTGAACACCGCGCACCTGCTCTGGATTGGCTCTATTATGCGTGAGGAGTAGTTGCAGGAAAGTATGAAACGGGTCACTCCGGAGGTTGATTCCATGGTGCGCCTTAGCGCGTGCTGGGCCTCGGATGTCAGCGAGTCGGACTCGTCGAGGAATATCAGCTTCCAGGGCGCGTCTCCGAGCGACATGGAACGGGCGAAATCCTTTATCCTGCCCCGCACCACGTCTATGCCGCGCTCGTCGCTCGCGTTGAGCTCGCAGAAATTACCCTGGAGGTTAGCGGCGAACATCTCAGTTGCCATGGCCAGGGCGGCGGTGGTCTTGCCCACCCCTGGCGGGCCTGCGAAGAGCAGGTTGGGCATGTTTTTCATTTTCACGAACGCCTTGAGGCTTTTGACTATATCGGTCTGGCCGGCCACGGCATCAAGGTCTTTGGGCCGGTATTTTTCGGTCCATGGAAGTATGTCAAGCTCTGCATCGGTCATCTGTCCCACCCGCACGTTTTGGATATCTTTGAACAAATGCATATAAATATTGTCGGGTAATGGGGTGCAGGTGCGAATATGGACCGTGTTATGACTGGTATCCAGGGATTGGACGAGATGCTCAACGGTGGAATACCGGCGAAGAGGCATATAGCCGTGTACGGCGGGCCAGGATGCGGGAAGACCTCGCTGTGCTTCGAATACCTCTACAGGGGCGCGAAGCTGGGCGAACCCGGCGTCTATGTGTCCCTTGAGGAGACCACGGACGACATAGTGGAGAACATGGGTAGCACGTTCCCCATGATAAACGATGTCAAGGACCTGATGGATGAAAAGAAGATTGAGATACTCAAGCCGGACAAGCTGGACCTGGAGGAAGTGGCAGGCATCATAGAGAACAGCATAACGGAGAACGGAGTCAAGCGCGCGGTCATAGACTCGTCCACCATGATAAGGATGGCATTCAAGAGCGAGATAGAGTACAGGCAGACGCTGTTCGAGTTCCTATCCCTGCTGCGCGGCCTGGATTGCACGAGCCTGACCACGGTCGAGGCAACCACGGCGTCAAGGGACGAAATGAAGTACGACATAGAGCATTTCGTGATGGACGGCATCATCAACCTCTACAACATAGGCAAGGAGGACCGGAGGATAAGGGCGCTGGAAATCATGAAAATGAGGGGAACCGCGCATTCGCGCGATCTCGTGCCGTTCAAGGTAACCCCTTCCGGAATCAAGGTTTACGTAGGAGAAAAGGTGTTCTGAGCCCTTTGCTTTGGCAAGGGGTTTATTTCGCCTTTTCCCTGGCCTCTACGGCGCTTTTTTTGTATTCTTCTTTTCCGGTTAGCCCATAGGCCGCGTCGTAATGCTCTGCCGCCTTGGCGTACTCCCCGGAATTGGAGAGGCATGCGGCTGCGTTTTCATGCAGCGAGCCCTGGTTTGCCTTGCTCATGGTGGAAGGAACATGCTCAATGGCTTCCTCGAAAAGCGAGGCCGCGCTCTTCCACTCCTGCTTTCCGAACGCTTCCTCTGCCTTTCGCATGAGGATGTTCACGAGCGCCGCGGAAGCGTCGTCCATCTTCCCCCTCAGATGGGTGTCTGCAGGATTGAGCTCCATGGCCTTCCTGAACGCGGTGACTGCCTGCCTGAGCTTCTTCTCGTCCTTTTTGAAGTGCTTGAGGTAGTTGCCCCATTCCATGTGATAGGAGCCGACGGACTGGCCGGATGTTGACTCCCACAGCAGCTTCGGCTTGCCCGTGCCAAGCGATTCATAGGTGAATGTGATTCTCTTTGAACCGATTTCCACAGTGCCTTTCCCGAACTCGCCGGTCTGCGGGTCGAGTATGTATTTCTTTCCGTCTATCTCGACAACCGGAAGCAGGTGCATGATGTCGCCGCCGATGTCCAGCGTGATTGTCCCTGCCGCAATGCCCAGCTCCTTTGCCGCTGCCAGCACAACGTAGGCGAACTCGCTGCAGTCGCCGCCGCGCTTAAGCGCCTCTTCGGCGGTGTTCGGAGGCCGGTCGTCTTTTATCGTTTTCCCAGCTTCGGCTGCCTTGAGGCCTCCGGGCTCGCCCACCTGGAGGATTGAATGCAGCTTTTTCGCTGTTTCAAGCTTTGTGCCTGCCCTTGCTTTATTCGCAATCGCTTTTATGCCGGAGCCTGCTTCAAAAGGGGAACTGCCAGGGTCGTAAGTGGCGGCTGCGCGCTGGGCGTATGCCGGAGGAATTGCCTGCCATTTCGTAGCCACTGAAGGAGGAGCCGCAGATGCTCCAAGAGCCACAAACGTTAGGATTGCGACCTTTTGCCTGAATGTCATGGGTTTCATCCGCCAGCCGGAGCCCGGGGGCTGAGCTTCTCCCTGCCATAACGCATGATTTCGCGGATTGTTCCGGCCGGCACGCCGTGTTTGGGCAGGATGACACGCACGAAGTCCTTCACGCGCCCGTCGGCATTCACCATGCGCGGATTGGCGCGGCCGAACCTGTTGGCTCCGTCCGCAAGGATGTCAATCAGGTTTTTTGCCTCGGTTTCTATCATTGCCACCATTTGCAAAGGCATCGCGCCCTGGCGGGTGGCGAGCCTTACGTTCAGCGCGGCGATGCTCCTGAGTATGTCTGTTTCAACCCGCTCAGCCTCATAATCCAGGTTCTCAGGGCTTTTGGGGTCGAACTTTCCAGCTGCATATGCGGACAACTCGGCCACGGCTGGTGAAAGTATCTTGTGGCGCGGCAGCGTCTGCGTGATGAATGCCTCGAGTTCGCCTTTTCCGGTTATGATGAGCTCCTGCTCAAAGCCGAGCCTGCGCGCGCCTTCGGCATGCTTGTCAACAATGGATTTCACCCGCGCCACTGCCGCGTCCCGCTCAATGGAACCGGCCTTAAGCGCTTCTTCAACCTCGCCAAAGTCCGACCTGAGCTGCTTGAGATATGTGCCTGCGAGAATAACGGTCCATTCCGCGGAGTCTGCGGCCACTATCCTTGCAGGAATTGCCGCGGAATTGGCATTGGCCGCGAACTCTGCCTGCATGTAGCCGAGCAGGCTCTGCGCCTCTGCAACCGGGAAACCGTAACGTCCCGGCATTCCGCGTATGAACTGGTCGAGCATTGAATGGCACGCCATCACGTATTCATTGTCCGCGCTGCATTTGTAGTAGCCTGCGGCAACCACGCTGACGAGCCTTTTCAGGTAAGCCGATACGTCGCCTGGCTTGATGCCGTCGGCGACTCTTGGGGCCAGGCCACGCCTGTCCAGCTGGGCAACAAGATTGTCAAGCCTCATTCCTACGGTGTGGTGCGTGAGCAGGGCTTTCCAGTCCAGCCTTGCACCGTGGGCCTTGGCGAGAAAAGGCTCCAATTCGGCGTGCTCCCCCGAAGAAAGGAAGGATGCCATTGCAGCCTTTGCCTTTATCAGCTGTATCGTGGTGTCCACGGACTCGTCGTTGATAAGGCCGCGGGCGACATTATCGTCCAGGTGAATCAGCTCCATTCTCATCACCTGGTCCGCACACCTTAGCCATTGCGTGGCCATGACCATGGGGTCGGAAAGCACTGAAATGCCCATTATGGGAAGATGCGTCCTGCTTAGGCTGATGTTGAAAGAAAGAAGCGTGGTTTCATCCGGGAAAACCGCAATGCCCTCATGAATCGCGACTCCTCCGTGCTCCATATCCGGGGAAAACAGGAGCGACATGTACGCCTCCATCTGCAGGGCGCGCATGGCGGCCACTGCGACCAGGGGCGGCTCCTCTGTGTGCATGATGGGGAGGTAATCGTTGCCCGCATACCCAATCCTCGGCTGCTGCAGCAGCCTGCCTGCGGTTATGACTGCGTCGTCATTCCTGCATGCAAGGGGCATTTCATCAAGAACCATGCGCAAATCCCCGAAGCTCCTCTGGTCCGGGATGGGCACCATATGGAAGTTTCCTTCCGGGTCCATTACCGCCCTTGGGAGAAGAATGTCTATGAGCCACTTGGCCTTTTCCTCAAGTTCCGCGGGGCCGCCCTTGCCCGTTCTCCACATCTGCTTTGCCATCCTGCTTATGTCGCCATTCGCATTGTCAGCATAGGGGCCTTTGTCAGGCGGGAGCATCTTGCCCCTGAGAGAGCCCAAAAGGCCGGGAAACTCGAGGCTTCCCAGCGTGAAGAAAGGATGGCCGGCGTCGGCAACGAGCACCTCGGGCTGCCTCATGGACACGTGCAATGCGTGGCCGCCTTTTTCAAGCCTGGCACCGAAGTCTGTTTTTTGCTGGGTATGATTATGACTGTTCAAAGTTCCACCTCATATTAATTGTGTCACAAACTGTTTTTAAATGTGATGTAACCGATGTTTCAATATAGCGACAACCGTTTAATAGGTTTTTGGGCTATCTTAGGAAAGACACGGGAGCAGGGGTGCATAATCATGTATGATCACAAGAAGGTAGAAAAAGAGATAGCCGATTTCTGGAAGGCCGAGGGCATAGTGGCCAAGGCCATGAAAAAGAACGCGGACGGCCCGAAGTTCTATTTCTGCGACGGCCCGCCCTACGCCACGGGCCAGATACACCCCGGCACCGGCTGGAACAAGACCCTCAAGGACGCGGTGTGCCGCTACTGGCGCATGCGCGGCTGCGACGTGCGCGCCCAGGCGGGCTACGACACCCACGGCCTGCCCATAGAGGTCAAGGTGGAGCAGGAGCTCAAGATTGGCCACAAGCACGAGATAGAGAAATACGGCATAGACAAGTTCACTGCCAAGTGCAAGCAGTTCGCCACCAAGTACATAGGCGTGATGGGGAACCAGTTCCTGTCCCTTGGCGTGTGGATGGATTTCGAGAACCCCTATATAACCTACAAGGATTCCTACATAGAGTCCAGCTGGCTGACGCTCCAGGAGGCGTATAAGAAAAACCTGCTCACCGAAGGCGTGTACGTGCTTCCCTACTGCTTCCGCTGCGAGACCACGATGGCGAACTACGAGCTGGAATACGGCGACGAGACCGACCCGTCCCTGTACGTGAAATTCCTTTCAATGGACAAGCCGGACGAGTACCTGGTGATATGGACCACGACGCCGTGGACGCTGGTTGCGAACATGGCCGTGATGGCGCACCCCACGCTCACCTACGTGAAGGTCAGGGTGGACAACGAAACCTGGATGCTTGCCAAGGACCTGCTGGACAAGGTCATGGAAATAACGGGCAAGTCCGCCACGGTGGTGGAGGAGTTCAGCGGCAGGAAGCTCAAGGATTACAGGTACATTCATCCGTTCCAGGGCAGGATAAGGAAGGAGTACGAGCGCAAAGTGGTGCTCAGCGACGAATACGTCACCGTGGAGGAGGGGACCGGCCTGGTTCACTGCGCGCCGGGGCACGGACCGGAGGACTTCATCATAGGCAAACGGTACGAGATAGAGCCGTTCTGCCCCGTGGACACCCATGGGAATTATACCGATGAGGCGGGCGAGCTTGCTGGAAATAACGTGCGCGCCGCGAACCCGCTCGTCATAAAGATTCTCGCCGACGAGGGGAGGCTGCTGGCCGAGGAGCGGGTGAAGCACAGGTACCCGCATTGCTGGAGGTGCAAGACGCCGCTCATATTCCTCAGCACGAAGCAGTGGTTCATCACGATATCGAAAATGAAGGAGAAGATGCTGGAGCAGATAGACAAGACCGAATGGCACCCGGATTTCGCCAAGGAGCGCTTCAAGGAGTTCGTGGAGGGCGCGCCGGACTGGTGCATATCCAGGCAGCGCTACTGGGGCATACCGCTCCCCATCTGGAGGTGCCCGAAACCCGGATGCCAGAAAATGACCGTCATAGGCTCCAGGAAGGAGCTTCCCGTGGAGCTCAAGGAGCTGCACAGGCCGTATATAGACGAAGTCAGGCTTCCATGCGACTGCGGCGGGGAAATGATCAGGGTGCCGGACGTGCTCGACGTGTGGTTCGACTCCGGCAACGCCGTATGGGCAACGCTGGACGAGAACGAGAGGAAGAGGTACGGCGAGCGGGCGGACCTGATAATAGAGGGCCAGGACCAGATAAGGGGTTGGTTCTACTCCCTGCTCGGCTCCGGCATGATAAGGTACGGCGCCTGCCCGTACAAGCGCGTTCTCATGCACGGCTTTTTCGTGGATGAGAAGGGCGAGAAAATGTCCAAGTCAGTGGGCAACTTCACCCCGCTGGAGCAGATACTCGACAAGTACGGGGCGGACAGCTTTAGGCTCTGGGGCATCAGCAACACCGTATGGGACGAGCTCAAATTCAGCTGGGATGACATGAAGAAGGCGAGCACGGACCTCAACATAGCGTTCAACGTCGTGCTCTTCCTGGAGAGGTTCCATCCCGGGAAAAGGCCCGAGCGGCCCAAGGAGCTTGGCCACGAGGATGCCTGGCTTCTCAGCAGGATGAACAGCACGCAAAGAGACTTCAGGAAATCCTTCGAGGCCTACGAGCTCAACAAGGCCGTGAGGGGGGTAAGGGCCTTCCTCGTGGAGGACGTGTCCAGGTTCTACATGAAAATCGCGAAGGACAGGATAGCCAGGGAGGAAAACGCGGGCGCGGCGTTCTTCGTGCTCTACGCATCCGCCCTTTCGTCCCTCAAGATGCTTTCCGTTGCGTCGCCTTTCATATGCGAGCACCTCTACCAGAAATTCTTCAGGAAATTCGAGGGTGCGGAGTCCATTTTCCTGCTCAGGCTGGAGGACGAGGACAGCGCGGCCATAGACGCGGTGATGGAAAGCCAGATGGGAATAGTGAAGGATGTGTGCTCCGTGGGTCTCACCGCGAGGCAGACCTCGGGCATAAAGGCCAGGTGGCCCATACGCCGGGTGTACGTGGAGACCAAGTCCCACGAGACCATAGACGCGGTGAACGCCTTCAGCAGCGTGATAAGGACGCTTATGAACGCCAAGGAGGCGGTCACGGTGGAGGTGCAGCCCGAGGGCGAGCTCGCGTCATTGATGTTCGGCTCAGGCATAGTGCACCTGGACCGGAAGATAGACGAGGCCCTCTATGAGGAGGGCGTGCTCAACGAGGTGAAGCGCAGGATACAGGTGATGCGCAAGGAGGCGGGGCTCGTGGAAACGGACAAAATCACGCTATCAATATCCAGCGAGAAGGAGTTCGAGACCATACTGGAGAAGCACGCGCAGCGGCTCTCCTCCGAGGTCAACGCCTCCAAGGTGCAGTTCGAAATCGCGAAAGAAATGAACGAGTACGAGATAGACGGCAGGCTCGTGAAAATCGCGCTGAAGAAGGGCTGAAAAGGGGATTGGATTAAAAAGAAAAAAAACGGGCAACTCGACTCGCGATACGCCCGGGCGTGTTTTTTTTAAATGTTGGTTGTCGCGGCGCGGACGCCTTTCGCGATATGCTATATAATCCTACTCTTCGATAGCGCTCTGGGGTGGTTGAATGGTCGTCGGTCTCGTGCCGCCTGAGGAGCAGGAAAAGCTGTACAACAGGCTGATTGAGTACTACAAGAAGCTCTATCCGGGGATGGTATTCAGGCGGGAGGACAGGAAGCTGCGGAAGGAGCAGCTCGGGGAGCTGTACTACACCTACTCCGGCGAGGAGACCGAATCAACAGCTGCTGAGAAGATGAAGATGATAAACACCGCCATCGGCCATGGCTATTCGACCCCGATAATCGTCCTCAGGAAAACGAAGGACAAGAAGGACATACTTATTGACGGCCACAGGCGCGTGCGGGTGGCATGGATGCTCGGGCTGGAATGGCCTGCCATACTCATCATCCCGGAAACAGAGACCACCTTTGGCATCGAGGCCATGATAACCGGCAAAGTGAAGGATGTGTATAGTAAGGAGTGAGATGCTCAATCTTTTTTCAGGGGGAACTTCTTCTCGTTCTCCTCAAGCGCCTTCAGGCCCGGAAGCTCGTGCCCGCTCAGGAATGCTATGAGAGCCTTGCCTGCCAGTGATATGTGGCCGAAGTGGTGCTTTTCAATTCCGAATTTCTCCAGCGCCGTGATGGTGTGCCCGCCCCCGAGCAAAGAGAACGCGTCGCACTGGGCGATTGCCTCAAGCACGCCCCTGGTGCCTTTTGAAAACGCGTCCATCTCGTACACCCCTGCGGGGCCGTTCATCACCACGGTGTGCGAGTTGAATATGCTTTCCTTGTACAGCTCCACTGTCTTGGGCCCTATGTCCCATATCTGGCCCTTGTGGATGTCCGCGACCTCGCGGTCGTGCCTTTCCATGCCCACTGAAAGCCCGACATCGACCGGAAGCGCGATGCGGTCGTCGAATTCCGCGAGCACCTGCTTTGCTTCGGCGCAGTGGGCCTCCATGTTGGAGAGGTTCAGGAACTCCATGGAGTCGCCGACCTTGTGGCCGCTTGCGTGCAGCATAAGGGTGGCGAGCGCGCCGCACACCAGGATTTTCCTGGCTTTTCCGTCGCGCAGCCACTTCTTCATGATTGCGAATGAGTCCTCTACTTTCGAGCCGCCGAGCACGAAAACGATGTCCTTGCTGTGCTTGAGCTTTTCAAGGGCCTCCACGTCCTCCAGCAGGTGCGGCCCTGCGAAGGACGGCATCGTCTTCGTGAAACCCGTGACGCTGGCCTGGTTCCGATGAGCCACGGAAAGCGCGTCCAGGACGAAATAATCAGCCAAAGGGGAGAGAGCTTCCACTATCTGTCCGTCGTGATTGGTGTCGTCGTCTAATTTTCTAACGTTGTCCAGGACGAGGATGTCTCCGTCCTTCATGATTTTTATTGCGTCCTTCGCCTGCTGCCCGACGATGTCGTCCACCCACGCGACGTCCTTCTTTATCATGTGGTGGAGGTGCTTGGCGTGCTGCTCCAAAGAGGTGAAATCCGGCTTGCCCTTCCTTCCCTGGTGCGCGAGGATTATGACCTTGGCGCCTTTGTCCGAGAGCATCTTCGCGGTGCAGGCATGGACCTGCATGCGCGGGCCCGGGACGATTTTCCCATCCTCTATGGGCACGTTGAGGTCCAGCCTGAGCAGTATCGTCTTCCCTTTGACGTCAACCGAAGCTATGCCCCGCATGACTGATTGGATATGGGGTACAGTTTAAAAGAATTGATTTCAGGCCTTCTTCTCCTCGGTTTTCTCCGCCGCCTTCTCCTCCTTCTTCTTCCCCCAGTCCGCCTTGCTCGGGCAGCCCGGGTCTATGCACATCTCGAAGCGCTTCCTCGCCTTGCGTATGACGTAGATAACCGGCTTGCCGCAGGACGGGCATTTTTTGTCAGCCACCTTGATGAGCGCGCCCTGGGGAAGCGGGTAGGTGTTCCTGCAGGCGGGATAGCCGGTGCAGCCGATGAACTGGCTTCCGGTCCTCATCCGTATTATGCGCAGCTGCTTGCCGCACTTGTCGCATTCGCCTATCATGTTCTCCTTTTCAATCGTGGCCTTGAGCGCCTCGAGAAGCTCTTCGCCGATTTTGGACTCGTCCTTTTTCCAGCGGTCCAGGGTCTGGATGAGGATTTCCCTCCCCTCCCCGATGACCTTTTCCTTGTCCAGCTTGCCCTCTTGTATCTGCTCCATGTCGTCCTCTATCTTGCGCGTGAGCGCCTCGTCGAGGATTTCCGGAGCGTGCTTGTGAAGCACTTCGCGCACCTTGAGCCCGAGGTCCGTCACCTCTATGGGCTTGCCGTCCACATAGCCGCGCTTGAAAAGCGTGTCCACTATGGTGGAGCGCGTGGCCTTGGTCCCCAGGTGCTGGCGCTCCAGCTCGGATATCACGCTCGCCTGGGTGTAGCGCTTGGGAGGCTTGGTGTCCTTCCTGGTTTTCTGTTTTTTGTCCATTGAGACGCTTTCGCCCTTTGCGAATGGGGGGAGCTCCCGGTCCTCGGACTTGTAGTAGGGGCCGTAGAACGCTATCCAGCCGGGCTCCGTGGTGACCACGCCGTCGGCGTCATAGGGCTCGCCCGCGCTTACTGCCACGTTCGTCCGCTCCTTTTTCGCATCCGGAGCGCAGGACGCGAGGAAACGCCGCACTATGAGGTCGTAGAGCCTTTTCTCGTTGCCTTCCGGCCTTCCCCTTTGCCCGAGCGGATGCATTGCCGGGTGCGCGGGGTCGGTTTTCTTGCCCTGTATGGGCGTGGTCCGGTTCTCACTTATGAGCCGGTCCGCAAGCTCCTTGTATTCCG
Source organism: uncultured Microcaldota archaeon (assembly GCA_903835385.1). Lineage (GTDB taxonomy): Archaea > Micrarchaeota > Micrarchaeia > Anstonellales > Bilamarchaeaceae > CAILMQ01. The sequence goes on along the minus strand of CAILMQ010000034.1, from coordinate 15,283 downwards.
GATTGCCTGCGAGCTGCTTCACTATATCTTTCGTCTTTATGCTCGCTGGAATCTGCTGCGATGATGTTCTTGGATAGGAAATAAGCGAATCTTCATAGAGCCGCTGGGCGAGCTCTAGCGTCTCGGACGGGGCGATGTTGAAGACCGAGTGCGCCTCCACCTGCAAGGAGGTGAGGTCGAAATTCGGGTTCGGCTTGATTATCTGCTCCTTCTTTTCCACCGAGGCGACTGTTCCAGAACCGGCTGTCCGCCCCAGCGCCGCCTCGGCCTCCGCCTCGTCAAGGAACCTGCCCTTGGAATGCATGAATTCCGCGCCCTTGACCTCGGCGGTCAGCTCCCAATACGGCGTGGACACGAACGCCTTTATCCTCAGCTCCAGGTCGCAGAGTATGTCCAGCGCGGGGCCCTGCACCCTGCCGATTGACATCACCCTGTAGCGGTGCGCCGCCCGCAGCGCGGACATGAGCGCGCGGCTCAGGTTGATTCCGTAGTACCAGTCCAGGATGTGCCTCGCCTCGCCGGCATAGGCGTTGTTGTAGTCGAAATCAGACTTGTTCTCGTAGGCGTCGCAGAGGTCCTCGGCGGTAAGCGCGGAGAACTTCATCCTCCTGCCCTCTTTTATTTTGGTGGCGAAGCGGAAGACGTTGTATGCTATCGTGCTGCCCTCTATGTCGTAGTCGCATGCCGATACGAAGACGTCCGCCTTTTTTCCGAGCTTCTCCAGCACGTCCAGGTATTTTTTGGTGTAATCCGATTCCTTGGACTCCACGTATGACGGCACCCACTCGATGTCGAACACCGGGTACGTGTTGGTTTTCTTCTTCTCGGCAAGACCGTAGATGTGACCGACCGCGGGCGCGACCACGAATTCCACGCCGTTGTGCGTGCCTTCGTAATAGGAAACCTGCCCGACCTTCTTCTGCTTCACGTCGGTCCCGCCGATGGCCGCTGCGATTTTTTCCGCGACTTTCGGCTTTTCCGCCACTATGAGTTCCATGATTTCCGCTTTTGAAGGGTTAGGGATTATAAAAACAACAGTCCCGTGCAATTATCATCTTGCTTTGATAGTGCCTTATCGCGCCAGTATTTGCCGCAGCGCCAACCTTTAAAATACAGGTTATATTATATGCTATCGGGTGGTAGCTTATGCCTACGCTTGTGCATGCGACAGCAACAACCGGAAAAGACGGTTCATGTAAAATGCCCGCCGCAGCGGCAAGCCAGCGAAGCCCCACGGATATCGCGAAAATGCTGGAGAGCAGCAGCCGGGCGCATCGCATGGCCGCGGTCCAAAAATTAGCCGGGAACAGGAAGGCGCTGAAGTATGTGGCAGAGCATTCCGGGCACAGGGGTGTGAGGCTTGCGGCCCTCAAAGAATTGACAGACACAACGGCCCTGGAGGATATTGCATCGGATTCCAGGCACAAGGAAGTGAGGCTGGCTGCCGTGGATGCACTTGCCAATGGCGAGGAAAGCCTGGCACGGGCATATAAGCGCACGAACCACTGGGATGTGAAATGTGCCATTGCCGGGAAGCTTGCCGTGGTGGTTGAGCGCCTTGAATCGTCGTATGCGTTGGCATGCGTGGTAGACCGCACCAAAAACGAGGATACGAGAAAAACGGCTGTTGCAAAGCTTACTGCGATGGTCAATGAGATCAAAGAACAGGATGGATTGAGGTGCGTGGCCCTGCATTCCGGGGACGAGGGTGCAAGGCGCACTGCGGTCGAAAAACTGAGGGATGCCGGGGCTTTGAAGGATGTAGCTGCGCACGCCGGGAGTCAGGATGCGCGGCTGGCAGCGCTCAATAAACTGACGGATTCGGAAGATGTGAGGCATGTAGCCGAGGTTACGGCATTCGCTGACACCGGGGAAGCCGCGGTCAGGATGTTGACTGATGATGAGGCTTTGCAAAACGTCGCGCTGCATGCCAAAAACAGGGCCACGAGAATCGCTGCTGCAGGAAAAATTAGCAGTGCCGAGTTGCTGGAGCATGTCATCTACAATAGTATAATGGATGGAGCCGTCGGGAAGGCTGCTGTGGCTGCATTGACAGATGTGGAAACGCTGGTGAAAATCGCTGCCCACATGTTTTCAAACACAAGGATAGATGTCTTGAAGAAACTGGCTGGAAACGAACAAGCGCTGATAAGAGTGGCAAAGGAATCCAGTTGCACTGATACGAGTCTCGCTGTGATAAAAGCATTGAACGATGAGAATGCGCTGGAAGAAGTGGCAAATCATGCCGCAAGTTGGGAAGTGCGCCATGCTGCAGGGGAAAAGCTAAGGCGCATGAGAGGGGAAGACACGGAATTCGTGAGAGAGCTTTCTGCCATCATGATGGAGAGCCAGGCTTGACTTTCATCCGGACGCCCGCCCATGCGCGGGACTTGAGTTCCGGAACAGGAAATCCCGTCTCTTAATGAGTTCGACGGTTCAAATCCGTCCCCCTGCAAAGAGCGACGGACCCTGCGTGCGGGACACGGGACACTGGAGACCGGACACGCTATACATATCCCAGGGCCTTGACCGGCTCCATCCTGGACGCCTGCCTCGCGGGTATGTAGCCCGCGGCAACGCCCACTCCGATGGAGAACACGAATACGAAAATCACCCACCGTATCCTTATCAGGTATGGGACCCCGAACTGGCCGGCGATGAACAATATTGCCACCGCGGCGGCAAAGCCGAGTATCCCTCCAATCAGGCCTATGAGCGCGCTTTCGGTGAGGAATATCAGTTGGATGTCGCGGTCCGTCGCGCCTATGGATTTCAGGATTCCTATTTCCCGGATGCGCTCGAGCACGGCCATGAACATGGTGTTGGATATGCCTATGCCGCCAACTATTGTCGCCACCGCGGTTATGGCGAAGAGCAGCTCGCTCAGGAGGCTGAGTATGCTCCCCACGGTCTGCCTGATGAAATCCGCCGTGATGACGCTGAAATCCTTGTTTTCCAGCGTGACCCTGTGGTTGGATGCTATTTTGCGCTCTATGCCGTCCTTGATTTCGTTGGGGTCGAAGCCAGTGTCCACCTGGATGTAAATCGCGGTCACCTCGTTGGCCGCCAGCTGCGACTTGAAAAGCTCCTTGCCGTCGTCAAAAGGCACGAATATCGCCGCGTTGTCGTGGGCCGCCATCCCGTTGCCGAGGTCCTTCATCACCCCGACCACGCGGTAGTCCTTGCCGTTTATCTGCATGACGCTGCCCACCGCGGCCTTGTCCTTGCCCCACATGCTGTTGGCGGCGTCATAGCCGAGCACCACCACCCTGCGCTCGGATTCCGTGTACGCCCTTCCGATATCTATCTGGAAGAAATCCCCGAAAATCGTGAATATCTTCGTGTCACCCCCGTAAACGACGGTGTCTATCTCCTTGCCCTTGAACTTCACCGTTGCACGGCCGTAGTTCACGCGTGCGGTTTCTTTCACCCCGGGAACCGAGGCGACCGAATCCACGTCTTTCTGGTAGAGCTTGCCGAAGGGCATCTGGGAGCCGCCGAGGCCCGAGCCGCTGGACATCGCCTTGTCTATGTTGACCGGGACTATGAACATCTTGTCGGGCCCGAACGTGGAGAGCATATCCGTGACCGACTTGCTCACGCCCTCGGTGACGGATGTTATGACCACCATTGCCACCACGCCGATGACAATGCCGAGTATGGTGAGCCAGGAGCGCAGCTGCCTTGTGCGGAGGCTCTTTACGGCGTACTCGATTGAATCCTGGAATTTCATTGCATCACCGGCAGCGGCATCACGTCATTCGTACCTCATTCGTAGCGCAGCGCTTCTATTGCGTCGAGCCTGGCGGCCTGGCGCGAGGGTATGAAGCCCGCGGCCATGCCGACTATTGCAGAGAAAACCACCGCCCCTATTGCGATCTGTGGCAGTATTTGCGCAGGAAAGCCGAGAAGGTTCGCAACCCCTATCAGGAGGGCGCCGAGCAGCAGGCCCAGCGTGCCGCCCGCGATTCCGATGACCCCCGCCTCGGCTATGAAAAGGCGCTCTATTTCCCCCTCCTCCATGCCTATGGCCTTTAGCAGCCCTATCTCCTGCCTTCTCTCCAGCACGGTCATGAACATGGTGTTGGATATCCCGATTGCGCCCACCACGAGGGATATGCCCGCAATCGCGCCCAGGAAAAGCGAGAGCAATGAGGTGGTCTGGTCTATCTGGGAGCTTATGTACCCGGCGGTCACGAGCGAGAAGTCCTTGTTGTCCTCGTTCTTGCGGTGGGAGGAGAGCATGATGGACTCTATCTGGTCCGCCGTTTCATTGACATTCTCCCCCTCCTTCACCAGTATGCGGATGGCGGATATCTCATTGGGGCCGATGGAATCGCCGAGCAGGCTTTTGGCGTCGTCGAAAGGCATGAGCACCGCGCTGTCGAGGGAGTTCGCGGAGCCGGCCTTTTTCAGTATGCCCACCACCTTGAACTTCTCGCCCGACACGTATATGTCGCTGCCGACCTCGGGCTTTTTTGTGAAGCCGCTGTCAGCTATGCTGTAGCCCAGGACGAGCGCGTGATGGTCCGAGGGGACCAGGAAGCGGCCGGTGTCTATCTCCAGGCTGCTGCCGATTATGCGCCCGTAGTTCTCCGGCTCTATGCCGCTCGCCGAGACCGTGATGGACTCGTTCTTGAACTGCATGTTGAAGCGGCCGCTGAGTATTTTGGTGATGGCGTCTATGGAGCCGGCCTTCTTAACGCGCTGGTAGTCCAGCTCCGTCAGCTTTCCTGATGACGGGACCATCTGCGTGCTGCCATAGGACGCGACCTTGCTCACGTCCATGGGGATTATCACTATGGTGTTGGTGCCGAATCCCTTGAGCTGGCTCTCCACGTCGTTCTTGAGGCCCTGCACCAGGCCCACCAGGAGCACCATGGCGGTTATGCCCACCACGACGCCCACTATGGTGAGCCAGGAACGCAGGCTGCGGCTCCGCATGGACTTTATGGAATAATTCAGCATGTCGGCCGTGTTCATGGATTCAGCCTTTCTTCCTGAACCTGAAGAACCACAGCGCGGCCGCGGCAATCACGACGACGCCGAGCACGGCGTACATGGTTCCGCCGTCGCCCGATGGCACGGCCGAGACCGTCGCTGTCTGCGTGATGGTACGGTTGACCCAGTCTCCGGACGCGTCGCGGTATATCACGTTCACGCTGATGGGGTAGGTTCCCGCCGACTGCGGGAGGACCTTGAACTGCACCGTGGAAAAGTCATCCTTGGCAAGCGAGCCTATGTACTGGCGGGGGGTGACGTCCAGGGACTGGAAATCAGGAGAGCCCAGCCCCACGTCCACGTTGTCTATGCCGTAGGAACCGACGTTGGACACCAGCACGGAGACGGTCGTCTCCTGCCCCGCTTCCAGCGGGGAGGGCTTGGCCTCCAGGTACACGCCCACGTCCGCGTCCGAGTCTATGGATATGGGTATGCTCATCTCCTGCTCCTTGCGGACGTCCTTCTCGGTCCACGTTATCCTGGAATCCACCAGGTTGAGGCCCGGCGCCAAGTCGTTGTGCACCAGCGCGGACACCGTGGCGCTCTGCCCCGCGGCGAGGTCGCCTATTTTTATCTCGCTGAAGTCCCTGAGCCTCAGCGACGAGTTGACGAATGATATGCGCACGTCCGACAAATCGCCCCCGTTGTCAAGGACCTGCAGCGTGAGGTTGCCGTCCTTGCCGGTTATGAGGGGCGAGAGCTGGTTGAAGCGGAGGTCGAGCACCTCGTTCTTCACGGTTACGCGGAGCGTCGCCGTGTCCCGGTGTGGATTGCCCAGCTCGTCGTTGTATGTGAAAGTGAAGGGCACGTCGAGGGGCCCGTCGCTGGCGTTCCTGGCGTCCAGGGTCACGCTCAGGTTCACGGAGCTGGTCAGGTTGCCGATATAAACCTCGTCGCTGCCGTAGAGCCCCACGCTCCCGGAGGTCGAGACGCGCAGGTCCCTGGCCGCGCCCCCGTTATTTATCACCGTGAGCACGACGGAGTCGATGCCGCCGATGACCGGCTTGTCAGTAGCCAGCGAAATGATGGGCGAATGAACCACGATTATGGGCAGCGACGCGGTATTGGTGGTGGATATCTGCGTGCCGGAGCCCGATTGCTGCGAGAAGCCCGTGAAATCCACGTTCAGCAGGTAGATGCCGGGTTTGGCGTCCGTGCTGATTTTGAACGGGATTGAGACCACCGCCACACCTCCGGACTCGATGTCCGAAAGCGTGCTTGAGCCGGAAACGGTCACCTCCTTCGGGTTGCGGATGGTCATGGCAAGCCCGGTTACGCGCGGGGTGCCGACCGGGTTCGCAATCGTTATTGTCGCGATTCCCACGTCCCCCGGCTGGTAACTGGCCTTTGATATCGTGAAATTGGAGACCGATACCCCGGCAAACGACACTCCGGTCAAAACCGCCAAAAGCATGATGATTCCGATTTTCATAGCATTTTTCATACCAACACCTCACTCTTAACCAGTCTTCCATCCCGTATCCTTACTACCTTTTCCGTCACCTTCACGAGACTCTCGTCGTGCGTGACTAGTATTATGGTCCTGCCCTCCTGGTGCAGGTCCTCTATTATCTTCAGGACCTCCTCGCCGGTTTTGGAATCCAGGTTTCCCGTGGGCTCGTCCGCCAGGATTATCTCCGGGTCGTTTATCAGGGCGCGGGCGATGGCCACCCTCTGCCTCTCCCCCCCGCTCAGCTGGGACGGGAGGTGGTTGAGCCGATGGCCCATCTGGAGCCGCTCCAATATGGCTGTGGCCTTTTTCCTGCGTTCCTCCTTCGGCACGTCGTATATCATGAGCGGAAGCTCCACGTTCTCCAGCGCGGTGAAGGACGATATCAGGTTGAAGGCCTGGAACACGAACCCTATCATCTTGCCCCTGAGCCTGGCCTGGTCCGCGTCCGATATGCTCGTGGTGTCCGTGCCCGCGATATAAACCTTGCCCGTGGTCGGCTTGTCCAGGAGCCCCATGAGGTGGAGCAGCGTGGACTTGCCCGAGCCGCTGGGGCCGAGCACGCTGGTGAGCTCGCCGTTGTGGATCGTGAAATCCATGTCCCGTATTGCCGCGACCCCGCTTTCACCCGAGCCGTACAGCTTGGACACGCATTCAAGGCGCAGTATCTCCCTCTCGTGCATGCCCGGCGGGACCGGCTTTCCGTTTCCGGTATGGAGGCTCGTGCCCGCGGCTTCGTGCGAGTTCGCCGCCTGCGTGCACATGGCGGCCGCTTTTCCGGCCGGCTGCGGCTTGGATGAAGCGGATTTGGCGCCCGTCATGACACCATCTCCCTCATGAACTGCGCCCTCAGGCCGCTGCCCGAGAGCCTGGCCTTGGCATCGGCGAGCTTTTTCCTTCCGGCGGGAGTGATGGAGTATAGCTTCCTCACCCGCATCCCCTTCGCCTCCTCCCTGATTTTCACCAGGCCCTGCCGGCAGAGCCCGGCAAGCAGCGGATAGACGTGCGACGGGCCGATGTGCACGGACTGGTGCTCCTCGCGCATCGTGCTTATTATGCCATAGCCGTAGGTGGGCTTCTTGGATATGAGCCAGAGCAGGAATGTTGCGAAAAGCCCGTTCGCCATTTTCTTGTGCGCAACTGAAAACGCGCCAGCACGCATCCTGCCCCGCATCATAATGCCACCATGGGATATATCAGTTTTGCATATATCAGGGAGTGACTGCTTTTAAACCTTGCTCACCGAGCACAGCGGATAGATGCTAACCATTTTAATTTGCATCAGGCTAATCAGATACCGCTATTTGTGAGGTGTTTACATGGACAAGGGGAAGGATTACGAAGTGAAGGACGTGAAGCTCGCGGAGCAGGGCGGCCTGAACATAGGCTATGCCGAGATGCGCATGCCCATAATGGCGAACATAAGGAAGAGGTTCGAGAAGGAGCTGCCTTTCAAGGGGCTCACGATAGGGCTGGCGCTCCACATCACGAAGGAGACCGCGGTCCTGGTCAGGACGCTGCGGGCTGGAGGTGCGAAGGTGGCGCTCGCGAGCTGCAATCCGCTCAGCACGCAGGACGACGTCGCCGCGGCCCTTGCGAAGGACGGCTTCGCGGTCTACGGCCACAAGGGGGAGGGCAAGGAGGACTATTATAGATATATAGAGGCGGTGATTGCCACGAAGCCTGACATAACCATAGACGACGGATGCGACCTGGTCACCGCGATGCACACCAAGCACAAGGACCTGCTGCCCAAGATGATAGGCGGCTGCGAGGAGACCACCACTGGGGTCATCCGGCTCCGCGCCATGGAAAAGGACAACGTGCTCAAATACCCGATGATAGCGGTCAATGACAACAAGACCAAGCATTGCCTGGACAATTACTACGGGACCGGGCAGTCCACGATTGACGGGCTGCTGCGGGCCGCGAACACCCTGATTGCCGGAAAGAATTTCGTGGTGGGCGGCTACGGGGACTGCGGCAAGGGGGTTGCGCTCAGGGCCAGGGGCATGGGCGCCAACGTGATAGTGACCGAGGTGGACGCGTTCCGCGCCATGCAGGCACGGCTGGACGGCTACATGGTCATGCCCATGGCCGAGGCGGCGAAGATAGGCGATATTTTCGTGACCGTGACCGGGGACAAGCACGTGATAACATCGGACCACGTCAAAAGCATGCAGGCGGGCGCCATACTCGCGAATGCGGGCCATTTCGACAATGAGGTGGACGTGGAGGGAATGAACGCGAAATGGAAACGGAGGACTATACGCCCGCAGCTGGAAGAGTACGACGTGGACGGCAAGCCCATTTACCTGTGCGGCGAGGGCCGGCTGGTCAACCTCGCGGCAGCGGAAGGCCATCCGCCGGAAGTCATGGCGACCTCGTTCGCCGGCCAGAGCCTTGCGTGCGAGTACCTTGTGAAGATGCGGGGGAAGCTTCCTGCGAAGGTGCTGAAACTCCCGGACGAGATTGACGACCATATAGCCCGGCTCCAGCTGGAGGCCATGGGCGTGAGAAAGGACACGCTCACGAAAGAGCAGGACAAGTACCTGCACAGCTGGCAGGAAGGGACGTAAAAAATAAACTAAAAAACTCGCGCTCCGTTCGATACGTCCGATACGCTCGCCCGGTTCGACAGCGTCCGGGTGCCCGGCTTTGTTTCGAATCGCCCGATGCGGGTTCGCTTTTCGAATTTGTTTTTTTTTGTTTGAATTGCCCGGTTCGGGAGTCTTCTCTATTTTTAAACTCTATCCACGTTAATCCATTTCATGGCTGACGAGCAGAAGGACTACGAGCAGTTGCTCGACAACGTCTACAAGAACCTTCCGGAGAAGGCGAAGCACAGCGGCGAGAGGTTCGAGACACCCAAATTCGAGTACTTCACAGAGGGCAACAAGACCATAGTAAAGAACTTCAAGGCCGTGGCGGACAAGATACGCAGGGAGCCGTCCATGCTCATCAAGTTCTTCTCCAAGGAGCTTGCCGTGCCCGCGGAACAGCAGGGCGAGCGCATGGTGCTCGCCAGGCGCCTCACCGGCGACATGGTGAACTCCAAGCTGGAGGATTTCGTCAGCAGGTACGTCATCTGCAAGGAGTGCAAGAGGCCCGACACCAACATACAGGAGATGGGCCACGGCTTCAGGCAGCTGGTTTGTGAAAGTTGCGGCGCGAGGGCGCCCATAAAGGGATGATACATTGGCATACCACCATCATGGCGGAGGATACAGGAAGCCGAGGCCGGCCGGCGCAGCGCCGGTGTCCGAGGCAGAGGAGTTCAGGAGGATAAGGATGCCCGGCGAAGGCGAAGTGCTGGGCCTCGTGCTCGGGCTCATGGGCGGCTCGCGCATGAAGGTGATGTGCAAGGACGGGAAGGAGCGCATGTGCAGGATTCCCGGCAAGATGCGCAACAAGATATGGGTGCGCGAAGGCGACGTGGTCATAGTCCGGCCCTATGAGATAGAGACGGACAAGAAGGGCGACATCGTCTGGAGGTACAACCCGCTCCAGGCCAGGATTCTCAAGGAAAGGGGGGAAATAAACCTCTGAGCCGGGGCAGATTGAGGGTTGGACTTCTTTCTGCGATTCATTTCCATTCCTATTATTTTTTTCGTCCCGAATAAATCTACTTCTTGCCATAGGTCTTGTTGGACGATGGCTGTTTCTTCTTTTCCTTGTCCGCGCGCCATTTCCTGTACGCCAGGTAGGCCAATATCATGGCCACGATGGCTGCCAGCACCCAGCAGTAATTCACCGGCTGCTCCACCACCGCGGGCCTGGGTGCCGGGGTTACTGGCTGGGGCAGCCCGACCGCGATTAAGTGCGCCTTCACGGAAACGCCGGCCCTGACCAGCCTGACGGTGTAATTGCCCTCGAACGCGAACGGAAGCACGGACTCGCCGTTGGCGTCCGTGATGGCCTGGAACGAGGTGCCGTCAGGCCGGGTTATATCGAGGGTCGCGTTTGCGAACGGCTTGCCGTCTATGGTGGCCCTGACCCTGCCCTGGCCGCCCACCAGGCCTTCCTTGTCTCCTGTGAGGTCGAGGAGCTCGCAGGTGTGGACAACGCAGATGTTGCTCGGCGGGCAGTCGGCGTCAACGCAGCATTCGTACTTGTACCAGGTGTGGTTGTCCGCGAAGCCGCATACGCCTATGACAGGCTGGCATTCCCCCACGCTGAGGTTGCAGAAGTGCGTCAGCGGGCACTGCTCGTCCGAAGTGCAGCCGGGCTTGGCCGGCGGGGTCACCGGAGGAATGACCGGAGGCACTACTGCGCAGGCGCTGAACGTGAATGTTACGCTTCCTGAGCCGTAGCCCGACCTGGAGCCGGTTGCCTTATAGGTGCCGTCCGTTGACAGCTGGAACGTCGCCTTTCCATCGCTTCCTGCGGTCTGCTCGTCCACAATTCCCGCATACGGGCTGGCAAGGATGAGCTTTATGGCGGTGCCTGCCCCGCTGGACGCGGTTATTGTCACTTCATTGGTGGGGCAATCCGCCCTGGATGAGGAAAGCGACAATGACGGTTCCGATGATGGTGAGGAAGGTGGCGGCGGAGGGGATGGCGAGATGGTGAATCCATAGGTCGCTGATGAGTTCGTATTGCCATAGGCGTCCGTGCAGGTGACGTTCCAGGCATGGCTTCCCACGCCCGCCAGCACCGTCGTCTGGTCAGGGGAGCCGCTCATGACACTGCCGTTGGTGTAGTTGAGCAGCCCGTCCAGGTAAAGCGAGCAGTTCATTGCCAAGGACGCGGCGTCCGTTGCAGTGAAGTTGAGGCTCACGTTCATGGCAGCGTCTGACGTGTAGGAAGACCCGTCCGCAGGGCTGTTGAGCGCTATTTCCGGCGGAAGCGTGTCGACGCTGAAGTTCCAGGTCGCGCTCGTGCCGGTGTTGTTGGCGTTGTCCGTGCACTGGACGTGCCAGGCGTGGTTCCCGTCCGCTATGCCGCTGGCCGGGAAGACGGTCGCGGTGTTGTTGCCCACCGAGGAGTTGGTCTGGTTCAGGGCGTTGTCAAGGAACATGGAGCAATTCATTGTCGGAGCAAGATTGTCCGTTGCAGTGAAGTTGAAGGCGATTGAAGATGAGTTGAACAGGGACTGGTTGGCCGGGGAGTTGAGGGCCACGGCCGGAGCCGTCGCATCGACCGTGAAGTTCCAGGTCGCGCTCGTGCCGGTGCCGTTGGTGCTGTCATTGCACTGGACGTGCCAGGTGTGGTTCCCGTCCGCTATTCCGCTGATTGTGAAGACGGCCGCGGTGTTGTTTGCCACCGAAGAGTTGGTCCGGTTCAGGGCCCCGTCCAGGTACAATGAGCAGTTCAGGGTTGTGACCAGGTTGTCCGTGGCAGTGAAGTTGAAGGTAACCGTGGATGAGTTGAGCAGTGACTGGTTGGCCGGGGAGTTGAGGCTTACGTTGATGACAGACGGCAACGGCGAGCCAAGAGCGGTGAATATGCTTCCGAAATTCGTTATGTTGGCGAACACGAATTTGTTGGAAGTGTCCACTCCGTGCGAGGACGAGAAGCTTGAAGCATTCGTTATCCATCCAAGGCTGTATTTTGCCATTGACAGGGAACTCTCATTCAACAGGGGGATTTCTGCCGGGTTATAGCTGAGGTTGAGGAAAAGGAAGGAACTTCCTGAGTTGGGGGTGGCGTACACGAACCTATTGATGTCCGAGAAGCCGGGCGGGGCCGGAACAGCGGGAGTGCTGGAGTTGGTGCCGTTCTCCAGGAGCTTTATCTGGAAGGTATTGTTCCCGAAACTGCCATAGCCCGATTGTGCAAGGTGGTCAAAGGAGATGACGTACACTCGGTTCGGCGCCGTGCCCGCCACCCCGTATGTGATGGTGCTGTTCACGCCGTCGGAGACAAGGTCGGCCCATACCCCCGCGATGAGGTAGTCCCCGTCGTGGGTTATGGTCTGCGAGTTCATGGGCGCCTCAAAGGGCCCGGCCGTGTCGGTTGAGAACGGGACAACGTCGTTCATGTAGATGAACCCGTTGGTGCTTATCTTGATATGGTCGTTTTGCCTTCCGAACAGTGTCACGTTGAACGGAAGCTCGATGTCGTTGGTGAGATTCTCGTCGCCGTACATCGTCCCCGTGACATTCGTTATTGGAGTGATGGCCGTGGGGATGGCGGATGACAGGACGATGTCGTCCGGAGTTTGCACGTAGGCCACGGAGCCGTTGTAATCCGTGTGGGTCGGGCCGAAGGAGGTTATGTCATAGGAGCCGGCCGGGCCGTCGGATATGCCCGTGACCATGTTATTGCTTCCCTGTGTGGAGAGTATGTGTATCTCCACGCTCGGCGAGCCGCCGCTATACCCGTACGGGCGCCTGGAATCGCGGATGTTGATGTCCTGCGAGCCGAACGACACCGTGTCATTGCCCATTGTGAGGTTCTTGACGACGTTGCCCGTGGAACCGCCTATCGAGGAGAACGCCCAGGCGGTGTTGCCCGATGAATTGCAGTTGGAGAAATTGCCGTTCTGGGCAAAGTCCAGGCCGAAACCCAGGGCATTGCCGGACGCGACGCTGTTGGCCATGTTGTTAAAGCCCGAGGACATGATGTCAAATCCTTGCAGGGCATTGTTGTTTGCAGTGTTGTTGAGGTATGCGCCGAAGTTGCTGTTGCTTATGTTGTAGCCGAAAGCGTTGTAAGACGAGGACGTGTTGGCGACAGCGGCATTGTCGGTGAAGAATATTATGAAGCCGTCGTTGTAGAGGGAATCAGAGCCGTTGACGGCCGTGTTCGTGACATTGGAGCCGGTTGCGTTGCAAAGCTCCGCCTCGGCAAGGTTAAAGCCGTTCCACGAAACAGGCTGGCTGGAATAATAAATCGGGCGGTATGCCGAGCCGGTCGTGTTGGTGATGCTGTTCTGGCAGTAAGACGCGGAGGTGGGCTCCACGTAAAGGTCCAGATGGCCGTTTTCCATGGCCGTGTTGTTGTACAGGACGTTCTGGATTGAGTTATAGAGGTAGATGCCGTTCACGCTGTTGTTGCTGGCGCTGTTGTTGTACATGGCGTTGCGGTTCGATGAGGTGAGCCAGATGCCGTAATTGGTGCCGTTGTCAAAGCTGTTGGAGTATATTGTATTGTTGTTAGAGCCATACAAGGAAATACCGAATTGGTTGTTGTCAAAGTCGTTGGCGTATATGGTATTGTTGTGCGCCGTATAGAGGGTAATGCCCACCTGTTCGTTGTTGTTGGCGCTATTGTTGTATATGGTATTGTTGTTGCTCGAAAAACCAAGGCTGATGCCGTTGTAGCCGTTGTTTGCGGTATTGTTATACGCGACATTGTTGCTGCTCGATGAATACATGGAGATGCCGCTGCCGTATCCGATGTAGATGTTGTTGTCGTGCAGGGTATTCTGGCTCGATGAAGAGAGCTCGATGCCGTCTCCATTGTAGTAAAAGCTATTGTTGTACAGGCTATTGTTGTTGCTCGACGGACCAAGGACGATGCCTCCGCCAGTGTCGTGGTTGGCGAGATTGCCATACAGGACATTGTTGCTCGATGAAGAGAAGTACATGCCCATGGCGTTGTAATCGACGGTGTTGTTGTACAGGACATTGTTGTTGGCCGATTCGAGTTCAATGCCGCGATTGTTGATAACATTGATGTTGAAATTGTCGAAGCTGGCGACATTGTTGTACAGGACATCGTAGCTCTCGGAGGAAAGGAAGATGCCGTAATTGGAGTTGTTGCTGGCGGCATTGTCGTGGATGACATTGTTCTGGTTTGAGGAAAGGTAGATGGCGAAATTGGTGTTGTAGTCGACAGTATTGTTGGATATGGTATTGTTGCTCGATGAGGCAATCAGGTAGATGCCGAGGTAGTTGCCGTTGACGACATTGTTGGACAGGGTGTTGTTGGTGCATAAGTTGTAAAGGCTGATTCCGGTATTGGAATTGTTGTGGATGAAATTGCCATAGACGAGGTTTTGGCTCGAGAAAAAGCACGAAATGCCGTAATAACCGTTGTTGTCCGCGGTATTGTTAGCGATGGTATTATTGTTCGCGTAATTCACGGAAATGCCCCAGTAGTTCCTGTTGGCGGTGTTGTTGGACAGGGTGTTGTTGCCCGAGAAATTGAGATAGATGCCGTAATTGGAGTTGTTGTCTGCGGTATTGTTATAGATGCCGTCCTGGCTGGATTGATTGAGTACGATGCCGTTGTAGTTGCGGGTGACGATGTTGTTGGACAGGTTGGTCCGGTTGGACGAATAGAGGTAGATGCCCCTGGTATTGTTGGTGACGACATTGTTGGACACGATGCTGTTGCCCGATGAATTGAGCTGGATGCCGGCGAAAGTGTTGTTGTATGCGCTGTTGTTCAGGATATTGGAATTGCCTGAACGGTTTGCGTATATGCCGTAACTGTAGTTGGAGACATTGCAGTTCTTCACCGTGACGTTGCTGAGCGAGCCGTTGACGCTGAGCAGGATGCCGTAGGTCGTGCCGCTGGCGTTGTTCACAAGGCTATGGCCGGCGCAGTCGAAGACCACGTTGGATGCGTTTATCCTGGCGCAGTAGGTGCCGGCAATGGGCGCCGCGCTGTTGGGCGCGCCGATGTAGTTAACCGGCAGAATATAGTTTCCGGGCGCGGATATGTTCGGGCAGTTCATGCTCGGGTCGTTGTCCGTATTAACGGTGAAGTTCCTGGTTGCGCTTGTGTTGGTGTTGTTCGCAAGGTCGATGCAGCGGATGGACCAGTTGTGCTGGCCGTTTGCCATGCCCAGGACTGAGAAATTGGCTGGCATGCTGCTCTGGGTCGTTGCATTGGTCCGGTTCAGGGTTCCGTCCAGGTACAGCGAGCAGTTCAGGGTTG
>CAILMQ010000033.1 GCA_903835385.1 uncultured Microcaldota archaeon | reverse complement strand
TCAAAGTATATCCCGTCCTCAAAGCCAGATATTGTGCAGTCCTTCACTGTCACGCCGCTTGCGCTGCTGAGAAGGACGCCATAGCCGCCGTAGCTGGAGGCTGCGATGCTGTGCCCCTGGCAGTCAAGGGTGGAGCCGGTTGCGCCAGAAACCATGATCATGCACGTGCCGCCGGGGTTCAGGTTCGTGGTCAGCAGGTAGTACCTGCACTGGTCAAGCGTCTGGCATGAGGAGATGTTGACCTGGAGCGGAACCGTGAAATCAAGCTGCGTCCCGCTGCCGGAAGTTATGGCTGCTGTCCCAATAATGATGGCGTGACCTGCTTTAGTGGCTGTGACGGAGTAATTGCCAGGAGGAAGATTGTAAATGGAGTATTGGCCGCTGGGATTGGTGGTATTGCTCCTGGAGCCGGCAGTAATAGTTGCGGTATCGAGAGGGTCGGAGCAGTTGTTTACGGTCCCGTAGAGCCAGCCAGGTGTTGGTGTTGGAGCCGGGGTCGGAGCCGGCTCGAGCCTTGCGTTTATATCTCCGCAAACTACTCTCTGAGTGTTGGTGCCTGATTCCGTGTAGTTGACGCATACGAATCCCTTGTACCGGTCGCCTGCCTCTCCGGTTGCGCCCTCGCACAAAATGCCATTGTTGCCTGAATCGCCGCCTGTTATCCAGCGATGCTCTCCTGAGGGGACGGGTACTTCAGATATCTGCTGCATTGCTGCCGATTCGTTCGTGGAGCAGGAGATTTCTGTTACTAGGATGGATTTGCCCAATGCCTGCCCTAAATCCAACTCAAGGCTGCCTGTGTTATTGCCCACCCTGAAGTCATAGCAGGAGAAGCCGGGCGAAAAGGCGCAGATGTTGGGCTGGGTGTTCTGCGGGCTCAGGACTCCAATGTAGAAGAGAACGGCGAGAAGAACGATTACTATTAGTATGGCCCATCCGTTGGTGATGAGGAATTCAATGGCAGACTGGCCGCGTGAAATTTTCATCATGTTCCCGCATTTGGATTTTCGAGCGCTGCTTAATAACTTTATTATTCCTCCAGCTTGTGCTTTTTCTGCATTCCGAACATTTCTATAATCTCGGCGACAGAAGTCGCATCCTCGGGCTTCTTGTCGCTGCGGATTTCGGCGGTAAGCCTCGGGAAGCGGAGGGCATAGCCGGGCTCGTCCTTTGCCTTTCCACAGGTGTGCGTGGGGGACCTGGTGATCTCATCAGCAGTCAAGGTCACAACGTACTTCGGCTCCACCCAGACATCGGGGGAGATTAGAGCGTCAACCCTCTTCGGCTTCTCCTTCACCTTAATCTTGTCCAGCATCTTCTTCAAATCGGTCATCTGCTGCTCGGTGAAGCCGCTTCCGACTTTAGTTATCGTTTTGAACATGTCCTCGTCCTCATCATAGACCGCGCCCAGAAATCCGCCGAAGCCGAATTCGGCGCGGGCCCCGCGGCCGGAATAGTAGCCGATTATCACGACGTCAATCGTGTCAGCCAGCTCCCCCTTGTAGCTGCGCTTCAGCTTAATCCAGGCGAACTTCCGTGCCCCTGCGACATATTCTGCGCTCAGGTCCTTCGCGATAATCCCTTCCAATCCCTTCTCAACGCATTCATCGAAATATTTCTGCAGCTCTTTTGTGCTGTCAGTGATGATTGTGTCGGATGGAAGTATGCGGTCGCCTTTCGAAATCGCCTTCTCAAGCTGCTTCCTTCTTTCACCGTATGGGATTTTTGTGTAATCCTTCCCGTCCTCGAAAAGCAAATCGAATGCGAATAATTTGAGCGGAAACTCCTCGGCCTTCTCCCCGATG
>CAILMQ010000032.1 GCA_903835385.1 uncultured Microcaldota archaeon | reverse complement strand
GGAAGGAGCGCATAAGCACGGTTTCGCTCCGTTATTTCAATTGTTACGACGAAGAGACAGAAATTTTAACTGAAGACGGATTTAAATTTTTCAAGGATTTGTCTTATTATGACAAGATTGCAACCCTGAACCCTGAATCCGAAGAGCTTGAATACCGCCGCCCCATTGAAATTCAGAAGATAAAACATGATGGGGAATTGATTCATTTCAAATCAAAAAGAATCGATTTGATGGTTACTGCAGAAAACAACATGTATACCCGGGTCAAAAAAAATTATAAACTCAGAAAAGCAAGCGAGATAGTAGAAAAAAACAGATATTCCGACCGTTTAAAACAAGATTGCAGGTGGAATGGACAGAAGATAAAATATGAGGTAATCCCGACAGTTGCGAATGACGATTTCAGTCTTACAAAAAACAGAATCCGAACGGCGAATAAAGAAAAGAAAGTCCCGATGGATACCTGGGTCAGGTTTTTAGGTTGGTTCCTTTCTGAAGGTTCTGTTTTTTCAGGCGTGACGACAAATTATGGTAAGAAAATCAGATTTTACAGGGTATCGATATCACAAAAAGACGAAAAGAACTGCAACGAAATAATGCGTATCTGTAAAAAAATGGGACTGAACCCATATAGAAACAAAACGAAGAGGGGGATATCCAATATTAATATAGCCTCAAAACAATTGTATGCATATTTAAAAATTTTTAAAGGAAACAAACACATTCCAAAGCATATAAAATCGCTCGATAGAAGACGTCTAATTCTATTGTTTGAAGCACTAATGGCTGGAGACGGAAATAAAGATGGAACACGGTATACGACAACGTATGAACAATTTGCAGATGATTTTCAGGAGTTGCTGCTAAAGATAGGCAAATGCGGGAGAGTTCGGAAAGAACATAATGGCAGGGGAGCTATTTACCGGGTTAGAATATCCAGAAATACCGCACCAACGTTAGGTGACCCTTACAAAAAAAAGGTTTTTTACAAAAAAGTCAAATATGATTCCTATGTTTATGACGTAACTGTTCCCAACCATATAATATTTGTTAGAAGAAACGGTTTTGTATGCTGGAGTGGCAACTGTTATGGCCCGCGGCAGGACCCCAAATCAAGCTATTCCGGAGTGATATCGAAGTTCATAGACCGCATGGCAGGGGGCGGGAGGCCCGTGATATTCGGCAATGGCATACAGAGCCGCGATTTCATATTCGTGAAGGACGTGGCGCGCGCGAACATGCTGGCTATGGGTACCGAAAAGGCCAAAGGCAGCGTGTACAACGTCGCGACCGGTGCCGGAACCTCCATAAACGAGCTCGCCAAAACTCTGAACTCCGCCCTTTCCACGCAGCTGGAGCCCGTGTTCGAGGCCGAGAAAGGCGGCGACATCAAATATTCCTGGGCAGACGTTTCACTTGCGAAGAAAAAGCTCGGCTTTGAGGCGAAGACCTCGCTCAGGGACGGGCTCAGGGACACCGTTGCCTGGCACATGCAGCAAAGAAAGTGACCCACAATGGCGAAATATTTCGGAACCAACGGAATCCGCGGCCTTTTCAGCGAGCTCAACCCACAGTTCGCAATTGATGTCGCCAGGGCGATAGGCGCCTATTTCGGGCACGGGAAAATCCTGGTCGCCAGGGATGCGAGGATCACCGGCGAATGCCTGAAGCACGCGGTCGTGGCAGGGTTGCAATCCGTGGGCTGCCAGGTCGTGGACCTGGACTATTCAGCGGCGCCTCCCGCGGAATTCATGGTGAAAAAACTGAAGGCCGACGGCCTGATAATCATAACCGCATCCCACAACCCCCCTGAGTGGAACGCGCTCAAGGTCGTGGACGCGGACGACGTGACCGTGTCCAGGGAGCGCGGCGAGGCGATAGAAAAGCTGATGGGGCGGGCGGATTCCGTTTCCTGGGACAGGGTGCTGCCCTGCATCCCGTACAAGGCCGCGGCCCATGAGCATGCGGACGCCATAATCGGCCTCGTGGATGCCGCGAAAATAAAATCCCGCAGGCCGAAGCTCGTTTTGGACTGCGGCAACGGGACCGCCGCGCTCATCGCCCCCGCGCTCTTCGAGCGCCTGGGCTGCGAACTGGTTGTCATCAACGCGAGCATGGACGGCCGTTTTCCCGGAAGGCCCTCGGAGCCCACGGAAGCCAATGTCAGCGGCCTCATCGCCGCAGTCAAGAGTTCCGGAGCCGATGCCGGCATCGCATGGGACGGGGACGGGGACCGCGTGGTTTTCGTGGACGAGAAGGGCAGCTATGTCATCGGCGACAGGGTGTTCGCGCTCAGCGTGCTCTGGAAGCTCGGCAGGGGAAGCAAAGGCGACATCGTCACCACGGTAGCGACAAGCAGGGCAGCCGAGGACGTGGCGGCCAGGTTCAAATGCAAAACGCGGTACACCGCCATAGGCGCACCATATCTCTCCGAGGCGGTTGCGAAAGAGCCCGCCGCGATTGCGGGCGAGGAGGTCGGGGGAGTAATCTGGCCGGAGCTCTCGCTCGCGAAAGACGGCTTCATGACCGCGGCGAAGATGGCGGAGGCACTTTGCGAGAAGCCGCTGTCCGCGTGGCTGGGGGGGATTCCCGTATATTACAATGTAAAGAAGAAGCTCGGCGCGGACACGAAGGCGAAAAAGGAGATTGTCAGCCGCGCGCTCGCGCATGCAAAAGGAAAAAAACTGGACTGCGTCACCGTGGACGGCGTGCGCGTAAACTTCCGCGATTCCTGGGTCATAGTGCGCGCGTCCGGAACCGAGAATTACGCGCGCGTTTTCGCCGAGGCAAAGAGCGAGGCCGAAGCGGAAAAACTGGCAGAAGAATGGAAGAAGATAGCCGAAGGCGGCTGAAGCGGGCTATCGCTTTCTTTTTCCGGCTGCCTTCTCCAGCGTGCTTATGCCGAGCAGCGAATACAAGGCACACGAGCCCGAGAGGCCCGTGAAAAGCGCTATTATCCCGAGCAGTAGCAGCAGATATCCCAACGGCGGAGCGAGCACGCCCCATGCATAGGCGACGAGCAGCGCCACGCCGACAACAATCCTTGCAATCCTGTCCAAACGACCTTCCCTTTTTTCGAAAAGCTTATCCATATCCATAGGTTCACCTATTCCAATTGAGTATGCCTTTTCCTCATGTCCTCCTCGCTTTCCTTTTTAAGCACCATGAGCTCCTCCACCAGCGAGTCGAAAAAGACCATTGCCGAGAGCTCGAACAGCGTGCCCAGCGGGGCAATAGGTTCATGGCCTCCCCGGAGCTGCCTTGCGAGCCAGTCCTTCTCGCGCCTTCCCGGAGCCCTGCCCCCCACCACCACGATTGCGTCGGAAAGCGCCGCGGCGCTGGAGCCGGGGTCGGAAGTCACGGACACGACGCGGGCGTCCATCCTCTTCGCAGCCTGCGCCATGCTGACCACGGAATTGGTCTCCCCGGAGCCGGTCACCGCCACCAGCAGGTCGCCCTTTTTTATCGCGGGCGTGGTCGCCTCTCCTGCCACGTGCACTTCGTAACCGAGGTGCATGAGCCGCATGGCGAACGATTTCGCAACGTAGCCTGACCTGCCGGCCCCGCAGAGGAAAACCCTTTTGGCCCTGTTGAGCTCCCTCACGAGCCTGCGGACCGAGGCCTCGTCTATCTTTCCGGCGTTCTCCACTATGTTCCGGGCAAGATGCTCCATTCGCTTGCGTACCGTCATGACGAGTAAAACCCTTCCGGGCTTAAAAATCTTCTCCCGTGTTCGGAGAGTGGGTTATTTATCCCCGTTTCCCCATTATTTTCACATGGACATCGCAGGCAGGGCGCTGCTCGCGCCCATGTCAACGTTCACCAACCTGCCGTTCCGGCTGCTCTGCCAGAGGCACGGCTGCCAGGGCACGACCGTCCCCCTGGTCAGCGCGAAAGCGCTTATAATGCACAATGGGGAATCCAACGAGCTTGATCCGGACCCGTCCGAGCGCTTCGTTGGCGTCCAGATTTTCGGCGCATCGGCGGGCGACATCGGGAAAGCCGCGCGCCTCATCGCGAAAAAATACGATTTTCTGAGCTACATCGACATCAACTGCGCCTGCCCCGTGAAAAAGGTCGTCAGGAACGGAGCCGGCTCTGCGCTTCTCCGCAAGCCGGAAGTGGCTGCGGAAATGATAAAAACGGCAATGGAATGCGGCCTTCCGGTGACAGTCAAGCTGAGGAAATCCGCTTCGGATGCCCGCACGCTCGGATTCTGCCTCGCATGCGAGGCTGCCGGCGCTTCCGCGCTTTTCATCCACGGGAGGCTTCCCAGCCAGGGCTATTCCGGAGAGGCTGACTGGAAGGCGATATCGCACGTGGCGCAGAACGTTTCCGTGCCGGTAATCGGAAGCGGGGACATCCGGAGCACGGGGCAGGGGAAGCTGCTCACCGCGGAGTCGGGCTGCAAAGGTTTCATGATAGGGCGCGCCGCCATGACCGACCCCGGGATTTTCTCGCCCCCGCAAGGCGCGAGCCCGGAGCGCAAGCGCTCGCTTTTCATGGAATACCTCTCCCTGTGCGAGGAGTTTGGCATGAAGAGGTTCTTGGACCTGAAATCCAAGGCGATACAGATATTCAGCGGCTTTCGGGGCAGCGCCGCCATGCGCAAAAGGCTCTGCGGCTGTGCCGGCGAGGACGAATTGTTGAAAACCACGGGTGCTGATTAGCCCGTCTGCAACTTCCAGCCGCATTTGCGGTTCACGCAGCCGCAGAAGAGCTTGTAGGAGGCCGCGTCATAGCAGGACCTCCAATCGCAGGTCGTGAAGACAGGCGGGTCTTTGGCCGAGTCGCAGACCTCGGAATTGCACCCGTCCGTCCTGCAGTCATAATCAGTGGAGCAGGCGCCGCTGCTCCATCCGCAGAACGGGTTGGAATCCGTGTACGCGAGCCTGCCGTCATAGTACACGTCCACTGCGTCGTCCGAGCCGTTTATGTCCGCCAGCCAGCCTATGGCGCCCGTGCACTGGATGCAGGCGGCGAACGTTTCCAGCGGCACGGTGGTGATGTTAACTATGTAAGTGGTGCTGTTCCTCGCCAGCTCGGCTTTCACTGCATAGCACGGGTTCGGCGTGCCGATTGCGCCGGTCAGCACGGTCCTGAACCTGGTGGTGTTTTTCACCGGAATGGTTTCGTCTCCGCACCCGGGCTGGCCGACCATCCTGAAGTAGAACTCCGTGTCGGTCTGGTTGGCGGTTTCGTTTTCCCCGAGCGGAACTGCCACGCACGCGTTTTTCCTGCACATCCCCAGGGATTCCTGCGTCGGGCATGCGCACTGCGGGCCGGAGCACTCCGGATTGTCCAGGTTGTACCTGTTCACGTACTCGCCCGGGCCGCAGTCACAGCATTTCCTCTGCCTCACGCAGTCCCCGTCCTTCTCGCAGTAATCCTTTACTTCGTAGCCCGGCGGCACGGGTATTGTCACATTGGCAGGGCCGGTGATGTTTGTAACGTTGGCCGTGCCAGTGCCGTTGGTCATGCCGCTGATGTTTGTGATGTTGCTTTGGTTGGTGGCGTTTTCCCCCGGAGCAGGCGGCTGCAGGCAGCCGGCAACAAGCAGCATCCCGATTGCAAGAAGAAACAATATCGCTTTCATGAGGATGGATTAGGATGGGAAAGATTAAGAAAATAGGGATTTTATTTGGGCGTGGTCAGCCAATTGAGTATGCATACTATGATATAGCCCACGAGCGGGAGGCCTATTAATGTTACGAGGAGTGGTACGCCTGATGTATAAAAATCAGAAGAATGGCATTCCCGTTCACGGACCCCATTATCCACATTTCGGGACGGCTTCGAGACGGCACCCGCCGCCCTGAGAACCGCCACAATCTCTTTTCGATTTTTTCGATTGCTCCGTTTCGCCAGCTCCAGCGCAGTCCTGCCATCTTCATCTTTCGCATTGACATCAGCGCCTTTCGCAACCAGCAGCTCTGCAATTTTCGTGTGACCCTTCTTAGCAGCCACCATCAGCGGGGTCCGGTCATGAACATTTCTAACATTAACATCCGCTCCATTTTCGAGCGCCCGCATCGCGGCATCGAGGTCGTTTTCTACAGAAGCTTTCAGAAGTTGACAATCGAGTTCATATTCCAGCTTTTGGGTCATTTCCTGAGCAGTGGTTGGCTCCTGAGCTGGAGGCTGAACCATTTCAACTTTAGGCGCCTGCGGCCTGGCGACCGGCGCCGCTCTTTTCGTTGGGGTTGCCGGCTGAACCAGAGCAGCAGCATGCGGGTCTGGCTGTGGTTTGAACGGTTCCACTGCCTTTTCCGGCGGCCTTGCTGCCTGGGCCGGCATTGGTGCACCAGTGCCTCCCTTAAGGAGTGCCTTCCTGATGTCCGCAAATCTGGTGCCTTTTCCGTCTGCCATCTTCATGCCCCTTCCCAGTTAAGAAATTACGGCTTTTATTTGGCCGGCACGGACTTATGGAGCGCTTCGGCAATGTCCATGACCGTGTCCGCGATTCTTTGCGCGCCTGCAAGGTCGTGCCTTTCCATGCATTTGTTCTTCATCCTGTTGGCATCCAGCACATTTCCGCGCAGGGCGTACGCCACCCCTGCGATGGCGTATTTTCCGGCAAGCTCGTATTCCTCGCCGCTTTCGAATTTCGGGTTCCTCATCATCTCGTTTGCGCATCCGGGCACCTTGCTCCCGGGCCTGCATTGCCTGAAGTAGTAGTCCGCCCACCTTTCCGTCACGGCATCATGCTCGGCATAGGCCTTGTTTATTTTATGCATCCTGTAGCAGACGATTCCGCCTGCGACGTCGGTTGCAAGGCAAAGAGCGAAACTTATCAAAACAGCGGTGCGTGCTCTCTTCACCTGCCTGTCCGCGGCGTCAAGAGATGATTTCACCTGAAGCTCCCTGTCAAGGGCTGCATGCAGCAGTAACTGCTGTTCGGCGGACGTCTGCACCAGCTTCGCGATTGGCGCAGCGGCGCGCATCATCCGCGTCACTTTCAATTTAACATCCCCGAGTGCTATGGTGTCGTCTTCGTCAAGCCAGCATTTGGCGATTCTCTCTCCATTGACAAAAGTGCCGTGCTGTGCGCCAAGGTCAACTATCTCGCAACCGTCCGCTGACGCGTTTATTACCGCATGCTTCCTGGAAACCGTTTCGGCATCAACGCGGACATCCGAACCCTCGAGCGTGCCTATCATGATGGCTGCACGGCCTTGTGAATCCAATTCCTTGGACCCTGCGAACATCCGGCCTGCCGAACCCTCGGGCACCACTTCGGAAAGCACGATCAAGACTCTGTTGGCATTTAGAGGAGCGGCTGCACGCTGGCCTGATTGCGCTTTGGCTGGACCCGGCGCACCATCCGCCGGCGGCTGGGCTTGGGCCTGAGGCGGCAGTATGGCCATTGGAACTGGCGCTCGAACAGGGACAGGTGCAGGCTCCGGAGTCCGCTCACCGGAGTCGTATGCTATCCTCGTCACCTTCAATTCCACATCCCCGAATTTCAACGTGTCGCCTTCCTTAAGCGGCCCTTTGGTGACTCTCTCTCCATTGATAAAAGTGCCTCGGGTGGAACCAAGGTCAATTATCTTGTAATCATTCTCGGATAGTTCTATCACCGCATGCATCCTGGAAACTGACGGGTCATCGATGTGGACATGCGAACTCGCGAACTTGCCTATTTTGATGACGGAGTCGCCTCTTGCATAGTCTTCCCCATGCACCTCGATTTCCGCGAATGCCGAGCCGTCCGCCCCGATTTCTGAAAACACGACGAATGATTTGTTCGGGTTTATGGGAGCGTTTACTGTCACCCGGGCATTGGTTGGAGCCGGCGACGCGACAGCCGGACCAGCCTGAGCTTGAGGGGCGGTTGGCTGCTGAACCGGAACCGGCGGCGCAACAGGCGCATGCGCGTCTGGCTGTGCCTTGAACGGCGCAGCTGATTTAGCCGGCGGCCTTGCTGCCTGGGCAGGCCCGGTTGCACCAGCGTTCCCTCTGAGGAGCGCTGCCCGGATATCCGAGAACCCAGCGCCTTTTCCTCCTGCCATCGCCATGCACCTTCCCCTTATTTGGACCGCACTGATTTCTCGAGCGCTTCGCTCCTCATCCTGGTCATTTCAGTGATTTGCTCGGCGCCTTTGGGGTCCTGGTTTCTGACATTGCCGCCAGGCAGCCTGTCCCCTTCATTGCACTTCCTGACCATGCTGTCTGCGTCCGTCAGCTCCCCGAGTTCGGCATATATGAGCCCGGCCTGCTTGTATTGCCCGCTATGTTTATACCCCTCGGCGCTTTCCAGCAGGGCGGTTCTTTCCGTGTCGCTCATGCATTTCACGGCCAGCCGTTTTTTCTGCTCGCTCCCGGGCCTGCATGAGCGGAATTCATCAGTCATCTGTGCTATGCGTGCGCCCCGCTTCGCGGCTGCGTCTTTTCCATTAAGGTAGTTGTGGGCATAAATACCGCCCGCGCATACGAGGAAACCGCCAACAATCAGGAGCCCGACTCTGGCCGCCAACCCCCTGTTGGTAAGCGGCTTCTTAGCCGGGCGCTCGGCTTGGGGCGGTTCTGGCCCATGGGCAAGCGGGGGGTCAGCGCGAGCCTGAACCTGAGGAGCCGCAGGCGGCGGCCTGGCGATTGGAACTGGCGCTTGAACAGGTTCAGGCGCCGGCTCTGAAGTTGGCTCGGCAGTGGAATGCACTATCTTCCTCACCTTCAATATCACGGACCCGACTACTATCGTGTCGCCTTCCTTAAGCGGACAATTGCCGATTCTTTCTCCATTCACAAAAGTGCCATTGGGGGAATTAAGGTCATCTATCCGGCACTCGCCATGGGACAGTTCTATGGTCGCATGCATCCTCGAAACCGTTTCGTCTTCAATCTGGAGATGCGAACTCGGGAGCTTGCCTATTTTGATGACCGCGCCGCCTTCCACACTGTCCCCCCGCACCGCGATTTCCGCGAATGCCGAGCCGTCCAGTCTCATTTCGGAAAGCACGATAAAAGATTCGCTCGGTTTTCTGGGGGCATTTGCTGTCGCCCGGCAGCCGTCTTGGACAGGGGCAGTTGCAGGCTGAGGCGCTTGCAGTGGAACTGCGGCAGCCGGAGCAGCTGCAGGCAATGCAGCGGGAGCGGCCGGAGGCGCATCGTTTCCTGGCCATTGCGCTGTTATGACCTCATCAGGGCCATCACGCGCAGTGGTCATTGCCGGATCCGGCGCTGCAGCAGGAACAGGCGCAGGTGGAAGCGTTTGCGGCGCAACGGTTGGCCGTGCTTTCGACGGAGTCACTGCCGGCGGATGCCCGAATCTTATCTCTCTCGGCCGGACAGGGGCAGGCGCATGCGCGTCTGGCTGCGCCTTGAACGGCGCAGCTGCTTTTTCCGGCGGCCTTGCTGCCGATGTTGGCCCGGTTGCGCCAGCGCCTCCCTTGAGTAGTGCTGCCCGGATATCTCTGAATGAAGCACCTGGTTTTCCTGCCATCCCCTTACACCTCTGCCATTATAGGTAATAGTAAGTGTATAAATGAGGCAAACAGTTTAAAAAACCACGGCTTTACAGCGTTTGTCAAATCAGCCCTTTGGATTTCAACACACTCATGAAATCCACTTCGGAAACCCCAGACGGTATGGAATTGGTCGTGAACACCCAGTCGCACGACGCCTTGAGCTTCTGAAGCGAGTCCTTGAGGAAGAATCCTTGCGTGGCAGCGCAAAGAACCTTCTTCGCGCCCCCTTTCCTCACGTTTTCCACCGCCCTCACCATGGTGCCGCCTGTGGATATCATGTCGTCCAGGATAAGCACGTTCTTGCCGCCCACGTCGAATTCGCGCTCCAGCTTTGCTATCTTGCGATAGGTTTCCCTCCCTTCCCCCTGTGCGTATTCCCCCCTGACCTTGTGCATGGACTTGCCGCCATGGCCTTCCACCAGGTAGCTTGCACCCTCGTCCGGGGATATCACCTCGACTTCTTCGCCCTTGAGCAGCTTCTTGGCGTGATTAATCAACGCCTCTCCCATGGACACGTTCTCTATCGCCAGGCCGCCGTATTCCATCCTGCCCTCCTTTTTCAGGAAATGGCAGTCCAGCGTCACCAGGCGCTCCGCACCCGCGGATTTCAGCATCCTGCATAGCGCCTCTGCGCTCAGCGCCTCGCCGTCCAGGAAAGTCTTGTCCTGGCGCGAGTAAGGAAGATAGGGAGAGACGAGAACCGGCTTTGCGCCGGCTTTCCTGAGCGTGTCGAGCATGAGCATTGCCTGGAATATGCACTTGTCCTGCTCAGGGTAGAGCCTGTGGAGAACCTGGACCTCCTTCCCCCCGAGCCCGGCTATGCCAGGGATGCGGATGTACGCGTCGCCATCCGGAAAAGTTTTCATCTCCACATCCGGCTTCATGAGGTCCGCGCAATTCGGGCTGATGAGCATGAACACATGGTTAGCGTGCAAATCTATTAAACTCTTGCCCGAGAAAGCGCTTGCTGTGAACAAATGGATTCTCAATCGTGCGGTTCGTCATTGTGTTCTTTCGGTATTCTAAGGAGACGTGGATGCCAGTTTGACTTGAGCCACGTCGGCAGTGTGATGGTTGAACCAGACAATTATTCATAACAGTAGAAAACAGTTGAGGGGTGGTTTTATGGCAAAAGTCCTCATGGTTGTCGCACAATCCGGGTTCAGGGACGAGGAGCTTCTCGTGCCGCAGGAGGTGCTCAAAGCCGAGAAGCACGAAGTGAAGATAGCCAGCCTCGCCAGGTCCAGGGCAACCGGCGCGCTCGGCGCAGTGGTGAATCCGGATTTCGCGGTGCACGAGGCGAATCCCGATTTCTTTGACGCGATTGTGGTTGTCGGCGGCCCGGGCGCAGCGAAGCTGGCGGAGAGCGACGACGTGCTCAAGCTCCTGCAGGGCGCGTTCCGCAAGAACAAGATAATCGCAGCCATATGCGTCGCTCCGGTGGCGCTTGCCAGGGCAGGCGTTCTGGCAGGCAGGCGCGCCACGGTGTTCAGGTCTCCGGACGGCGTGAAGGCGCTCAGGGACGGAGGCGCGATATACACCGCGGAGGATGTGACCGTGGACGGCAAAATCCTGACCGCATCAGGCCCGCACGCCGCGGGCGAGTTCGGGAGAAAGCTCGCGGAGATGCTCAAAGGCGGCGTTTGAGGTCGGGTGGGCATCTGCTCCTAACCCGGGTTTTCCGGCAGGTATTTAAAGCGTTTGCAACACAAATGTTGTTATGAGAGGTTTAATGCGGAGCTGCCCCCATACGGTCAGGAACGCCATAACCGTTGCCGCGCTCGGTTTCGTCTTGCATTTGCCGTCGTACGAGCCCGCAGCGCACGCGCTCCCCCAGGCGCCGAGGGACGAAAACGCCCTTGCGGCCGCGAAACCGCAGCAGGGCAAACCCAGGCCGACCCGGGATAATGGCAGGTTCATGCCTGAGAAGAGCCCGCAGCAGGAACGGGAAGAGGCCACGTCTTCGCTAACTGCATCCCTGAGAGTCCTGCCCGGTACTGTTGTGATGAAGGCGCTGCTCAACAATGATTATGATTCGCTCATCCAGCGGTACAAAAAGCTTGACCCGCTGGCTCCAAGGATAACCTCGGCAAAAGAGGCGGCGGACTGGCTTGCCGTGGAATTGGGCATATTCAGGGAAGCCGAGGATTTCACCCCAAAAGACCAGCTCGCGATAATGATGGCATCAGTATCCACTCATACAGGCACCATCCTGAGGGTCTGGTCCCTGGAAGGAAGGCAGGAAAAGCCGGAGCACCCATACACGAAAGCATATTTGGGTTCCATACGGTCGCACGGCTTCCCGAAGCTGGCAGACGCAGTGGAGCAATGGCTTAAAAACGGGAAAGGAGATACATTGACGCTCTACCAAAACATGCGCGGATGCATGCTAAACGGATGCATGATACAAAGGTGATATGAATGGCTCAAGCACAAATGAATGCGCCGCAGAATCTGGAACCGGCTGTCATTGCCGCTGCAAAAACCGCATTGAAAAAGGTGAATATCTCGGTGCCTCCGGACCATCAGATATTCTCCGACCTCAGGGATTTCGCGAACGGAAGGAACAAGCCCAACGCAAGCGTGGAGCAGGATTTCAACAACGCAGGAAAAGCAAAGCAATTCGTTTCAGTGTTCACATCCGAACTCAAGAAAGCCGGGCTATACGAGCAATATGCGAAAACCATGGAGGTCACGGCCAGCGGAACCAGCGTCGTCTTCACGCAGAAGGCGGCCGGTGAAAGAACCTCGCCTGCAGCAGGCGAGGCAATCGCATCCGGGCCTCTTGGCGATGCCATCAACGCAGCTGCGAAAAAGACCGGCGTCACGCTTCCAGCAAAAATAGATGTGGCATCCTTTGTTCTTGCCTACGAGCCGTACCTGAAGGACAAGGAGGAAGGCAATTATAACGGAGGCGCCACCCTTCAGTTGGTACTCGGGCCCAAAAAAACTGCGCAGGAATTTGCCGCCGCTTTCCTGGGCGCTTTGAACAAATCAACTGCGAAAATTGGCGTTACCGCCAAGGTGGTTGAGGATTCGCCCAACAAATATGCGGTAGTGATGGAGATCCCTCTTCTAAACGGGGCGATGACGTTCACCGCAGAAGAACCACTCGTAAAGCCGAAAAAAGCCAAATAAGCGCCCAAGGCAAGGTTTTTTGTTATTTTCTTTCCAATTAGTGCTACTTAGGAGGCATCAACATGATTACCATAGAGCATGCAGGCTGCATATTCTGCGTCGGATGCTCGTCAGTGTGCCCTGCCAATGCGATAGAGGCCGTGGGCACGAGGATGAAGCACTATCCTGAAAAGTGCATAGACTGCGGGCTGTGCGCAAAGGTCTGCCCGGCGAACGTCATAACATTGCACAAGGGCGTGAAGGACCCGTGCCAGGCCAAGGCCCATCAAGGGCACGCGGCACCAAAAGGGGCGGTAAAATGAAATACGATCACGACGCGATAGTCATAGGCGGCGGCCCGTCCGGCTCCACGTTCGCGCGCTACTGCGCTGCAGCGGGCATGGACGTCCTTATCATAGACAAGCGGAAGGAAATCGGAATTCCGGTGCGCTGCGGCGAAGGCCTGGGCACCAGGGAGGTGCTCGCCCAGGGGCTGGAGCTTCCGAAAAGGTGCATATCCGCGGAAATAACCGGAGCCAAGGTCGTCGCCCCGAGCGGCAAGGAAATAGTGTGGAAGGACACCCAGACTACGGGCTGGGTGCTGGAAAGGAAGATGTTCGACAAGTGGCTCTGCGAGCTCGCGGTTGACAAGGGCGTGAAGGTGCACACCTATACAAGAGCGACGGAGCTTGTGAAGGAAGGCGGCAGAATAGCCGGCGTAAAACTTTCCCATGGGGGGAAGGAGCCCTACGAGGTGCGCGCGCCGCTCGTGGTCTCGGCCGAAGGAATGGAAAGCCTCATGGCAAGGGCCGCGGGGTTCAAAACCGTGCACTCGCTCTACGACGTAGACACCTGCTACCAGTACGAGATGAAGCCCTACGACCACCAGAACCTGATAGAGCTTTATTTCGGCAATGAAATAGCGCCCCGCGGCTATGTCTGGATATTCCCCAAGTCCGACCGCAAGGCGAATGTCGGCATAGGAATAGGCGGCAACTACATGAACGCCAAAAAGGGCGCGTCCGGCGTGGACGGCGCGGACCCGAAGGTTTATCTGGAAAAGTTCATCGCCTCGCACCCGCAGCTGAAAGACTCCAGCACGCTGATTGATTTCGGCGGCGTGATTTCCGTGGGCGCGCCCATGGACGAGTTCGTGAAGGACAACTTCATGGTGATAGGCACGGCGGCGAAGCAGGTGGACCCCATACACGGTGGCGGCATCGCAATCGCAATGGAAACGGCGGCGCTCGCGGCCAGCACGGCCATAGGCGCGCACAAGGGGAAGGACTTCTCAAGGTCCGCGCTCCTGCCATACGAAACGGAATGGAAGGCCACGCTCGGAAAGAAGATGGCGAAGCGGCTCATGCTCAGGAAGGTCATGGAGAAGCTCAACGACGGCGACCTGGACTACATCTTCAACACGATAACCCAGAAGGACCTCAACGACACCATGGACGGAAAATTCGCAGCTCCTGTTGCGAAGGTCGTGGCAGGCAGGCCTCAGCTCCTCAAGGTCCTTGGCGCCCTGCTCTCATGAGGCGCTTCCAAGGCTGAAAAATCAGCAGGCTAGAACACGACCCGCTCGGTCCCGCCTTTGAGCCTTGATGTGCATTCTATTGCGCCGTTAGCGTATTTGACATCGAGAGGGAGCGGGTCCTTCGCGCCCTTGCCGTTGATCTGCCTGTCGAGTTCGGACACAAAGAGCTGCGCGACCGGCGGCGCCAGGGTTTTCGGAAGAGGAATTTCCCCTGAATCCTTTTCCTGGTTCGATGATATCTCCGTCATCAAGCTAACGGCGCCGGATTTGACACCGGACAAGGTCTGCTTGAAAGCTGCGGTGAACGCCCACTGGCTGAAGACGGCCTTGCCGCTCCCGGATATTATCCACTCCGTCGAGCCCCCCGCAAGGGCATTGAGCCTGGCTATTCTGGAATCGGGATTCTTCGCGACGTAATCGTCCAGGATGTCGCCGGCATTCGCCCGGCCGCCAGGTCCGGCGGTCCTGCGCGCCTCAGATATCATACTGCTCAGCCCGGCCAGCTCGCTTGGGGGAGGGGCATTCGCTTTCCCAAACCCCTCCGCAGTCCTCGATGCTGCAATATCGAACGCATGCTGGGCCCTTTGAGTCGCGACGCTCGCTGATAGCGCAACTTCTTCCTTACGCCCCGGAACATCCCGGGCTATCTGAGTCCCTTCAGCCAAGCCAATCCCTCGTGTTTTGAGTTAACGTGAAAATTATAAATGTTTCTTACCAAACAGCTCCGGGCCAGCGGGCAACGAAGGCGGGTCTTTGACGCTCCAGTTCTCGGGTGCGTCCATGTCCAGAACCCATCTTCTGCCCGCCTCCGTCTTGATTACCAGCAGGGAACCGATTATTTCCATGCTCCTTATCCTCTCCGCTGTCGGCTCGGTTACGTCCATATAGTATAAATTGGCCCAGGTGAAACTCTTCCCGTGCCATCCTATCCATTCGCGCCCCTCCAAGATTTGCGTGCCGCCCAGGCTGATGGCCGCCTTGGCCTTTGTGAGCAGGACGGTGTGGTCGTCCGAGCAAAGCAGGCGAAGGGGTTCATTTACCGGTGCATCCAGCTTCAGGCCAATCTGTTTGTCTCCGGAAGAATAGGTGAGAGTGTTCGTCGCCGGGTCGAAAGCGCAATCGCCCTGGTTCCAGCGGCTGGAAAGCGGAGCAGCGGTTTTAGGGACTTGCGCTACGGCTCTTATGCCAGCAGGTGGTTCTGCAAGCACTGGTGCAGGAGTGATGGGTTTCCTGCAAATTGCCGGCGCGCACCCAATCCCGATGGAAAGGGCAAGCGCCATGGAGGCGTGACGGAGTTTTATCATAGGACGACCACTAATATAGTTAAACTAAAACAGTTTATAAATAGGGGGGTAGCTAGAGCCGCGGCCCGGCAAACAGAATAAAAACCCTTTCGGCATGAAGAGGAGCCATGGAAGAATTCTCTGAGGAGGAGAAAAGGCTCCTCGCCCCCTTCGTATCCAACCTCGAGCGGCCGGTGTTCGTGCTGCGGAACCTGCCCGAGGTGGTGAAGGGCGCGCTATTTTCACGTTATTCGCGCTCAGCCAAGAGCCTCAGGCGCACGCTGCTGGACGAGTTCATAAAAAACAAGGAAATCGGTTTCGACGCGGGGAGCGCGTCCGGAGGCGGGTTCGAGGGCCTCGTGGCAACCGAGAAAGCCGAGGCGTTCTACGACCGCGTGCTGCTCGGCTACGGCGACGATTCCGTGGCAGAGCTGGCCGGCGCGCACATCGCACTGGAGGGCATCTCCATAATCGCGACCAAGGTCCTGGAGGACGCGCGCATCGGCCTCTCGCCTCTTGAGAAATCCACGCGCTACGTCTATTTCGACCAGAAGGGCGCGGACGGAAAGTGGAAATACTATTGCGACGCGCAACTGGAGGCGCTCGGCGGCTACGTGGAGACATGCGACCTGCTTTTCGAAACCTACGCCAAGCTCATACCGAAAATCTCGAAATACGTTTCCGAGCGCCTGGGCGAAGACGAGAAAAAGGGCCTGAGCGAAAGGGCGGTTGAGGCGATTGTGCGCTCCAAGACCTGCGACATCATCCGCGGCCTGCTTCCGGCTTCCACGAAGACCAACATGGGCTTCTTCGGGAACGGGAGGGCGTACGAATACCTGATAACCAAAATGTACGCGGACCCGCTCCCGGAAACCAGGGCGCTCGCGGCATCCATGCAGGCGGAACTCAGGACCACGATTCCGTCGTTCGTGAAGCGGCCCGACACCGAGCTCGGGCTAATCATGCAGAATTACATAAAGGAAACGAGGCTCGACAAAATCGGCTCCGGATTCAAGGCCGAGCCGGATGCGGAAGACGTCGTTCTGGTGGATTACGAGCGGGACGCGGAAGAGCGCGTGGTCGCAGCCGCCCTTTACCCATTCACTCATAGTTCCATGGCAACGCTTATCCAAGACTCAAGACGCATGACCCAAGACCAGCGCAATAAAATAATCTCCTCCTACTGTGGCAACCGGATCAACCGCAGGCACAAGCCTGGCCGGGGCTTCGAATCCGCAAGGTACACGTTCGACATCTGCGCGAACTTCGGATGCTACCGCGACATCCACAGGCACAGGATGCTCACCCAGCAGAGGCAGCAGCTGGGCTGCCTGCACGGCTACACGCTTCCGAAAGAAATCGTGGACTCCGGCCATGAAGGCGAGTTCCGCAACGCCATGGAAGCTGCGAAGAACGCCTGGGGTGCAATGGCAAAAACATATCCGCACGAGGCGCAATACGCGGTCCCGCTCGCCTACCGCATAAGGTGGCAGATGGCGCTCTCGCTGCGCGAGGCGTTCCAGTTCTGCGAGCTGCGCTCCGCCAGGCAGGGGCACATCGATTACCGGAGGGTGGCGCAGGGGATGTATGGGGAAATCAAGCGCGTGCACCCCTCGCTTGCCAGGCACATGAAATTCGTGGACATGAACGATTACGAGTTCGAGCGGCTCGAGGCCGAGAAGCAGCTGGACAAAAGAATCATGGAAATGGGGCGTAAATGATGGCAGGGAAGAACATATACATCACCGGAGCCTCGGGCAGGCTCGGAAGGGAAGTGCTGAAGCAGGTTCCTGAAGCCGTCCCACTGGTGCGGAAGCCATCGGGGCTCAAGGGCGAGATTGTCACCGACTATTCCTTCCACGACCTGGAGCGCATGCTCCGGAATGCCGACGTGGTCATACATCTGGCGGCATCACGCGATTTCCTGGACATGGAAAAGGCACGCGAGGGCAACGTCATACTCACCCAGAGGCTGGCCACCGCGATTCCTCCCACGGCCCGCATAATCTTCGCCAGTTCCATATCGGTTTACGGCAAGCGGCTCGCGCAAATTCCTGCCGACGAGGGCACTGCCACGCGCCCGGACACGCCATATGCGAAAACCAAGCTCCAGGCCGAGAAAATCATCGCGTCAAAGCCGGACCACGTCATCCTGAGAATAGGCCCCATGTACGGCCCTGGGTTCGAGGAGTACTTCAAGGTGCTTCGCATGCTCAAGGAGGGCAGCATGCGCGTGCTCGGCAGCGGAAACAACCATGTCCCGTTCGTTCATGCGGAAGACGTGGCCCAAGCAATCAGGGCGGCGATTTCCGATGGCAGGGGCGTCTACGTGCTTGTGGGCGAGTGCCTTACCCAGAACGAGGTTTATGAAATCGCCGCAAAGGAGCTCGGCGTGGAGCCGCCCAGGAAGCACGTGCCGGTGCCGCTCGCCGCGCTGATGGCGCAGCTGTCGTCCATCCGCTCATCGCTGTCCAAGACAAAGCCGAAGTTCATGCCGGAGGACATCGCAGTGCTTTCCAGCGACAGGCAGTTCAACTGCTCCAGGGCGGAAAAAGAGCTCGGCTTCAGCCCGAGGCCGCTTGCCGAAGGGATAAGGGAGATGGTGATGCTCATGGGGGAGCAGGGCACCAAAAGCAGGCTGATGCAGATGAGGACGTTCGGAACGCCCCAAACGCCTCCTCGGGCGGAAGAATAGCTGCTTTTGCAGCCCGCCCCTAGCCTTATAAAGTTCATAGTGAAAGTATTTGCGGTGTTTAAATGGGGAGGCAATATCTTCTTGTGGCGCTGCTGGCAGCATGCTTGCTGCTGACCGGGAGCACCCAGACTTATGTGCACACGTTCGATTCGTCCGGCAAGTCTTTTATCGAGGAGAAGAAAGACCTGTCCAGTTACATCCAGTCCTATCCCAACGGCTCGCTGGACAGGCTGCGCAATGCATGCAGCGCCACCCCGGCGCTCGGGTGCTCGGTTGACGGCACCATCATGACGCTCCGGCTGGAGATGGCTCCGGATAGCGGCTATTACACATTCAAGTCGGAATACGGCCTGCCTTTCATAACGTCCACTGTTACGGTGGAAAAAATCCCGTCCGACCAGTTCGATGCCGCGCTGAACCGGGCATTGGTGGCGGTTGACCTTACCACCAGCAGGAGCTCGGCAAAGCCGCTGGACCTGAGGGACTCGGCAACCAATGCGCAGCTGGCCGCGGCCTGGAAATCGGTCGGCATGAACGAGACATACACCATCGTAATGCCCGATGGCCACAGCGAAACATACGACCTCGTCGCGCTGCTGGCGGATTCCAAGCCCATGGCCGTGGCCGTGCAGGAGCTGAACCTGGGCGTCCTCACGCTGCTCGCGGGCGTCCTTGTGCTTGCGGCATTCGCAGGGAGCTTCTTCTTCACGAAGAAGAAAAAGAAGGCGGGCAAGCGTTGAGATTTACTGTCCGAAAGAAACCGCAATCCGGCCCCGGCGCCTGCAGGAGATGACATTTTTAAACAGGGGCAGCCATATCCCCTATACAATTCTGTGATACTTATGGCAGGCATTGTCGGTTATGGGTCTTACATCCCCCTATACAGGATAAAATCCTCCCAGATAGCCCTGGTATGGGGCGAAGAGCCCGAAAGGATAGAGAAGGGCCTGGGCATAATGGAGAAGGCGGTAGGAGGCGTGGACGAGGATGCGGCAACCATCGCCGTGGAATCGGCCAGGAACGCGCTCGCGCGGGCCGCCATAGACCCCAAGAAAATAGGCGCAATCTACGTGGGCAGCGAGTCGCACCCCTATGCCGTGAAGCCGACTGCCACGGTGGTTGCAGAAGCCCTGGGAGCCACGCCCAACCTCACCGCTGCGGACCTGGAGTTCGCATGCAAGGCAGGCACCGCGGGCATCCAGATGATTATGGGCATGTGCGCTGCCAAGATGATTGATTACGGGATGTCCGTCGGCGCCGATACCGCCCAGGGAAGGCCCGGGGACGCGCTCGAATACTCCGCGGCATCGGGCGGCGCCGCGTTCATCGTGGGCCCTGAGCGTGAATCGGTCGCAACCCTGGATGCCACGTTCTCATTCACCACGGACACGCCCGATTTCTGGAGGCGCCAGGGCGCGGACTACCCGTCCCATGGGGGAAGATTCACCGGCGCCCCGGCCTATTTCAAGCACGTGGTTGGAGCCACGAAGGGCCTGCTGGAGAAGACCGGCATGAATGTGAATGATTTCGACTACGTGGTTTTCCACCAGCCGAACGCCAAGTTCCCGCTATCCGTTGCAGAGAAGCTGGGTATCCCGAAGGAGAAGCTGAAGGCCGGGCTGCTCGTGCCCGTAATTGGAAACACCTATTCGGGCGCCTCAATGCTTGGATTGAGCGCGGTCCTGGACGAGGCCAAGCCCGGAAACAAGATACTTGTCACGTCCTTCGGCTCTGGCGCGGGCTCGGACTCCTTCGCCATCACGGTCACGGACCGCATAGACGAGGTCCGGGACAGGGCTCCCAAGACGCAGGACTATATCGCGAAGAAGAAATACATCGACTACGCGACCTACCTGAAGTTCAGGAGAAAGATAAAGACGTAAGCGTAGGTCCTGCCGAATCCGGAAAAATGAAAATGGGCTCTGATTGCCCTCGCCGATGCTCGACGACTCGAGCAAGGGACCTCGAATCGGCTTCGCCGATTCTCCGGTCGGGCAATTCGCCCAATTTTCCAGCCGGCAAGACTCAAGACCCGAAGCTGGAGACTAATGGAAAAATGGGCCTGCGGAGATTTGAACTCCGGACTTCCGCGGGGTCTTGACCCCTCTACGGCTAGCCCAGACTCGTCCTAATAACCGTGTATTAGAACGTGCCATATAAGACCGTCGCTCTAACCGAGCTGAGCTACAGGCCCGTAGAATACTTTTCTATGCCTGGAGCGATTTGGTCGGATCGCCGACCAAACTGAGCTACAGGTCCAATCAAGGTTTATGTGGTGGGTAAGTTTTAAAAGAAAGTCGCTAAACCGGTTTCAGAGCAACATTTATAAACTGATTACAACCTAATACACCTATGAAACACTTACATTCAGCCAGAGGCACCGCTCTCGCTCACGCGGAACAGGCAGGGCCGCAGGCAAAACCGCAGCCAGCTACAGGCCCCACGTTCGCCCATGCATACAAGGTCCTCAGCCACCTGACGGGCAGGCAGTATCCAATCGAAAACACCACTCAGGCGAAACCGGCAAAACCGCCGCCAGCCGAAAGCAAAACTCCAGCCCCCAGGCGTTTCACGCTTCGCGACGGAAACATGATTCTCAAGGGTCTGGCAAGACAGGCAAGATGGGCCGGACTGCCTCCGTTGGAGAAGACTGGGGCACCTCCAGTGGCACAAAGCACGCTCGATCACAGTGTGCTCACAGAAGAGGCAATCAGGAGACGATTCGCATTGCTTCAGCACAAGCTTCCTCCAGAGTTGCTTGTTGCGCCTGAACCGCAGGACCCGCAAATCGAGTGATTTTAAACAGTTCTCAACATCATCCTTCTTATGTACCGGACGCTTTCAGGCAAGGAGCCGGCAGAAGCCGTGCTCTCTGAAATCAAGGCACGAGTGGCGAAGCTCAGCAGGAGCCCGAAACTCGTCATAGTGCAGGTGGGCGAGGACCCGGCGTCCACGACTTATGTGAACAGCAAGCTGAAGAAAGCCGCAGCCGTGGGCATAGACGCTGAGCTCAGGAAGCTCCCCGGGCATGCGAGTGAAAAAGAGCTCCTTTCACTGGTCAAAGCGCTCAACAAGGACAAGTCCGTGGACGGCTTCATAGTACAGACTCCTCTGCCGAAACAGATGGACGGGAAGGCGATACTGGACGCAGTGGACCCGTCAAAGGACGTGGACGGCTGGACTTCAACATCCGCAGGGCGATTATTTTCGGGCCTGGACTGCTTTGAGCCTGCCACTCCTGCGGGCGTTATGCGCATGCTGGATTTCTACAAGGTTCCAATCGAGGGAAAGCACGTCGTGGTGGTGGGCAGGAGCAACACCGTGGGCAAGCCAATGGCATTCATGCTGCTTTCCAGGAACGCGACGGTTACCATTTGCCACTCCAAGACGCCGGACCTCGCGGGGCACACAATAACTGCGGACATCATCGTTGCCGCTGTGGGAAAGCCGGGCCTCATAACCGCTGGCATGGTGAAGGAGGGCGCATCCATCGTGGACGTGGGAACCACGAAGCTTGGGGACAAAATAGCCGGCGACGTGGATTTCGAGAACGTGATAAAAAAGGCGGACTGCTCGCCTGTCCCTGGCGGCGTCGGCCCGCTCACGGTCGCAATGCTGATGAGCAACGTGGTGAAAGCAGCGGAAAGGCGGGGAAAATCCTGATATGGCACTGGATTTCATTGACAGCAAGCTCGCCAGGTTCGGCTCCAGGCCAGGGCTTGAGCGCATAAGCAGGATAATGGCCGAGCTCAACAACCCGCAGGAGCGCATGCGCGTAATCATCGTAACCGGGACCAATGGCAAGGGTTCCGCAACCTCGTTCATCGCGTCCATGCTCTCCGCCGCAGGCTACAGGACAGGCTCGTATTTCTCGCCCCACCTGATTGGTTATGACGAGCGTTTCCTGCTCAATGGGAAAAAAATCACCAAAACAAAACTCAAGGCCTACGAGCGCGCTCTCGAATCGCTCTTTAACAGGGGAGTCGAGATGACCGCTTTCGAGGCGCTCACGGCAATCGCATACCGGTATTTCGCGGATGAAAAGGTCGATTTCGCAATCATGGAGGTCGGCATGGGCGGCGAGTTCGATGCGACCGCTGTGGCAAAGCCCGAAGTCGGCGCCATCACCAACATATCCCTCGAGCATACCGAATACCTGGGCAACTCAATAGAAAAAATAGCGAGGACCAAGGCCGGAATACTGAAAAAGGGCTCCAAATGCGTCACCTGCTGTTCCGGCGAGGCGCTTGATGCCATCGAGAGCGTGGCAAGGCGCAGCAAGGCCGCTTCGGTTGCGGCATTGGGGCGGGATTTCTTCGTTGAGCCCAAGGGCATAAGCAGGAAAGGCACGGTGTTCAACTACATAGGCAAAAACCCCTACACAGAACTCAGGGCCCGCCTTCTGGGCAGGCACCAGGCTGACAATGCCGCGCTCGCAATCGCAGCAGTGGAGGAGCTTGACCCGGATATAGGTGAAAAGGCCATACGCAAGGGTCTCCTGGATGCGCAGAACCCGGGCAGGCTCCAGGCGATATCGGAAAAGCCCCTTATTCTCGTGGATGCGGCGCACAATCCCGCGGGCATCGGCTCCCTTGTCTCCAGTCTCTCGCTTTTCGATTTTGAGCGGCTCATAGTCGTTTTCGGCGTGCTGGCGAACAAGGACTGGAAAGCCATGCTCGCGCTCCTCGGCCTGCATGCCGACGTCATAATCGTGAACAGGCAGACGCATGAGGGTGCCGCAGATCCGGACGAGGTGCTCAAGGAGGCTTCCCGCTACGCAGGTGCGGTAAAAATAGAAAACGTGAAACAGAGCCTGGAGTACGCGAAATCAATAGCAGGGAAAAAAGACATGATAGTGGTCTGCGGCTCCATATACATGCTGGGCGAACTCCTAGGCTGATTAGCGTCCGGCATCCGCGCCCTTCGCATTGAGCGCTTTCGCGTGCCTCAGTATGATGCTGTGGATTCCGGAGCCGTACTGCATGGCCCGCTTGCGGCGCAGGAGCACGATTTCCGGCACGCCGAGCAGCTTGCCGGCTTCCCTGAGCACGCCCTTTTTCAGCGCCTTGTCCTCCATGAGAACCTCCAGCGGAACCTGCCTCACGAACCGCTCCAGTTCTTTCTTGTAGAGCGGAAACCGCGCCTCTATGCCGAATTTCCTGCACACCTTGCCCATCCAGGCGATTTCCCTGTGTTCGAGCTCTTTGAATTCGCTTGCCAGTAGAGCCTGCAGGTCCTTCCCCTCGTCGAAATAGGCGTAATACCTTTCGTAGCCCACGAAAAGCTCCTCTGCCGCGCTCCCGAATAGCAGCACATTGTGGCCCGCGGCTTTCGCTGCCTCGGCGCATTGATACACCGGAACCAGCAGCTCCACCTTGAGAAGGTCACCTGGCACTATACCCTGGCATTTTTCATAGGTCTCGAGCACAGAGTCTTCGGTCATGACGGTTTTGTGGAGCGGAAGCTTGAGCAGCCTGGCGGCATCTTCGGCATACCTCAGGTCGTCCGATTTTTCCGTTCCGCAGCAGAACAATTCCGTGGCCGCGTCCTTCTTCGCAACCGCGGCTATGAGCGTGGAATCCAGGCCCCCTGAGAACGCGACAGCCACCCGCTCCTCCAGGCTTTCGGCGATGGATTTGCGCAGGAGTTCTGCGAGTTCGGGAATCATGGTCTGAGTCTATTAAGAAAGCAATAAAAAAGAGAGCAAACAAACATCCTATCATATCGGGCCCGTAGCTCAGCTAGCCTCGGTCTGCTGACCAAGATTTTCAGGCCAAGGCCTGAAATGGATAGAGCGACGCTCTCCTAAGGCGAAGGTCACGAGTTCAAATGTCCCGGGGAACTGGAAACAGGAAACCCTGAACTGAATTTCTCGTCGGGCCCGATTTTCTTATTTTTCAGCCGTGACAAGGGATAAAATACCTTTGGCGTGTAACATTATCGGGTTTTATGGAATTAAAAAAATTATCTTCAGGCACTAAAGCAAAACCATCTGCCAAAAGGCGGTTTTTCACAAGGATCCTGCCATTGGTTTTCGGGGCGGCTCTCCTCTCGCATGTGTGCAGCACGAAATGGACGCGCGACAAGAACGCAGGGACAAGAGAAGCCATTGCTGCGGCAACTGAAAAAGCGGGAAAAATCCAGCTTACTGTTTCGGATAACTGCACTAAAAAAGCCGAAATCTATTTCAAGGCCGGAATGGACGCAGAAGCCAAAAAAGTGGTTGATGACTGCAATTCCATATACCTTGGCCTTAATCTGCCGAAGCTGGGCGTTACCGCGCAGGACATCCAGAACCCGCTTGGCTATCTGATTTTTAAAACGCGCCGCGAAGACTGGAAGCTGAAGGGCATCGGGTGGTGGGGCGCGCCCATAACCATATGCATTAACGCAGGCTTCGATGAAAAGCTTGGCGACGTTTACATGTCACGCGGC
Organism: uncultured Microcaldota archaeon; assembly: GCA_903835385.1. Taxonomy (GTDB): domain Archaea; phylum Micrarchaeota; class Micrarchaeia; order Anstonellales; family Bilamarchaeaceae; genus CAILMQ01. The sequence goes on along the minus strand of CAILMQ010000032.1, from coordinate 51,265 downwards.
GTGTACTGGCGGGCCGCAAGGGCTTACCATTCCGCAGGAGTTGAGGAAAAGGCGGAATCAGCCCGCCAACTGGACAGGCTGGAGTTTGAGAGGGATAATAAAAAAGAATAACATCAGAATTTCCTGGAAACATAGCCCCCGGCATTCCAGTCAAAGGTTCCATTCGCAATCGTCGGGCTGTTTCCGGTTTCCGTGAGATCCACTGCAGCTCCGGCTCCCCACCCGCCCTGCTCCACTCCAAGCCGTATTCTCTGCTTGCTGGAATCATGCCCTGTTGCACTGACATCGCTTATATTCTCAACCTGTGCAAAAAGTTTCAGGGTTTTGTAGATCGTCGGGAAATAACCCAAAAGAGTAAGCGATTCGAAGTAAGGTTTGCTATCCAAACCGATTGTCGCAACGGTGCACAAGCTGACGTTTTCTGTTTTGGCGGAATATCTCATGCCCGCCCTTGGAACCACATTTCCGCCAAAAGCCCGGACCTCACTGATGGCATCCAGCCCGTTGCTTAGGTTCAAGACCAGGTCTGCAAGGCCATATGAGCTGATTACGCCCTTGTAATCGACTGACGGCCTCGCCCTCATGAAAACACCTAGCTTGTCATTAACAGGAGCCGATGCTTTCAGGTCCAACGTACTCCTCTCGTTTCCTGCCATCAATTCAACTGAACTCGCTCTGGATGGCTTTGAAGCAGCTAGCATAATGCCCGCAGCCAAAACAGAGCCAACAAGCATTTTGCCAAACTTTCTCAATGGTTTCAGTGCTTTTGCCCGTGTTTCAACTTTCCTTGTTTCGTCCATATGCCTCACCTAAATACAACTATCGTGGCTTATATAAAAATAATCGCTCTCCAAATTTGGAGAGTTTCAGGAAGCATTAAAAAACATGGCGCATAAGGGCAATCATGGATACGTCCGTGCTGGAAGACCTGGGGCTCAGTCCCGGAGAAATAAAAACCTACCTGGCGCTGATGCAGCTGGGCAACACGAAGGTGGGGCAAATAATCGGGCGTGCGGGAATCGCGAGTTCGGCAGTGCACAACGCGCTCAAATCCCTGGTTGACAAGGGGCTGGTTTCTTACATAAAGAAGGGGAAGATGAAAATTTACCGCGCGGCTTCGCCCCATCACATGCTGGATTACGTGAACGAGAAGAAGGCGAAACTGGAAACCGTGCTGCCCGAACTTGAGAAAATGCAGCGGGCCGCAGGGGAGCGGCAGGAGGCGGAAGTTTTCGAGGGCATGAACGGGCTCAAGACGCTGATGAACCTGCTGATAGAAGACGTGAAGAAAGGCGACGAGTTCCTCTTTTTCGTTACGACGACGCAGGAGCAGAACGAGGAAATCCAGCGGTTCTTCTCCAAATACGACCGCAAAAGGCATGACGCGGGGCTAATCGTGCGGGGGCTCGCACCCAAGGAGCTGAGGAAATCGCTCGCTTGGAGGCAGTATCTGGACATACGGTATCCGGACTTTCCCATCCCCACGAACACGAGCATATGCAACGACAAAATAGCCTTCTTTTCCTGGGAACCGGGGCGGGAAGTCGGCTATCTTATGCATTCCAGGCAGATAGCACAGAGATACCGCGAATTTTTCAGGAGCGTGTGGGGCATCGCGAAAAGAAAGTGAAAAGAAGCGCAATCACAGCGGCTCCTGGCCCCTCGTCTTCCTGTACATGTAGTGCAGGGCCGCGAGCCCGAGCATGCCCACCACCAGTATCCCGAGCACGAGCATGTCCGACTGGCCCGGAGCTTCTATTTTCTTCTGGGTGACTATGGTCGTTGAATTGCCTGCCGGAGCAGTTGGCTGGGGCTGGGCTGGTTGGGCGGTCACATTCTTCTTCGGAGGCGGCGCCACAGGCGGCGGCGCAGGCTGTTGGGTTTCATTCGCCGGCGGGGCCTGCTGCGCCTTGCATACGCTTTCATTGCCGCAGATGTTGGGGCTGGCGAGCTGCACGCATTCCCCGCTCCTCTGGGACGGGGCGACCACCGGGCAGCTTATCACCCTGCCGTCCGGCTTGTAGAACGTGGAGCCTGCGCCTGGCAGGGACGAGACCGCCTTGACCACGTTGCCGGTGCACAGGTACACGCCCGCCACGTTCGCCTCGCTGCATTTTGCCAGCGACGTGTTCGTTGCAAATGACGCGCCCGCGTCTCCGGACTCGATAATCACCGCGTGGCACAGGGCCGCAAGGCCGAAAACCACGAACAATTGAAAAAATAGTTTTTTCATTATGCTCCCCTCAATTGGTATATTGCAGACCAAGGGTTATAACGCTATTTCTATTTCAGCGCGCTTGCGCTCTTCGGGTAAATAAGGTATACCGTCCTTCCCGGCAAGCGCCTGCGGAAACCCGCGCGGACATTTTTTATCGAAGGAAAGTTCATCCATGGATCCATCCAGTCCCGCCCCACCCTCGCGAGATAATGCCCCATACGATAGCGCTTCGAGCGCGCTATGAAAACAATTGAGCCTTCTGGATACGCAGTTCTGCGCCTGAGGCGGCGCCAGGCGTATATTTTTCCCACTCTGGCGAACGCGTGCACGATGTCCTTGCACCAGTAACCGGCGCTCCAGGCATTGCATGGTTTGTCGAAATACTTCCTGGTTCGCCCGTAACTCGTGCCGCATACAAAAGCGACGCACGCGATTCCGCAGCCCATGGCGTCTTCCTGTGCTACGGGTTTCGCGCTCTTTTTGTTCATGGCTGGACCCATTCTATCGAGGAAATCGCAATTTCCGAGAGCAGTGGGTTCATGGCTGAACCCACTCAATTTCAAAGTATTCGTAATCGCTTCCGGGAAGCGCGATGCGCCTTATCATGTACTGCGTGACCGACGATTCCCTATCCGATATCGCCATTATCATCTCAAGGCCGAATTTCCTGCACTCGTCCAGCGCGCCGGCGAGCTCCTCGCCGCCTATGTACTCGTCTTCGGTAAGAGAGTACATGAGGTATTTCGGGCTTCCGTCCTTGGGCGTCTCGATGCCGCCGTCCTTGCGGTGGTAGAGGAGGAAGTCCAGCACAGGGCGCTTCGCTTTGGACGCCCTGGCCTTGCCAGGAATAGCGAGTATGAACGTTTTTTTCACCGAGTGCGCGACCCTTATGGCGCGCGCCCATTCGGATATTATCATCTTCGCGCGGCGCGGGAACACATGGAGCACGTGCTTGGAGTGCATCCAGTCGGCCTCCAGCCGCACGGGCGAGGCGCCGGGGAAATATATCCTGAAGTGCGTGCCGAACTTGAAGCCGCTCTTCACCACGTAGCCGCGCTTCATCCAGTCCTCGTAGACCTCGTACATCTCAGCGAAAAACCTTAGGCGCTTGGAGGCCGCGGAAACCACCTTTTTGAGGTCCGAGTTCGCCAGCCGCAGCCCGCCGTGCTTCATCAGGAACACGGTCTCGTAGATGTCGAGCTTGGTTATCCTGCCCCTGTGGGCGGCCTTGTAGGTCCCGAACTGGCCTATCCAGTGCCGCTCGTATAGCTCCCTGCCGACAACCTCGTCGTCCAGCACCGTGAGCAGGTCGTCGGGGAAGAACACGCCCTCGAACGAATAGGCATCCAGTTCCAGCTTGCCGCCGGTGTACTTCTTTATAGCCGTCCTTCCGTAATTGCCGGTTGCCTCACTTGCGTCGCGCGCAATCAACCCCTTGTCCCTCCAGTCCTTGTAGGTGAGATAGCGCGCCAGCAGTTTTCTTTGCTTCAGGAAAAGCGAGGCGAGGCCGTTGAAAGTGAGGGCGTTGCCGGTTTCGTCGTAGCACCTGCCGTTCCGTATGTCCATTATGTAAAGCGATTCCTCGGGCGAAAGCGTTATCACTCCCTTTTTCATCTGGCCGTAGAAGCCGTTCTGCAGAGAGGAGACGTCGGCCGGCTCCCTTACGCTCACGGAACGCTTTTTCCGGTCCAGCTCAAGCCTTATCATGGAAACCATCCAGCAACTCAAGCGGGAACTCCGAGAAGCTGTTTATCATTCTGCTGCACGGGTTATTTAAAAACTTGCTCGCCGGGGAATCGAAACACACGAGCGCCATGCCCGCCCTTTTCGCCGATTCCGCGCCGGGTATGGAGTCCTCCACGGCAACGCACTGGCCGGGAGGCACCCCTAGCCGCTCCGCGGCTCTCAGGAAAATCTCCGGATGCGGCTTCCTGTTCTTCGCCTCTTCGCAGCCGACAATGGCATCGAACTGCCCCAGCAGCCCGAGTTTTCCCAATATGAGCTCGATGTTCTCCCTGTGCCCACCCGAAGCTATGGCGGTCATTATCCCCTTTTTTCTTATCATTGCCAGGAACCTGCGAAGCCCCCTGGTCGGCCTGAGCCCGCCCCGGCGCACGCAGGCGCTGAAGCGTTCCTTGCGCGATTTCACGAGCGCAGCGATATCCGCCTTCACTCCGTTCTCCTCAAGCAGCCGGGCGATTATGCTGTGCGAGCCGGTGCCTGCGAACTCCTTGTACCAGCGCCTCCGGTCTATGCGTATTCCCAGGGGGGCGAGCGTCTCGCTGAAAGTCCGGCAGTGCAGCGGCTCGCTCTTCACGACCACGCCGTCGAAGTCGAACACTACCGCACGCGCCATGGTAGTATTCGTCGTAAGAAGTTTTATAATCCGTGCCAGGCATATGCAAGAGCGGTGAGGGAACATGAACCGGACGATTTTCGTATTATTCGCCATCTTGTCAGTATCGGTATTGCTGTCGGGTTGCCTCGGCGGGGGGACGCCGCAGCAGAACGAAACCAACGTAACGCCGTCCCAGCAGCCGCCCCCGGCGCCAAAGCCATCCTTCACAATCGTGGAACCGGTTCAGGGGGATTCCATAACGTCAACCGACGACGCGGTTGATGTGAGCATCACGCTGTCGGCTTCGAACCTGCAGGTAAGGCCTTCCGGCACGAAGAACAATGCTGGCGAGGGCCACTTCAGGGCGCGCATTGATGGCTTGGACTATTCCAGTTTCTACAGCAAGAGCTACACCCTTTCGGCAGTGCCCCTGGGCACGCACACGGTTGATGTGGAGCTGGTGAATAATGACGGAACGCCCTATTCGCCGTCCATAAAGAGGTCGGTGACGTTCGATGTGGTGAAGTACCAGGCGCCGGTTTACCTTCCGGAGACATACACCATTGAAATCCAGGCGTTTTCCTACAACCCGGCCAACCTTACCGTGAAAGTCGGCGACAGCATAAACTGGACGAACACCGGCGCATACCCGCGCTCCGCGACAAGCACCGGCAACTTCGACACGAAGGTGATAGCGTCCGGCGCATCGGCCGTCACGGTGATGAACAGGGAAGGCACGTTCGGCTATTTCTCACTGACATACATGATGATGAAGGGCACGATAACGGTGGAGAGCAACCAGAGCGGCTGATGCGGCTAGTACTCTATCTCCACTTCGCCTTTTTTTATTACAATCTGGCAGGCGAGCCGCTGGGTCGGGTAGGCGGCCATCTTCGCCAGCGTGAGCTCCTCGCGCTGCGTCTTGGGATTCACGTTCTCAGAGCCCTTTGAGACCGAACAGATGCAGGTCCCGCACTCGCCCTTTCCGCAGCCGAAGAGCATGTTGCTTTTCTCCTTTGCATAAGGCATGAGCTGGCCGTTGTCAGGGACTTCGAACTCCACCCCTTCGTTCCTTATGCGTACTTTGGCCATTGCATTCCCGCCCGCGCCCTTGCGCCTATTCCTCGAACAGTTTCCTCTGCTTCAGGTTCTCCAGCGTCTTCCAGCGCTCCCTTACGAAAGGCTTCAGCTTCTCCCTCATGGGCTTGTCCATGAGCGCGGTCCTGGTCTTCGGGTCTGACGGATAGCCTGAGCCGAAATCGCCCACCTGGGACCGTATCTGCTCTATTTTCGCGTCCCGCGTGAGCTTTGCGCAGATGGAGGCGGCCGCCACTATCGGGTAGGTCTCGTCGGCCTTGTGCTCGGCCTCGAACCTGTTGGCCCCGAAACGCTCCATGCGCTTCCTGAATGTCCAGGCATAGCGGTCCGGCATGTCTATCATCAGGTCGCCTTCCCTGATGTGCTTTGACAGGTCTGCCATGGCCTTGGCCTCTATGTCGTTGAGGCTCATGTCAGGCATGAGCCTGTTGAGGTCCGCGGCGCTTATTTCCACCCACCTGAAAGAGCAGAATTTTTTGAGTTCGGAGTACGCCTCCTCCCTCTGCCTGGCGCTGAGCTGCTTGCTGTCCTTGCTGCACAGGCGCTTGAGCGCCTTTTCGTTGTTCCGGTCGCAAAATGCGGAGCACACGACCAGCGGTCCGATGACGCTGCTTGCAGTTTGTTTTCACAAAACTCTGCCAGCTTCATCGATGCCAGCCAGATAGCTATTCACAAATCCTCACCTTATGCTCTGTTTGCACCTTATCCCAATAATAATCTTTCCTCGAGACCAAATTAAGTTTCTCTAATTGAAAAAATATGGGCACATGGCAGTTATTCGTTATCGTTATCTCGCGGATGCTTTTACTGTCGCCTTCGGCTAGCCATAGCCCTATTCAGTTCTGCGACTTCTTCGGAAAATTCCTTGTGCTGGGAGACGGATTCGAAAAACATAAAAAAAATCAGTAGGTCATGTTCCTCTTCTCGACGATTACGTAATCGCCGACCGCGAGGACCGACTCGTACTGGAGCCTGACCATTCCGTCTTCCTTGGGCATCTTCGTCGCCACCGAGCTGTCCGGGTTGGGCTCCACAAGGAGCGTTTCAATCTTGCCCGAAACCTCGTTCACGTTCAGGTCCACAAGCCTTCCGAAATCCTCGCCTTCGTTGGTCACAACCTTCTTTCCTGAGAGTTGCCTTGCAATCAGATACTTGGCCATAATATTCACCTATGCTAACAATATTAGGTTATTCGGATTTAAGTTTATAAATCTATCATGCTTTTCGCACCGGCTGTTACGACTGAACGTTCTCCCATTAGCGCGGCCAATCGTCATGTTCTTCCTGTTTTCAATGGAGACGTGGATGCCACTTTGACCTGCGCCACGTCCCATTTGCCCGCACAGCGGGCAAAGGGCCCCATGTTCGTTACGACGAACATGAGGGCGGCAGTGTGGGTTTGACTCGGGCAATTATTCATCACGCTATTTCTCGCCCTCTATCCGCTCCTGAAATCCAGGGTCCTGAGCCTGTTGCTCTTCATTTCATACACCGGCACCATGGCCGGGGTGGGCACATGTCCCTGCTTGACCTGGTACTCGGTGCGGTCCTGGAAAGTGCCGGAGTTTATCAGCAGCGTGCCGCGGTACTGGGTATAGCCGTTCTTGTGCACGTGGCCGCAGTGAAGCACGTCCGGCTCGTCGTCAATCACCATGTAGTCTATGTTTTCCGGTATGATGAGGTTCCCCCCGTATATGGGCGAAAGGTTCCGGCGCTTTAGGTACTCCACCATGACCTTTTCCGGGTGCATGTAGGATGCGTTGGGCAGGTTGGATATCATGGAGTCTATGGACGTGGCATGGTACATCAGGTGCTTGAGCCCCTCGATGATCACCGTGGACGGGTTTCCGACCGAAGTTATGTCCGATTTGAGCAGGTCCTTGCCTATGGCGGGCATGGGCTCCCCGCGCCTGACGGCATCGTGGTTGCCAGGGCACACGATGACCTCCACCCAGTCCGGCAGGGATTCCACGAAATCATCGAACATCCGATACTGCTGGTAGATGTCCTTCACCACCAGTTCCTTCTCCTGGTTTGGATATATGCCAATGCCGTCCACCAGGTCCCCTGCCACCACGATGTATTTCACCTTGGCCGCAAGCTCCTTCGCCTCGCCCCTGCCGTGCATCCAGTCCACGAACGCCCTGAACTCCTTTTCCAGGAAATACCTGGAGCCGAAGTGCGTGTCCGAAAGGTATGCCACGGCGAGGTCGTTCTCGCTTCTCTTGAGCTCCTTGCGCGTCACCGGGAAGTCCGGCCATTCCACGTCGTCAACTATCATGTACGGCTCCAGCACCTTCCCGGACAGGGCGATGATGTCGTCCAGAAGTATTGATTTCGCCTTTTCCGCGAGCTTCTCGTCCCGCTGGCCGGATATCACCGCCTTGAAGGAGCCGGTCATGTCTTCTATCTCCAGCAGCAGGTTGCCCTTCTTGGTCTCCTGTTTCGCGCTCACCATGACGTGGACGCGCACCCGCTCGTTGATGCGCCCCTTGGCGTCCTTGAGGTCCATGAGCGCCTCCTTGCCCATGCTGCGGAGCATGCGGGAGGTCCGCTGGTAGCGGTTCCTGAAGTAGTTGACGAAATTCTCCACTTCCCCCCTTGTCCTGGACTTGCCGGTGACATCCTTCGTGTGGATGACCTTTATGTCCGCCGCGTACTCCTTGGCGAGGGGAACGGGGCCCGCGGCCCGCACTTCCACCTTCGGCTCCTCCTTTTTCGGGCTGAGCAGGAGTTCCATGTCCGCCTTGCCCACCAGGGGTTTGTTGAGCGCGATTATTTTCTGGACGAGTTCCGGGTCATCGCTATCCCTGAGAAGCTGCTCTGCTTCCACCGAAAGCCTTATTCCCTTCTCGTCCAGCTCCCTTGCCATGCCTATCTCTGCTTTGTGGCCTCGAGCTCGCCCATTATGGCCCATATCTGGGTGCGGGCGTGCGAAGGCATGTTTATATCGTCGGAAACGGATTCTATGAGGTAAATGGCGGCGCTGACCTTCACGCTGTCATCGTCGCTTCCACGCAACCGGTCCTTTGCGTCAGAGAGCGCCTTCCTTATGTTCTTCGGTATCGAATTGTCGGAAATCAGCTCTTCCAGCATGTCCGCGATCTGCCCTAGTTTCGCCAAAGCCATGACATCACCCTCCGCACTCGCCTATTGATATACGGGCCCGACGAGAAATCCAGTTCAGGGTTTCCTGTTTCCAGTTCCCCCGCACTTTTGAACTCGTGACCATCAGCTGTCCTTGGCCCAAATCGGCCTTAGAGGGCTGCTGCGCTATCCACTGCAGGACACGGAACTCGGAACACGAGACTCGTGTCTGGCTGCGCCACGGGCCCGGCAAGTTTCTTATAGTAAATAGAAAAGTATTAAAAAACAGGAATAGCGCCCGGCGCACAGCCGGACAATGAACAAACGAGAGCGCAATGAAAAATATGGCGGGATTCAGGACTCTTCTTCCTCTTCCTCCCCTTCCCAGTCCTCGTCCTCGAAGTCGTCGTCTTCCCAGTCTTCCTCGTCCTGTATTCCAAGAGGCTTCATAGGCCCACCTTCAAACATTTTGATTGCGTCGTAAATCCCATTTACGACGGCGCACAAAGTTGCCCGTGCAACTTCGTGCTTGCTATACTTACGAAAGGTTATTAAAGGTTTCAAACGGCTCCGCCCGTCCTCGTACGGTCCGGATTACCCCGTGCAAAACCCGGGATGGGAAACCGAAGGCCCAGCCGCCGTCTTATCACATCCGAAGCGCGCTTAGTGTTGATTTTTAATACGATGGTGTAATATATATCTAGTTATGGAGATTGGGATCATCGGCCTAGGTGACATGGGCAAATTATACGCGAAGCGATTCGCCAAACGGGGTTACACGGTAAACGGATGCGATCTGCCTGAAAAAACAAGCCGTCTAAGGCAGGAATTGCAAAAATCAGATGTCGATGTTCTATCTGACGGCGTTGCAGTCTCCAGAAGAAGCGATCTGGTCATATATTCGGTGGAAACGGAGAACATCGACAAAGTCGTAAAGCAATACGGGCCGTCAACAAAACCCGGTGCGATAGTCGCAGGCCAGACATCCGTAAAAAGCCCGGAAATCATGGCATTTGACAACTATCTGCCAAAAGATGCGAACATAGTCACCTGCCACTCCCTACACGGGCCGACTGTAAGCCCTGTCGGGCAGGCCTTGGTTGTGATCAGGCATCGAAGCTCCGATGAGGCGTATCGACTAGCTTTGCAGACTTTTGGAGAACTGGGCTCGAAACTCATAGAAATGCCCGATTACCAGGAACACGACCGGATCACAGCGGATACCCAGGCGGTCACGCATCTGGGATTCGAAAGCATGGGGACAGGATGGAAGAACGCCGGGTTCTACCCATGGGAGAATCCCGCCTATGCCGGCGGGATAGATAACATAAAGACATTGATGACATTGAGGATATACGGCGGCAAGGCGCACGTCTATTCCGGCCTTGCGATACTGAATCCCTTTGCCAAAAGGCAGGTGCAGCAATACGCTAAATCGGAATCAGAGCTGTTCAAGCTGATGATACAGGAAGAAAAAACGAAGTTCACGGAGAGGTTGCACAAGGCATCCGATGCGGTATTCGGGAATTGCAGATCCCCGCTGTTGCTGAACGATGCTGTCATGGGCGAATTCAGATTAGGCGGTGAGATGCAGAGAAAACCCAATTCCCACCTGAGCCTGCTGGCAATGGTCGACGCCTGGCATCAGCTCGGGATAAATCCATACGAGCATCTCATATGCCAAACGCCTTTATTCAGATTGCGGCTGGGCATCACGGAGTACCTGTTCAGAAACACCGCTCTTCTCCAGGAATCTTTGGATACCGCTCTGTGCGATAGGAGCATCAGGGGCGACGACCTGGAATTTCATACCGCCGTCATGGAATGGGCATCGATAATACGCAATGGGGACATCGAAGGCTATAAGCAGCAATTTGAGGCGACAAAGGAATTCTTCGCTGACAGGATTCCCGAAGGAATGAGAAGAAGCGATGAATTGATCACGAGACTGGGCGCCTGAGCAACGCGGGTTCCAAAACGAAAGCCAGGAACTAACGAAATACGGGCTTCCGCTTGGTGCTGTGGCACCAAGTCAGCCCATTTTGCCTGAGGCTCCAAGAATAAAAATGAGGGCATAAGAATGCAAAATGGGCTTCGCGTGCCCTCGCTTCGCTCGTGCACGTCAGCCCATATTTCCTGAGGCAAAACTCGAGACTGAAAACTGGAGACTAACGAAATATGGGCTTCCCGGTTTGCCGGCTGAAACAGCTGTGGAGCTCCAGTCCATCTGCTCGATTCTGTGTCCTGCGAGCACGGAATGAAACGCTTAGGGCTGCTCCTTTCGGCCTGACCCGGTTCACGAGGCATTCCGCCACACAGGGCAGAACGTCTACGCTTCAGGAAAAGAGGCGCAACTGAAACAGGCAACGCCCCGGGCATTCGAGCCGCCTAAGGGGATTTGCGGTGCTGGGACCCCTGGCCCCACTCTAGCCCGTATAATGTATGCATACGGCGATATAAATAGTTTTTGGTTGCGCGCGGGGCTTTTCACGTTGCGGAGAACCTCTCCGCCAGTCCGCCGAGCAGCGGAATCATGAACCGCCCGCCATTGTATGCCTTCCACGCCAGGAAAAGCCGGATAGCCAGCAGCAAGAGCCCCCAGGCCAGAACTGCCACGTAGAACAGGGGGAAAGCCACGAGCACGCCTATGCCTCCCGCCACCATTCCGATTGCGAAAATCGCGAAGAACAGGATGACCGCGATGATGCTTATCACGAAAACAACAATGTCCACGAGAATGGACTGCACAGCATGGAAGCGCACGAACCCGTTTTCCTTCTTCACCAGGTAAATCACGAGCGCCACGAGAATGCCCAGGATATAAGATATGGCCGAGAATGCCTTGTCGTTATCCGTCAGCGCCTCCCCGGGCTGTGCTGCCGTATCGTCTTTCCTGCCATTTGCCATTTCGTGCACCTTGCGAACAAGACAAGATTGTGAAAAGGAAAAAAAAGATGGAAAAAAACAGGCCGCTACTTGCTGGCCTGCTTCTCCGCGAACGCGCCTACCACTGGTATCATGTACTTTTCGCCCTGGTAGGTCTTGTATGCGACGAAGCACATGAACACGAACAGTGCGAAGCCGACTATTGCCATCGGGCAGCTAAGGAGCGCGCCCAGCGTGCCGTTCAATATGCTGAGGATGAAACTGACCACGCCGAGGGCGCCGAACACCACTATCACCACTACGGTGAGAATCAGTGCCTGCCACGCGTGGAACGCGAGCGCCTTGTTCTGCTTCTTCTCAGTCAGGAGAATGAAAAGCGGCACAAGTATGCTCAGGAATACCAGCGGCACATAGCACAGCGCACCTATAAGGTTGTCATCGCCGGCGCTCGCAGCTGCGGCGGCCTTTGCCGGAGCAGCCTTTGCCGCACCCGCGGTTTTTTCTTCTGCCATATTATCGTACCTCCATTCAGTCACTCCGGCCGTTTCGGCAGGAGCATGTTGCTGCCATATCGCATAATAACTTTATAAATATGTTTCGCACCCCAAACCACAGTAGAAACGGTGCTTTTCATGCAGATATTCAATTCATTGTCCAGAAAGGCCGGAGAATTCGTGCCGGCTGACGCAGGAAGGGTGCTCATGTACGTATGCGGCCTCACGCCCTACGACAGCGCGCACATCGGCCACGCGCGGACCTACGTGGCATTCGACCTGGTGAAACGCTTCCTCACGAGGCGCGGCTTCCGGGTTTTCCATATCCAGAACATAACAGACGTGGAGGACAAGATAATACGGCGCTGCAAGGAGACGGGAGCAGACCCGAAAAGGCTAACAGCCGAAATCCATTCCGAAGCGCTGGAGCTTTTCGACAGGCTGAACATAATCAGGGCGGACGTCTACCCAAAGGTCACGGAGCACATCCCGGAGATAATCGCGCTCGTGCGCACGCTGGTGGAAAAGGGGTTCGCCTACGAGACCGCGACCGGCGTCTATTTCGACGTGTCCAAATTCAGGGGCTACGGCTCTCTCTCGGGCCAGGACCTGGATGAGATAGAGGCCGGAAGCAGGAAAGAGGTGGACGAGACCAAGGGCGACCCGGCCGACTTCGCGCTGTGGAAAAAGACCAAAGACGGGATAATCGAGTTCGACTCATTCTGGGGCAGGGGAAGGCCGGGCTGGCACATAGAGTGCTCCGCCATGTCGCTCAAATACGCCGGGACCACGCTGGACATCCACGGCGGCGCGCGGGACCTCATATTCCCCCATCACGAGAACGAAATCGCGCAGTCCGAGGCCGCGACCGGAAAAACATTCTGCCGCTGCTGGATGCACACCGGCTTCCTCACCGTGGAGGGCGAGAAGATGTCCAAGTCGCTGGGCAACTTCATCACCCTCAAACAATCCCTTTCGCAATTCAGCCCCAATGCCATGAGGATGTTCTACCTCCAGGCGCACTACCGGAGCCCGCTTGACTACGACGAGGACGCGCTCCAGGCGGCCGGCGAATCCGTGGAAAGGATATTCAACTCCATGGGCCTCATGCGCGAGATAGAAGCCAACAGGATGGACGCGGAGGACGCGGATTTCAGGAAAGAGAGCGACGGGTTCATAGCCGGGTTCCACTCCGCACTGGAGAACGATTTCGACACCCCGGCCGCGTTCGCAGCCCTGTTCGGGCTCCTGCGGTCAACGAACACGCACGTGGAAAAGGATGCCGTGGACCACGGCCAGCTGGACAAGGTCCTCAAATCGCTCGAGGATATAATCTGGATACTCGGGTTCCAGGAGGAAAAAAGCGGCATCGCGGGCAGGGAGGACGCGCTGAAGAAGCTCGCGTCCGGATTCGGGGTGGCCGAGAACGAGCCGGAAAAAATGCTCGACGCCCTCGTCTCGCTCCGTGAGGAATGCCGCAAAAGCAAGAACTACCAGAAAGCCGACGAAATCCGGCTGGCGCTGTCCGGCCTCGGAATCAGCCTCGAGGATAAGAAGTCGGGCGCGGGGCCGCGGCGCAAGGTGAAATAGTGGCATACAAATTCCTCGAGCACCGCTCGGACATAATAATACTCGGCACCAATGCGACCTTCGCGAAGGCGCTGGAGGACGTTGGCAACGGCATGCTCACCCAGATGGGCGCGGAGCACGCGAAAGAAAAGGAATCGTTCGATTTGAGTTTCGCCGCGCCCACCGCCGAGCAGCTGGTGGTGCAGCTCCTTTCCCAGGTCATCGCCGAATGCGAAACACGCCCGCTCACGCCGAAAAAACTCGAAGTGCTCGCGTTCGATGAAAAAGCGATTTCCGCCTCGGTTCGCGTGTACGGCGAGAAGAAGACGCCCCGGAACATAATAAAGGCGGTGACCTACCACGAGTTCCGGGCTGAGAAAAAAGGGAACAACTGGGAGATACAGGTCCTGTTCGACATCTAACCGCGTTTTCATGCCTTCCTGTATCTGCTCGCGTCCTTTCCTGCTCCTAGCCAGGCCCTGGCATCCGCCACAATCCACATGAGCACCGTGCGGAGGAAGCCGCCTTCCCTGAACCTGCGGTCCGAGAGAGTGGCGACCATTTTCGCGTCGTAGACTACGTTGCGGTTGCGGGGGAGCCGCACCATGAGGTCGTTGTCCTCGCACACGACCGAGCGGTATCCGCCCACCGAGAAAAACAAATCCTTCCTTATCACTGAGTTGTTCGCGGCGAGCCAGTATTTGCCGCTGAGATAATGGAACGCTTTCCCTAGCCAGAAGACCTTGATGGAATAGATGTTGTAAACCGTTCTCCAGAACGCCGACTCCGACGAGTACAGGTCCAGCCCGCAAATGGCAACGAGGTCCGGCCGCTCCCGGAATCTTCCCTTGATCCTGGAAACGAAATCCGCGCACGGCACGCAGTCGGCATCGAGCATCACCACGAGCCTGTTGGCCGCGCCCCTGGCGCCTTCGGTTTTCGCAGCGCCGATTCCCATCTTCTGCTGCAGTACCACCCTGGCCCCCTTTGACTGGGCGATATCAACGGTCCTGTCCCTGGAGTAGCTGTCCACCACTATTATCTCGTCGCCATCGGTTATCTGCCCATTGAGCGCGTCCAGCAGCGGGCCGATGCCTTTTTCCTCGTTATAGGTCGGGATGACGAAACTCAGCATGACTAGGCATTACCCCCTTACGTATTTTACCCTTCTGCCTTCCAGGACGTATTTTCCTTTCGCGAAAGAGTCCACGACCTTCGGATAAGCCCGGTGCTCGGCTTCAAGGATTTTGTGCGCAGCCTCTTCCGCGGTCCTGCAGCCCGAGATATCCACGGCCTCCTGGTATATTATGGGCCCGGCATCCAGGTTCTCATCAACGAAATGTATGGTAATGCCGCTGATTCTCGCCCCGTAGTCGAACGCCTGCTTCTGCGCGTCCACGCCCGGGAAGGACGGCAGCAGCGCGGGATGGATATTGATTATCCTGTTCCTGTAGGAGTCCAGCAGCTTCTTTCCCTTCAGCAGCAGCATGTACCCTGCCAGCACCGCCAGTTCCACTCCGTATTTGTCCAGCAGCTCTTTTATCCGCTCATCCAGCGCCTCGCGGCTCGGGAAGCTCTTTCTCTCGACTATCTCCACCGGGATGTTGTTCTCCCTCGCCCGTCCAATGGCCTTCGCATCCGGCTTGTTCGCTATGAGCACCACTATGTCAGCGCTGCACGCGCCCGCCTTTATGGAATCTATGATAGCCTGGAAATTGCTGCCCCTGCCTGATGCCAGCACGGCTATCCTGATTGGATTCCTATCCGATCGGGAGCTCAATGCCGACGGCATCGGGATTTTTATTTTTCTGCCTTCCATGGAGAGAGTATGGAAACCTGATATTTTAATAATAGCGTTGCGCAGGGGTGGCCCTGTCAGGGGCTGGTCTGTTTCGCCTGTCTCCGCATCATCAGAGCGACTTGAGGAAGCCGCTCTCATCCACCCTGAATCTGTGCGCCGGGTTCACGCTGCACTGGAACTGGCCCTCGACGTTCGAGAGCGGCGAGCTCCATCCGTGCGACATGGAACATTCGGGACATCCTCTTTTACATTCGTTTGCCATGGGAACCAACTCCTGCCGGCTGGTCGAATCCGGCACAGGTCGTATTTTTGGCTACACAGATAAGGGATTTAAACCTGCGCATCAGCGCATGCCCGCCGGGCATCTGCAAAACGCTAGAACGCGATTCCAAGCAAATGGAGCAGCACCACCAGGGCCAGCCCAACCAGGCCGCCTATGGTGACTATCAGCACGCTCCAGATGTTTATAGCCACACTGAGCCCGAACACGTTCAGCACCCAGAGCGCGACGAGCGCCACAATGGCATGCAGAATGAGCGGAACGATTCCCTTCACCACCTTGTAAATCACGACTGCGGCGAGCACTGCGAGCACGAGGGCGACGAGTTCGGCAATCATTATTATCAACCGAAACAAGCAACGAAGAAAATAAAAACGGGCCTCTGATTGCCCTGCGGGGCAATTCGGCCCGTTTTTCCTGAGAGAAACCTCAGGACCATGCGCTTGCGAGCGCAAGCTCTCCAGTTCCCTGCCGGGAACTGAAGACACGGGATTCGAGACAATCGAAAAACGGGCCTGGAGCATTCATGGTCTTCCGACCATGTGCTCCATGTCCTAATGCCTTTCCCAAGTCTTCACGGGCCTGGAGAGATTTGAACTCTCGACACACGGATTAAGAGTCCGTCGCTTTTGGTGGATATTTCATCCTCTACCAAGCTGAGCTACAGGCCCAATAGGTCATCCTATTTCCCAAAGAAGAATTTAAAAAAGAATTTACTCGCCCCTGTTCGCCCCCGCACCGCCTATTTTTTCTTCTTCGGCGGCTCTGGAGCGGCTTCGGGGGTCATGTGGTACAGGAGCGCGAACAGGACCAGCACATAGCCGACGATGTGGACGACCATGAGCAAAAGCCCCAGCTGCGCTGCGAGGCCTGCGAGGGTGATGACGTGGGACATGCCAAAGAAAGCGAAGGCCGCCCCCAGGTAGAATGCCACGGTGTTCCTGCTCTTGCCGTATTCCCAAAAGCCTACTGCGCATATGGTCATGGCGAGGACCAGATTCACGACAGTTACCAGGTCAATGGCCATAGCATCACGCCTTTACTGGGGGCTCAAGGATTAAGAATTTGCCTATGCCGTTTCCAGCGAGTGAACTCAACCGGCCTCTTCCGCCTCGAACCCGTAAACCGCGAGCGTGCGGTTGTAGGCGTCAAGAACGACGTCTTTCGACACTATCGCCGTGCCATTGAGCGCCATCTCCACGTTTTGGGGCGTGGTGTAGGAGATGCCCATTGCGAGCCCGGAGGCGGCCCGGTTGTCCAGCATCAGGCTTCCGTCGTACACCAACACGAAGCCGCTCGCGGTCGCGGGCCCGGCAGCGGGCTTGTAGGTCTTGAAGCCGAACGCCGCCATCCGCCCCTCGGCATTGCCGTCAAAGAGCACTGAGTAGGTCGGATTAGAAATCACGATTGCGCCCGGTTCGTTCCCGGAATCCTGGGACACCCACGTGTATTTCGTCTCCACCCAGGGCCCCCCGCGCTTGTGGGGCAGGGCATCGAGTTTTTGGTCCAGCAGGCCCGCAGCGCTGAGGTTTGTCTGTTGCGGCCCGGGCTGCAACGGGGCAGGGGGCGCGGTCACGTTCTGATGCGGCAGCGGCGCCGTGGTGTTTTGGTTTTGTTGCGAGCCATTGGCATTCTGTTGCGGTGCCTGCCCGACAGGTTGCTGTGACGCGTTTGCAGGCGCTGCCGGAACCTGCGGCTGTGGCCCGGCTCCCTGCTGGCCCGTGGAATAGGGCTGTGCCACGCAGCCGAAAAGCATTGCAACGAGTGCAAGTGCCAATAGGGGCCTCAGCATGGTTGGGACACCCCTCCCAGGTAGCCGTATGCGCAGGTTACGCCGTCGTAGGATACCCGCACCGTGCCGCCATCAGCCGCATAGTTCTCTATGTACGCTATGCCGTTCTGGTCCAGAAGCCTCCTGAACGGGTCCCTGGAGCCGCCGGACGCGGCGGATTCATCGGGCCCGCCGGATATCACCATCAGTTTCGGTTTTGTGGCCGAGAGGAAATTCGCCATTCCTGAAGTGCCGGTTCCAAGGCCGTAGTAGGGTGCCTGCATCACGTCGCATCTGAGCAGGCTTTTCTTCTGCTCGTTCAGCAGCTCGTTCTGGGCGCCGAACTGCACTCCGGAAAGCAGCACTGCCGAGAAATTCCTGTCCTGCACCCTGAGCACCACGGCGTCATTATTAAAGTCTCCAAACGGTTTCGGCCCCGGGTTGAGCACGGAGAATTGGATGCCGTCGAGCGTCATGTTGAAGCCGCGGCTCACGTTGCGCACGGTCTTCACCATGCCTGACATGTCCGAGCCGAGGCTGGCATAGGCCTGGTCATTGAACGTCTTGCCCGTCCACCAGAACTCCTCAACCCTGTAGGCGGCGGCAACTGCGCCCATGCCCCCATAGTGAGCCGGGTCCGCATTGGTGGAGAGCATCACATCCACGTCATCCACGCCCTTGGTCCTCAGGAAATCCACCACCCTGCCGCCGGCCTGGGCCGCGCCCGCGTCCACGAGCACGTCCAGGTCGCCCTTCTTTATCAGGATTGCATCGCCCTGTAGCTTGTCTGCCTGGTCGCCCACGTATATGAAATAAATCACCAGGGTGTCGTTGGGCTGGAAGGTGTAGTTTATCTCCTTGGATTCCACGGGCTGGGCCGGGTTCGTGTAGTTCTGCTGCTGCTGGACGGTCTGGTTCTGCTGCTGGCCCGTGATTATCGTGACATTGGTTCCGTTCTGCGCAGGGGCGGTGGCGTTGGTGCCATTCGTGCCATTTATCACGGGCGTGACATTCTGCCCCGGCACCGGCGGGTTCGTGCAGCCTGCAAGCAGCAGGCCGAAAGCCAGAAACGCGAAAATCCAGCACAATCTCGAACGCACAAGCGTCATAGAGTCACCCTCGCTTCGGAGATGTTCTTTTTTATGACCGCTGCGCAGTCCGCTATTTTAATCCTTTCCTGCTTTCCGTCGTTCCTGTACCTTATGGTGACCGTGTCGTCATGAAGCGTGTCATAGTCCACGGTGAGCGCGTAGGGGCATCCTATCTCGTCCGCGCGCGCGTAGCGCTTCCCTATGGAGCCGCCCTCCTGGTGGAAAATGTCGAAATCCTTCCTCAGCAGGCCCGCGAGCGCCTGCGCCTTCTCGGCAAGCCCGTCCTTTTTCATGAGAGGGAACACGGCGGCCTGGTAGGGCGCGACAACGGGCGGGAAGTCGAACCACTCCCAGTCCTTTCCGGTCCCCAGTTTCCAGCCTACAGCTCCCTCCTGAGCTGGAGGACTTGCACCCGCAGGTGCATGGTTTCCGGCTTCGTCCTTCACGTCCTTTTCCCTGAAGCAGTGCTCCAGAAGGCAGAAGAAAAGCCTGTCCACGCCCATGGAGACCTCGAACACGTGTGGGATTATCTTCTCCTTCCTCGCCTCAACGAAGACCGAGAAGTCCTTCTTGCTGAATTTGGCATGCGCCCCCAGGTCGAAATCCGTCCTGTAGGCGTTTCCTATGGTCTCTATGTTTCCGTAGGAGGTCTGCACCTCCATGTCCACGTTGCCCTTGGAGTAGTGGGGGACCTCCTCCTTGGGCAGCACCCTGAGCCACATCTCTGTTTCGCGGATGCCCATCGCCCTGTAGAACTGCCATTGCCTTGCCAGGAAATACGCCATTATCCCGTTCGTGGCGATTCCCGCAGCGACGAGCTCGGACGTTTTTTTCATTTCGCTCGCCCCGTTCCTCTGGAACCTCATCTTTTCATCCGCGACCGAAGCCATGGCAGGGTATTCCTGCTCGGCCGGGTCGAAGAAGAACTCCAGCTCCATCTGGGTGAACTCGCGCATGCGCACGAGCCCCTTGCGCGGTGATATCTCGTTGCGGAAGCTCCTGCCCACCTGCCCCACGCCGAGGGGGAGCTTCGCGCCGTGGTTCCGAAACAGCCGCGGGAACGCGGTGAATATTCCCTGGGCGGTCTCCGGCCGCGCATAGGCCACCGCCTGCTCGCCGCCTATGCCGGTCCTGAACATGAGGTTGAACATCGCGGCCGGGGCGAGCTCGCCCTTGCATTTGGGGCACGTGATGCCGTTCTCTTTTATCACGCGGTCTATGGTGTCCAGCTTCCCGTCCCACCTGGCGCCCTGATTCTCGCCGCCCTTCGCTTTCAGTTTCTCCTCCATCAGCGTGTCGCCCCGCATGCGCGTCTTGCACACCCTGCATTCCACGACCGGGTCCGCGAAATTAGCGGCATGGCCCGATGCCTGGAGGACTATCTCCGGCGTGATTATGGAGGTCTCCACCTCGTGGAAGCCCTCCTCCTTTATGAACATCTGCCTCCAGAGATTCTCTATCCTGCTTTTCATCAGCTTGCCGACCGGGCCGTATTCGTAGAACCCGCTCACCGCCCCATAGGGCTCGTTGGACGGCATGAAAAACGACCTGGTGAGCGCTAATTCGAAAATCCTTTCATGAAGTTCCATAGCATCACTTAAAG
Source organism: uncultured Microcaldota archaeon (assembly GCA_903835385.1). GTDB lineage: Archaea > Micrarchaeota > Micrarchaeia > Anstonellales > Bilamarchaeaceae > CAILMQ01. Next base: position 31,029 of record CAILMQ010000032.1, on the reverse strand, counting down.
TAGCCTATTCTCTTGGGAAAGTAATAAAAAACTACTCCGAGAGGCTGTTGCAAATCACGGGTTGAACTTTTTTCTGTCAGTCATTTCCATTCTTCCTGCGTTCTTATCATCGCTTCGTCCGCTATAAACTGCTGCTCGCGAAGCCATCGGTGAAATGCCAACTATTTTAATTTGCATCAGGCTAGATTATGCCATGGAGGGCGAGCCGGGGGATTCCACTCAGGACAATGCGGAGGAATCCGGTAGCACGCGGATGCCGGACACGGAACGCGCAGCGTACGCGCTTTCTGCGGCCGCAGGGCTGCTGGAGTCAGCCGAACGGAAGAACTCGGAGTCCGACTATGGGGAAACCATCACGCTCGCAAGGGACAGCATGAGAATCGCGTCATCCGCCGTCCTTTTCCTGGATGGCAAGGTGGCGCCGGACCTCGAGACCAGCTGCCGCTACCTCCGCGAGAAATACGGGGATGTGGTCAAGGTGGAGGAGTGGCAGGAGGTCGAGCAGCTCTCAAGGATCGGTGTCATCGGGCGGCTCGCAGGCATGTTCGGCGGCGCCAAGAGGCTCCAGAAGGACGCGGAGAAGGCGCTAGGGGCCGCAGCCAGGTTCTTCGGGGCCACGAGCGCCATAGTTGACCAATCCGTGCAGGGGCAAAAAGCCGCGGAAGATGCCGGCGAACAGGAGGGCGGCGGGCAGGAATCACCAGAAGCGGGCGGAGAGGGGGAAGTTCCGGCAGAGGAAGAAACAGAAGCGCAGCCGGCAGGGCCCGAAGAGGAACCTTTCGGGGAAGCATCCTGAATGTGATCCATCCCGTTATTCTACCATTCATTTCGGGGCATGTTTATGGACGTGGACAAGAACGAACTGCGCAGGCAGTTCTCCAAAGACTGGGAAACGCATTACAAGCTCAAAAGCCTCACGGAACGGGGTTTTGCCAGGAGGAAGTGCAAGGCCTGCGGAAGGAACTTCTGGAGCCTGGAGGAGCGCGAGCGCTGCGGCGATTCCTCCTGCATCGGCTACCAGTTCATCGGTTCCACGCCCGTGAAAAAGAAGCTCGGCTACATAGACACCTGGAAGGCGATAGAAAAATATTTCACAAGCCACGGCCATGGGTACGTGAAGCCATACCCCACGGTCGCCAGGTGGAGGGATGACCTCTACTTCACCATCGCGTCCATCAACGATTTCCAGCCCTATGTGGTGAACGGCGAGCTGGACCCGCCCCATAATCCGCTCATAGTGCCGCAGGCATGCATCCGCTTCCCGGACATCAGCAACGTGGGCGTTTCGGGGAGGCACTACACCAACTTCGTCATGGTCGGCCAGCACGCGTTCAACACCAAGAAGACCGGGCTCTTCTACTGGAAGGACGAGGCATTGGAGCATGACATCAATTACCTCACCGCGCTCGGCATCCCGGAAAAGGAGCTGATATTCCAGGAGGACGTCTGGGCGGGCGGAGGCAATTACGGGCCTTGCATAGAATATTTCGTGCGCGGCCTCGAGCTGGGGAACTGCGTCTTCATGCAGTACGAGTCCACCCCCACTGGGAACCGGGAACTGAAAACCAAAGTAATCGACATGGGCGCCGGGCTCGAGCGGCTCTCCTGGATAACCAGCGGCGACCTCACGAGCTATGAGACGGTCTTCGGCCCGGTCATCGCGGAGATGAAGAAGGAGGCCGGGGTCTCGGTCCCTGAAGCGCTTTTTGAAAAATACGCCAAGCTCGCCGGCTCGCTCAACGAGGACGAGGTCGCGGACATGGAGAAGGAGAAGGAGCGCGTGGCCGCGCTGCTCGGCATAGGGAAGAAGGAGCTCTTCGACACCGTCCTGCCGCTCCAGGCGCTCTACGCGTCCGCCGACCACCTCAAGACATCGCTGTTTTCCATAACCGACGGCATGCTCCCGTCCAACTCGGGGGGCGGCTACAACATACGCATGCTGCTGCGCCGCGTGTTCGGGTTCGGCGAGCAGTTCGGCTACACGCTGGATTACGCGAAAATCGTGGAGGCCCATGCAAGGCACGTGGCCTATATGTTCCCGCACCTGAAAGACGGCGTGCCAACGGTGATAGACGTCATGGCCGAGGAGAGGAAGCGCTACGACGCGACCAAGGAAAAGGCGCGGCTCATGGTGATAAGCATCGTGAAGAGGGCCAAGGCCGCGAAGCAGGGCGTTCCGAACAAGGAACGCGAGAGCAGCGGCAGCATAACCGGCGCCGAGCTTTCCACGCTCTACCGCTCCAACGGAATCGCGCCGGAATACGTGGTTGGCATCGCGAAAGAGAACGGCGTTGAAGTGCAACTGCCGGGCAACTTCTATTCAAGCGTGCGCGAAGGCGAGGGGGACGCCGAAGGGAAGCGCGGGGAGCAGGGAGTGAAGCTTCTCGCCGCGGATGTCGTGGATTTCCCCAGGACGAAAGACCTTTATTATACGAAGGAGCGGATGTTCAGGGCGAAAATACTCGGAGTGCTCAATGGAAAATACGTGGTGCTCGACCAGACCGGATTCTATCCGGAAGGCGGGGGCCAGGTGGCTGACACCGGGGCGTTGGAGGCCGCGGGTACGGTGTACCGGGTCCTGAATGTGCAAAAGAATGCCGGCGTCGTGCTGCACGAGGTGGAGAACGCGGCCGTGCTGAAAAAAGGCCAGGAGGTAAGCGGCATCGTGGACATCGCGAAGCGGACCGCCATAGCCAGGCACCACACCTCCGCGCACCTGGTGAACGCCGCATGCCGCGAGGTGCTCGGAGCGCACATCTGGCAGGCGGGCTCGCACAAGGACGACGAGAAGGGCCACCTGGACGTCACGCATTATCGGAGGATAACCCCGGCCGAGCTGAGGAAGATAGAGCTGAAGGTGAACGAGTACATAATGCGGGACATGCCGATAGTGACAAATGTCCTGCCCAGGAACGAGGCTGAGAAAAAATTCGGGTTCAGGCTCTACCAGGGCGGTGCTGTGCCGGGCAAGGAGCTGCGCGTGGTGTCCGTCGGGGACATAGACCACGAGGCATGCGGAGGCACGCACCAGATGCTCTCCTCCACGGGCCAGATAGGCGCGTTCAAGATAGTGAAGCGCGAATCCGTGCAGGACGGGGTGGAGCGCATAGTGTACAAGGCGGGCGCCGCTGCCATCAGCCACATGCAGGAAAAGGAGGAGCTGCTGCGCTCGGCCTCCGACGTCCTGGGCGTGAGCGATTCCGAGCTGGTGCAGACCGTGGAGCGTTTCTTCAGGGAATGGAAGGAGCAGCGCAAGGCGCTGGAAAAACTCGGCAGCCAGATGGTGGGGTTTGAGGCGAAGGAAATAATGAGCCACGGTGCGGACAAGCCCCAGGTGAGGACGCTAGAGCTGGATGCCGCCATGCTCAGGCAGCTGGGCCAGCTCATAGCCGAGAGCGACTGCTCAGCGGCATGCGTCATGAACAAGGAAGGGAACATAATCTGCGCGGCTGGGAAGAACTCCAAATTCAAGGCAAAGGAACTGCTCGCGGAAGCGTTAAAGCAGCTGGGCGGCACAGGAGGCGGGTCGGACCGCATAGCACAGGGAAAAGTGGCAAAAGTCGCGGCGATACATCTCTGAGTCTGACAAGAGAAGCCGCCCACGGCTGACGGAGCATGCGAATTACTGAAGACGACCACGTGCCCGCACAAACGCGGGCACAATCATGTTGCCGGGCAACATGGTGCCCCATTGTCCGATGCGTCGGACAATAGGGCGGGTCCCAATGTCCGAATCGTCGGACATTGTGGACGTCTCCCTGGTACGCAGAAAGAAAACAACGGTTCTCTGATAACGGGAGACTTATTTGCTCAAACGCAGCAGGCTCGGTTTTTTCAAAAACTCGAACTTCTCGGGTTGGGAGTCGAACTCTGAAAGTATGTCCTTGCATGCGAAAGCGAATTTTTTGTTGAACTGCGCAACAGTCGGCCGGACCATGTTTTTCACCACATAAGCCGCGTTCTGCTCGATGTTGCCGTCCGACAGGTAGTAGAACGCCGCGCCCCTGTTCTCCTTGAACTCGGAGTAATCGGAATCAAAGCCGTCTGCCACCAGGTTCGCGAGAACGAGCGTGGTTTCCGCGGGGTTTATGGTGACATGGGCGTGGTTCGGGGGTATGAGCAGCACCTGCCCGGCGTCCGCCCTTATGAGGCTCACGTCCACAGAGCGGTCGTGGTTGGTGCGCTGGAGAAGGAAGATTGCGGTGCCGCTGAGGACCTGGTAGACCTCCGGATAGCCGAGCCCCTCTTCCGCCGCAGGATGGCTGTGGCCATAAGTCTTGGCGCACTCGTCCAGTATCGCCCTTGCGGGTATCACGGTGATATCGAAGCGCATGCCGTTCTTTTTGTAGACCTGCCTGAACATGTAATATATGTCAGGGTCGCCCTCGAAATCCGGCAGAACCCTTCCCCTGAGCACGTCCTTGAGCTCCGAAAGCTTCCGGGCGTCCCTCTTGTGCGGCCTGCCATCCACGAAAACCTGATTTTCTGTCAGTTCCACCTTCAGGGGCTTCTCATAAAGAATTTGCATGCTCAACAACCCGTTTCATCCTTCCGAATTCGCCCCTCGTCTCCATGGGCTTTTTCACCAATAGCCTCTGTTTCCTCATGCGCCGGAGCAGCAGCTTCAGCAGCAATACGAAACCCAGGTTTTTAATGCCCTGCGCCTCAAGCCCTGCTTCGATGCGCGCGACCGCCTTCATGGTGCCTATGAGGAAGGACGCGTCTATGGCGCCGCTTCCGTTGAACGCCATGAGCTGCCCGTAGAGGGCGTGCTTCATCACCTGGAGCTCCTTGCGCAGGCGCACGAGCTTCGCGTTTTCCGGCTCCATGCCCATGGGGATGTCTATGGGAAACGCGATGAGCGTCCTGGCGACGTAGTCCCAGCCCTCGCGCTCGATGGTTTCGTGTGGGACCATTGAATGCATGGGGGGACATTGGACACGCAAGGTTAAAAAAATACTGGGGCGGGAACCTGCCAATCCGGATGCCTGCCCGGCCGGCAGCTACTTTATTTTTATTTCCGTCCGGAAGTCAACGCCGAGCGCCCTGAATTCCTGTGGCAGTCCGGTTGAAAGGCACGAGCCCGCCCACTTTCCCGCGCTGAAATCCGTGAAGACGTCCGCCACGCCATAATCGTTGTTCGCGTAGTGGGGCACCGTGCCAGGTATGCCCGGCGTGTGCGCGGGATTCTGTATTACTATCACGGGTTTCCTGTACTGCGGCAGGTCGAAGCAGACCGTCTTGTAATGATAGCGGGTAACCGCCTTCTGCGGCACGAACCTTCCCTGCGCATCAAGCTTCCACGTGATGGTGATGTCCTCGACGTCCCTTTTTTTCATTCCCTTGTTCGTGTTCCAGACCATCTGGTAATGCGCTGAAAGGGTACCGCCCATCCTGTCCAGTTCCAGCTCAAGAGACGCTTCCTGTGGCGCGGCATGGCCGACCACCGCCAGTTTCGCGGTCCTGAGCGTCTCCTCCAAAAGCGCATCGTTCTGCGGGGCGTTCCTCAGGCTTATGGCTGTCCTGTTCCCGAACTTCCCGTAGTCAAAATTGTTCCGAATGTAATCAAAATAGGTGCCCAGGTTCGCGCCTCCTATTGCTATTGCCGAAAAAAGCGCCACGCCTATGGCAACCCTGTTCAATTTTTTCTCTATTCTTGAAAGAAGCGGGTAGCGATAGCTGAATTTGAACCTCTCCGGGCTGGTGTAACCCGGGCTCGGTTTGTCCCTATGCTGTTTTAGTGTTTCTAAAGTAGTCATAAAATGACTTTAATTAGAACAATTTAAAAAGAACGATTTCCGCAGCGTACTGGCGCCCTTCGCTTCCAAACGTCGTCGTTCATGCGACTTTGGGTGCAGAAATAGGATTTATTCCGAGTTCGTGCATTCCGCCAATTGCTTTCAGGCGGTGTTCACTATTTTTCATCCATTAACCGCTTTTTCAATGATCTTGCGCTCTTCGGGCGTTATGCCGTAAAGGTCAAAAACGAGGTCGTCAATCCCGTCCTCAAGTTTCTTAGTATCTGCGTTTGCATCTTTCTTTTTGAGTTTAATCAGTTCTTTGACCGTTGAAGTTATCTTTTCAGAAATTATTTCTTCGGTTTTGTTGGAGGGAAGTTTAATTGGTAATTTTTCAACGTAGCCTTTGCTATAATTGTAATACTTGCCTTGAACAAACGGTGATATCGCAGTGATGTACGCACCGAGAAGTTTTGAGTTCAGCAACCCCAAAAGAAGATATATATTGATTTTTTTCGGGATAATGGCTATTGCCGAGTCTGACAAATAAGCGCCAGTGTCATCAAGAGCAAATCTGTTCTTTTCAGCTATCCGTGGACAGACTATTTTTTGCTTTTCAAAAAAATCCGGTTCTCTTGCTCTCCAGAGTTCAAACCATTCCTTGTTCCACTGCATGATCCCCTTTCCATCCAATACTCTGCCACTTAGCTTGTCCTTAAATTGAGCGAGGTATCTCGCAGCACCAGGATAGAGGCGCAAGTCAACCGGTGTCGCGTTCGTTTCATAAGGGAACAACAAGTCTTCGTTACAAAATGAAGCCGAGTACTTTCGGATATTCTTTCCCCTCATAACCCTCTTCAAAATACGTTCTTCGATTTTATAAGATTCGATATTCTGTCTGAGCACATAATAAATATCATCTGAACCCTCTCCACCACAAGTAATGCCCTGCATTATCTTCTCCGTATAATTCGCAAGGGTTTCAAGTTCTTTAAGCCGATTTATCAGGAAGCCTTTTCCGACCGAACTCATATTCCATCCTGAGCTATTCAGCGTTTCCTGTTTTATGGTGCTGAGTTTGAAATACTCGTCGTTATATTTTGTTTCAGACCACTGTTTCCGAACAATAGACAGCAGTTCTTCTGAGGCTATTTCTTCGGCCTTGGATTTAAATTCGATGTAAATGAATGAACTTGGCACGTCATTTTCAAAGATAATTATGCAGGGGTAATTTGTCGCATCTGAGAATATTTTTATGTCTCCAAAGTCAGTAATCTGCCTGAGTGCCACATTCTTTTGAAGATAGTCCCGTAGAGCTTCAGCATAACCGACTTTAAGAAAACGATTTTGAGTGATATACCCTAACTTCCCATTTTTGTTAAGCATTTTCGTTCCAAGTTCAATGAAAAGAACGTAAATGTCGAACTTTCCTTTAGCAGAAAGATAATTCATATACGCAGCCATCGTCTGCTTCTGCATTTTCAATATTCCTAGCCAAGGCGGATTCCCGACCACAAAATCGTACTTTTTCTTTTTCATCTCGTCGCTTACGTCTTTATCCTTGGCAAGGCTTTTCCCTGTCGCGCCTGAAAAGTGCGCGAGGTTGGTTTGGTCAGTGGGCATCTCAAGCGAGTCGGTTTCATATACCTTGAAGCGCGAAATCTTGAAGCTTCTGTTCTCCTTGACGGCTTTTGAGTAAAGGTCAATGACTTGGAAAAGCAGGTTCATCTCGCTTATGTTCACCGCAAACGGGTTTATGTCAAAGCCGTGGATGTGCATTGCAACCGAGTCCACAATCTCCTCGCACTCCTTCGGGGACAGGCGCGCGTACACTTCGGGCCAGTGCTTGTTGCTCAGTGCCTCCGCCGGCGTTGCCTTGCCGAATTTAACCGCCTGCCGCGCAATCAGGCGCCTGGCGGCGCGGACAAGGAAGCCGCCTGAACCGCAGGCAGGGTCTATCAGGTCCTTATTCTCAATCGCCTTGGATGGAACATAATCCACAGCGTCAAGTATGTAGTCAATGACTTCCTCGGGGGTGTAAAACTCGCCAAGCCTCTTCCTTTCGTCCTTGGGCAGGTATTTCTCGTAAAGCTTGCCGAGAATGTCCCTGTCCACTTTGGCGAAATTGAACTGGTTGAGAATCCAAAGCACACGGTTAAGCGCCCTGTCGAGCTCCCCATCGCCGCTTTCGTACCAGTCAAGCGGATTGTCCTTTTCGTAGAAGTGCCCGTAGATGTTCTTTGCCCCGCCATAGGAAAACTGGACTATCTGTTTGAATACGCCGGTTTCCCCAAGAATGGGCTCGGCAAGCTGCTCGCGCAGCCTTTCAATGCCGCCGTTGGATATTTTCTTGCCAAGCAAACCCCTATCCTCGCAAATCCTGATGAAAAGCAGCCTGTTTATGAGCAGGTAGATTGATTCCTTGCAGAATACCTGCTTGTTCTCCTCTTCCTTGTCATCCGGGCGGTTGGAGAGTGCTTTCCAGATGAAATAACCAGAAAAGTCGGAGTACTTCTTGTATTTGCCCTCGGTTTTCAGCTCGTAGCGGGCTATGTCAGCAGCATGTTTTTTGTTATTGCCATTCGCCTTCTTTATCTCATCGAGTTCGCCCTTCGTCTGTTTGTACTGCGCATAGCCTGCATAATACTCGTCAAAAGCTGCGTAAGTGTACTGCTTCATAAGGTCATTTGAAATGTAGTTAAGCTGTTCGATGAGCCTTTCAAACCCTTTCTCTTCCGCAACGTCTACCGTGGCATAATATTCATCAAACTTTCCGTATTTTGCCTCGCTCCAAACCTGCTCTTTGGTTATATTGCCAAGGTAAAGAATCTGCTCCGCTTCCCTGGTGGATATTTTGTCTTCAGATGCTCTCTTTGCGTCAACCAGTGCCTTGAAATCCAGGTCCACCCGAAGAATCCTGCCCTGTTTTGTAGCTTCCCAGAGAAGGAAACGATAGCCATTAGTCAGCCCAATGAAACGAGTGGAGGCGTCTGCGTATTTGCCTGCCTGCTCGCGCCATTTCTCAGCGTCCAAGCTTTCCTTTGGGCGCTTGGTTTCAATAAGAACGACACGGGCGCCGTTCTCATCCAGCATAGTCAAATCGGTGCGGCTTCGTTCATAGCGGATAAGATTGCTGTCAAATCCTAGGACTTCCTCACAGAAAAATCTGCCGAGGCGCGGGCTGAAGTCGTGTTCGAGGCTTTCTATCGTTATCTCTGAGCTTATTCTCTTGAACGCACGGAGAACCTTCTCAGTAAAACTGATATCTGCCTTAGGAACCATGCATCTCCCAACTGCTTTTCCATGTTCTCATTTTAAAGCTAACTGGATTGGTGGGGCTTTGCAGATAAAGCGTCGTAGTTCAGGCAGTTTTATTCCTAATGCGCGCGTCATCCCTTCGCGCCGAACGCCTCGACTATCGTGTATTTGGGCGGCGTTCCCGGCCTGAGTTCCGAGCGCATGAGGCAGAACCGCTCCACAACGAAAGCGCCGAACTCTTCGTTTGCATGCCTCTGCAAAAATTCTTTCACGCCTATTTTTCTCTTCACGCGCGCGACTGTCAGGTGAGCGGAGAAGCCGCGTTCCTCCTCCTTTCCTATTCCGCGCAGCGCCTCAATGACTTTTTTTGCGAGCGCGTCCAGTTCCAGGCTCTCCGCCCCGGCCCACACGACGCGGGCATAGCTCTCGCTTGGGAAAACGCCCGCTCCTTTGAGCAAAACCGCGAACTTCGCAAACTCCACCCCCTGCAGCCTGTGCCCTATGTCGCCCGCCATGCGTTCCGGAACCTCGCCCATGAACCTGAGCGTGAGGTGCATGTTGTCCGGCCTGACCGGGGTTATTGCATCCGGGGGCAGTTCCTGCGCGAGTTTTGCTATCCTTTCCCGCAGTCCCAGAGGAACCTCCACGGAAACAAACAATCTGGTTTCGTCTCCACCCATGAGCCTTTTTTAAATGCCGCCGGGTAATAAAACCGTATGGTTCGGGAGTTTGGCAAGGCTGTCAGCGGCCATGAGATATTCTGCTCCGAAGAGTCCTCCATCTCACTCACGTTCTCGTCCGGAGAGATGAAATCCAAGGAACAGAGCGGCGAAAAGGGCTATGGCATCCGCGTGCTAAAGGGCGGCAGGCTCGGATTCGCCTACTGCGAGAGCGAAGCAGGCATCGGAAAAGCAGGGGAGCTGGCGGCTTCGTTGTCGGCGTACTCGCCGAAAACCGGCTTTTCGTTCGCCCCAAAGGCGGCTTGTCCAACGCCCCGGCCCCCTGACCGGAAAATAAGCGGCCTGGGCGCCTCGGAGATGAAGGCCATGCTGGGCCAGATACGCGAAGGCGCGCAAAAGCACGCGCCGAAGCCGCGCATCATGCTTTCCGCAGGCAGGCAAACCATCGCCCTGGAGAACAGTGAAGGCTTCTCCGGTTCCTACGGCACGTCCGCCTTCTCCGCCTTCGTGGAGGCAACGGACGGGAACGGATACGGATTCTCATATTTCGAAGGCCTCTCGCTTCCCACGGACCTGGCCGGCCTCGGGGAAAAGGCAGGAGCCATGGCAAAGGCAATGAAAAATGCCAAAAAGCTCGGGCCCGGCTTCTACGAAGTAATTTTCGAGCTCACGGCGCTGGAGGACGTGCTCAGCGTCCTTTTCCCGTCCCTTTCTGGCGAGTGGAAGCGGAAGCGCACGTCGCTGCTCGCAGAAAAGCTCGGGCAGCAGGTGTTCAACCCGGCATTGAGCATCCACGACGACCCGCTTGCCCCTGCCAGCGGCGAGCGGCCGTTTGACGACGAGGGCACGGCGTCCAGGCGCATACCGCTCATAGAGAAAGGGGTCCTGGGGAATTTCATCTATGACCGCGAGACCGCGGCGCTCGAAGGCGTGGACGCCTCGGGTTTCTGCTCCAGGCCGAACTTCAATTCGCCTCCCGGAGCGGGCCGCTCGAACATCAGTATAGCCGCGGGCGATTATGGGGATTTGGAGCAGGAGCTGGGCAGTTGCGTGGTGGTGCACGCGCTCCACGGCGCCCACACCGCGAACACCACCACCGGCGATTTCGGGCTGGAGGTCAACGTGGCGTTCCACACTGCGGGCAAAGCCGCTCCGGTGCCGGTGCGCGGGTTCCTCATCAGCGGCAACATATTTAAACTACTTAATGGCAAATTATATCTAGAGAAGAGGAGGGAGACGATGGGCGACATGATAGCCCCGCGCATCGCCTTCAAGGGCGTGCAGGTGATATCCTGAAGCAGTTCAAGACCACGGAAGAGATTGAAGTCCCGAAGAAAACCATAGACCAGGTGGTGGGCCAGGATGCCGCGGTGCAGATAATAAAGAAGGCCGCCGCCCAGAAGAGGAACGTGCTGCTCATCGGCCCGCCAGGGACCGGCAAGTCCATGCTCGCCCAGGCCATGGCCGAGCTGCTTCCGCTGGAGGAACTGGCCGACGTGCTCGCCATCCCCAACGAGAACAACGAGAACCAGCCCCGCATAGAGGTGGTGAAGACCTACCCGGACATGGACTACCTGGGCAAGCACAAGGAATTCAGGGACTACTACACCCCCCAGGAGGTCGCCGCGCTGCGGGACGCAGCGAAAAAAGGCAACGGCAGTTCCCGCGCGTCATTGCTCCGCATCGGGTTAGGGCGGCGCATAACCACCATAAACCGGGTTGTGGACGCCCAGCACCAGGTGTCGCCCGCGCTCGTGTTCGGGTTCCTTGCAATGATATCGCTCGCCATATGGTTCTTCACCAGCCTGCCGGACAACACCAAGCTCTTCATAGCCGGCATGCTGCTGTTCATGGGAGTGCTCTACGCGTTCTCCAACGCGTTCTCAGGCCTCAAGCGCGGCCTGAGCCCCCAGGAGGCGGGCAGGCCCAAGCTCATAGTGGACAACACCGAGAAATCCACCGCCCCGTTCGTTGACGCCACGGGAACCCGCTCCGGCGCGCTGCTCGGCGACATAAAGCACGACCCGCTTCAGAGCGGAGGCCTCGGCACGCCGCCGCACCTCCGTGTCGAGGCGGGAGCCATCCAAAGGGCCAACAAGGGCGTGCTCTTCATAGACGAAATCGCGTCGCTGAAGCTCAACTGGCAGCAGGAGCTGCTGACAGCCATGCAGGAGAGGAAATACCCCATAACCGGGCAGAGCGAGATGAGCTCCGGCGCGCTGGTGAAAACCGAGCCGGTGCCCACGGATTTCGTGCTAGTGGCGGCCGGCAACCTGCCGGACATGCAGCAGATTCATCCAGCGCTGCGCTCCCGTATCCGGGGCGGCGGATATGAGGTTTATGTGGAAGACACCATGGCGGACACTCCGGAGAACGAGGACAAGCTCATCCAGTTCGTGGCCCAGGAGGTAAGGAAGGACGGCAAGATACCTCACTTCACCTATGCCGCGGTCCATGAGGTCATCGAGGAAGCCAGGCGCTATGCCGGCCGCAAGAGGAAGTTCACGCTCAACCTGCGCGAACTCGGGGGCCTGGTGCGCGCGGCAGGGGACGTGGCCAGGGAGGAAAAGGCCCTTTATGTGGACGCCCAGCACGTGCTCAAGGCGAAAAAGATATTCAAGTCCATCGAGTCGCAGCTCAGCAGCAAGCTCATAGAGCAGAAAAAAGAGTACCAGACCGTGCTGGTGTCCGGCGCTTCGGTAGGCAGGGTGAACGGGCTCGCGGTGCTCGGCAATTCCGCGGCCGGCCTCGTGCTCCCCATCGTGGCGGACATGACCCCGGCCGCGTCCAGGAGCGAGGGCAAGGTCATAGCCACGGGCAAGCTCGGCCAGATAGCCAAGGAGGCCGTGGAGAACGTGTCTGCCATCATCAAGAAGCACATCGGCACGGACATCTCCAGGACGGACATCCACATCCAGTTCCTCCAGACCTACGAGGGGCTCGAGGGGGACAGCGCCTCGATTTCAACCGCTGTGGCCGTGATTTCGGCCATGGCAGGAATACCCGTGGAGCAGTCGGTTGCAATGACCGGCTCGCTTGATGTCCGCGGCGGCGTGCTGCCTGTGGGGGGCGTGACCTCCAAGATAGACGCGGCCATAGACACCGGGCTCAAGAAGGTGCTGATACCGAAATCCAACATGGAGGACGTCTACCTGCCCGGGGACCGGAAGAACCTGATAGAAATCGTACCGGTTGACAACATCGTGGAAGTCCTGCAGCACTCGCTGAAGGACTGCAAAGAAAAGGACAAGCTGATCAGGCAGATGTCGAAGCAGTTCAGGAAATAGTCTTTTTTATTTTTATTCCCCAGCCTTTAGCACCACGTTCTCGCTTATGGCGCTTATTGCAGTGAAGGGCATGTAGTACTTCTTCTCGAAAACGGTCTGTATCACGAGGTTGCCCTTGTTGCCGTCCACTCCGACTATCTTGCCGAGGTAGGTGCCGTGCTCGTTGACAGCCTCCTTGCCCTCAAGCTTCATGTTGAGCAGCATGTCCTTCCTTATGGCCGTAATTATCCTGGTGCTGCAGTAGCCTATTGCCAGCGAGGCCGCGAGGGTGAGCAGGAAGTCCCCGAAGCTCACATAGGGCGGCTTGATGTTGAGCACCCATTCGCTGCCTATCTTGAGCACGGTCATGGCCAGCGTGAACCCAACGACGTAGAGCGCATAGGTGGTCACCGCATACTTCCTCCTCTCGCTGAGCGCGTCCACGGTCTTGCCCGCGATAAGCACCAGGGCGGCAATGAGGGCTATCCATGCGACGGAACCGACCACGTAGGCTATCATCTTCTCGTTGGTGAGGCCCAGCTTGAGGCCGTCGAGAAAGGTCTGGTAGCCGATGAGCCCCCCCACGAGCAGCAGTGCATAGCCGCATATGTATGCTATCCAGCTCATCTTCTCTATTGAGAACCTGAAATCCTTCATGATGCCCGTGAGCGCCTCGTCTATGCCGAACCCCTTGAGTATCAGGAACAGCCCGACAACGATGCCTGCAGGCTGCCAGCCAAGCCCCAGCGCGCTCGACACCGAGAACAGGAGTATGAGCAATGCCGGTATGCCTATGAAGAGGCGGGCGTAGTGCGGGTCCCGCAGCTTCTCCAGGAGCACGAAATAGGTCTTCTCCAGCTCCTTCGCCTGCTTTATGAATATTATCTTGGTCGAGTCTATCTTGAGCCTTGAGTTCACTATGGGCACGATTTCCTCGTCGGAGGCGCCGTCCGAAATCAGCAGGCATGAGGCCGGGTTGAGCTCCCGTATTATCTTGTCCAGCTGCGCCGAGATTTCCCGGTCCGCGCTGTAGCCCATGAGCTTGTTGCCCGTGAGCGTGACGACTTCCGCCTCATTGCCCTCCTTGCGCATCTGGTCGCAGATTTTGATGGCGTAGAATATTGCGTTGCTGTCCGGGTCCTCCGGGTCTGCGAGCGCCAGCCGCGTGGCCCCGTCCACGTTTTTCTCCCTGCCTATGAGGGGCCCGCTGACCTTCGCCTTCTCGTAAAGGTCGTTGTCGCGGTCCACGCACAGGACTAAGATGGGCCTTTTCATACAGCTATACTGTCTGATGAATATTATTTAAGAATACACCCTCCTGCTCGCTGAGCATTAGTCAAACGGTGAGAGGCTTTCGTGGCAGGAGTCAAACACCAAGTGACTTTCGGAGCACGAGAAGAACCGAAGATGACGAATTCTAAGAATACAGTAAGAGCACGACGAATCGCCGGACTAATGGGAATACGGCTGTAAGAACAGCTTTAAATTCTTCCCTAGCAAATCCATCCCCATGGGAGAAACAAAAAAAATAGTGCTGCCAGGCGAATACATAGCCGGCGCTGAAGAAGTGGTTCCGGGCGAGAACACATACTCCGAGAACGACGAGGTGTACTCGTCCGCGTTCGGGGAGGTCCGGGAGCGGGAGCGCAGGGTCGAGGTGGGATGGGACAAGACCAGGCACATAGCCCAGGTAAAGGTGGGCCTGGAGCTCTACTGCATGGTGCGCAAGGTCAGCTCCACCAAGGCGTTCCTGGACTGCACGCCCGTTGCCGACGCGGACAAGAGCGGCTCCGCCATCGAGGTATCGGCAGTCCTGCCTGTCACCGCCATAAGGAACAGCTACGTGCGCGACATGAGGGACGAGGTGCGCACCGGTGACGTGATAAAGGCGAGGATAGCCAAGATAGAGCGCTCGGGCGTGGACGTGTCCGTGAACGCGCCCGACTGCGGCGTGATGAAGGCATACTGCAGCGCCTGCAGGGCCGGAATGGATTTAAAAAATGGCAGCCTTATCTGTAGTAATTGCGGAAGGAAGGAAAGCAGGAAAATGTCTTCTGAGTACCCGTCCGCCTCAGCGTGATTTTTATGGAAGTCAAGATACTGAAAGAAGAGAAGGGCGAGCTTTCATTCGAGCTTGTGGGGGCGGACCAGTCTTTCCCCCAGCTGCTCGTAGAGAAGCTCAACGCGGACAAGTCCGTGGATTTCGCCGCCTGCAAGGTCAGCCATCCGCTGGTCGCGAACCCTATAGTCTTTGTGCGCACTGCAAAGGGCAAGCCTTCGGACGCGGTTGTCAAGGCGCTCAAGGAGCTTGCCGAAGAGCTCGGCAGCTTCAGGAAGAAATTCTCAGACCTCGTAGGGTAGTCCTATGGCTGATTTAGCCGGAAGCCTGCGAAAGGCGTACGTGCAATTCGCCATCCTCATCGGCACGCTGCTGCTCTATCTGCTTTTGAAGGGGTTCAGCCCGCTGCTCGGCGAGTTGCTCCTCGCATTGATTTTCATAGAGATACTCGCAATGGTCGCGCTGGAAATCAGGCAGGGCGCCAGGGAAGCCGGCTGGAAGCACGAGCTTCTGGACACCGTCCTGGCCCTGGCGGTCGCCGGCGCCATATGGCTCTCAGCATCGTTCATACTCAACACCAGCTCGCCGGTATCCGCAGTGGTCTCATGTTCCATGCTGCCCAACCTCTACAGGGGCGACTTCGTGGTGCTCCAGGGCGCGGCGCCAGACTCATATGACATATCCATGGCAAGGGATGAGTTCGCGGAATTCTCCAAGGGCACACCCACGCTTTTCTGGAACAACACCCGGCTGAAAGTCAACGGTTCGGCTTATGCCTATTGCAATCCTTCCAATCCGAACTCCTATGCGCCGCTCTGCAAGGCGTTCATATCCGACCCGGCGAGCGTGGCCGAGGTGTCGGGCCCGCTCACCTACCACTATTCCACCTGCAGCATAGAATACACGAACGAGAGCTACACCATCTACGGGCCGTGCCTGGAATCCGTCACGTTCTCAGGCCGGGAATACCCGATGAACCTTTCCCACAGCGTCATAGTGTACAAGTCCGACCCGGGCAGCTACTACAGCCTGATAGGCGACATAGTGCACAGGGCGGTCTTCACCATAGACGTCAACGGGGACAAATATTACCTGACCAAGGGCGACAACAACCCCATAATGGACAACCAGGTCTTCGACTACAAGGATTTCCATACGGGCAACCCTCCTATTCCTGCGAAGAACGTGCGGGGCAAGGTGATATCCCGGATTCCCTTCCTTGGCTACTACAAGCTCGTGATATCGCTCTATTTCCATGAGGACGCCCAGTGCAGCACGCTGATGAACTACTCCTACGTGAAATGAGGCCGGAGCCCCTGATTCAGCGTTTCAGTATCAGGCACACGCTATCCACGTATTTCCCCTTGTGCAGCATCCATTTCGGGAACACGGCGAACTCCCTGAAGCCGAGCTTTTTGTAGAGCGCCCGCGCCGGCTTGTTCGGGGCGAACACTGACAGCCATATGTTTTTCGGCTTAAGTAATTTGCGGGCCGTTTCTATATCCAGCCTTAGCATCGCTTCGCCCAAACCAACCCCGCGATACGGCTTCGCAATCGCGAGCCCGAGCGAGACGTTGTTTCTTTCCTTGAGCCTGCCGCGCCTCGCGTCCGTGGTCCCGGCGATCTTCCCGTCCACGCGCGCGACGATATGGTAATACCCGCCCTTTCCCATCGCGTGAAGCGAATTTCTCTTCCATTCTTTTTGCTCTTTCAGCGAGTATTTTTTGTCATGCACGAGGTAGACGTTCTCGGCAATCAGCGAATTTATGTATCGTCGCAGCTCGAGCGCGCTGTCTTTCCGGCTGAGAAAGGAAACGGTTGCGATCCGGCCGTCTTTCAGCACGATTCCCAAATTGGGGTTCGTACCCCGCTGCTTGCAGCGACCCAATTTGGGAAGTTGGCGACCGAATGAGGTACACCCCACCGCTTGCGGCGGGGTCTCTTCGGTCGCCTTGATTCTTTTTGGAATCCCAGCTCCAGCCTTTGCCATATCGCAAAACCCCGAACACAGGACACACGACACAGGACACGCCTATCCGTACTGCGTCGGCTTCTCCTCCTTGGCCATCAGGTCCTTGAGATCCTCCTTCATTTCCCCCTTGTCCGCCGCAGGCAGTTCCAGGGTGTCAATCTTGCCCGCCCATTCCGAGAGCGCGCCCACCATGCGGCCGAAAAGCTTGTCGCTGTCCGTTAGCCGCGCGTAGTCCATCAGCGCCTTCAGCGCGTATGGCGAGTCCGAGGAGCCCAGGGCCTCTATTGATGCGTTCCGCAGCATGCGGTTGAGTTCGCTGTCCGAGGCGCAGAGGCTGGAGAAAAAGTGCGAGAGCAGCTTCGCGGGCTCGTCCCCCTCCAGCTCGCCCAGCAGGAGCACCAGCTCCGCAAGCCCTTCAACCGAAGAGGTATAATCGAACATCTCCCGATAAACGCTCATCCGAAGGCTGCCCGGCGCCTGTTTCGGGGATTTTTGCCTGAAATGCTCGTAGGTTTTCATCACCCGCAGGTCAGATGCCTGGGCGACCATCTCGTTTATCAGGAAAAGCACGTGCTGCCGCACGGAGTCGCCGCCCTTGGAATAGGCCTTCCGCAGGGCCTCCACTGCCGCGTCCTTCGCAGCCGCGTTCACTGCCACGGGATAAAGCTTCACGCTGCGCATCGCCTTCTCTATTTCCTTCAGCAGAGGGCCTGTCGCCTTTCCGCCCTTCTTCCCCGACTTCCTGAGTGCCACCATATCACCCTTTTATTTTCCATTCCCCGTTCTCCTTTTCATCTGAACCGGATTAGCCTGATGTAAATTAAAATAGTTGGCATTTCCCGTACTGCCTTGCGAAATCGCAGAAGCGATGATGGGTTCGCAGGAGAGAAGCGATGAATAACCGTAATAAGTTCAACCCTTAATTTTCAACAGCAGCCGGATATCTATAAATATCTATATTAACATGTGTTCTTCATGGAGGTTCATTTCGCCACATCCAACGCCGGCAAATTCCGCGAGGCGAAGGAGATTCTCGGGAAGGAAGGCATGGATGTCAGGCACTTTCCTTTCGTGCACAACGAAATACGTTCGGACAGCCTCGAGGAGGTCGCTACCGAAGCCGTCCGCGCCGCCTATGCCCAGGTGCAAAAGCCCGTATTCGTGGAAGACGCCGGGCTTTTCATCCACGTGCTCGACGGATTTCCCGGAACCTACTCCGCCTGGGTGCAGAAGAAAATCGGGAACACCGGAATACTCAGGTTGCTCGAGGGCGTGCCGGACAGGTTCGCGGAATTCCGGGCTGCCATAGCGTTCACCGCGGACGGCAGGGACGTCAGGACGTTCGTGGGCGCATGCAGGGGGGCAATCCCCAAAAAGCCGGAAGGGAAGGCGGGTTTCGGCTACGACCCCATATTCGTGCCCGAAGGCCATTCTCAGACGTTCGCGCAAAACATACAATTAAAAAACAAACTATCGCATAGATACAAATCTCTTTCAGAGTTTTCCAGGTATCTCCAAGGATATCAGAAGGGCTCCACTAAAATCTGAGGTGAGTACATAGCAAGATTACATTCGAAACGGAAGGGGAAGGCGGGCACGAAAAGGCCGAAATCAACGGTAGCTCCGGAATGGTCCGGCGCCAAGAAGGCCGAAGTGAAGGAAATGATCCTGAAAATGGCCAAGGAGGGCGTGCCTCCGACCAGGATAGGCCTCACGCTGCGCGACCAGCACGCCATACCCAACGCCAGGGCGGTGCTGGGCATGGGTGTGGTCTCGTTCCTCAGGCAGGAGAAGGCGCTGCCGGACTTTCCGGACGACCTGATGAACCTCATCAAGAAAGCGGTGCGGATGCAGGAGCACCTCAAGACGAGAAGGGACATCCACAACCATGTGAAGCTCAGGCATGTGGAATCCAAGATAGGCAGGCTGGTGAAGTACTACGCCGCCAAGAAAAGGATACCCGCCGGCTGGAAATATGATGCGGAGAAGGTCGCGCTCCTCGTGAAGTGATGCCAATGGCTGCCAAGAAAACCAAGGTAGTGGACAAATGGAAGCAGAAGAAGTGGTACGCGGTCTCAGCCCCGGCGATTTTCGACTCCAGGCAGATATGCGAAGTGGTCGCGACGGAGGACGCCCAGCTTACGAACAGGATAATCAGGACAACGCTCGCCGACATCGGCGTCACGGGCGCTGGCCAGGTGGGCATGTTCACATCGCTGCGGTTCAGGATAACCGACGTGAAGGGAACCACGGCAAACACGAAGCTCATAGGCCATGAGATAGCGCCTTCCTTCGTGAAGACGTTCGCAAGGAGGGGCCGCTCGCTCATCCACCAGGTGGTGGATATAAAGAGCAAGGACGGGGTCCATATCCGGCTCAAGGCCATCGTGGTAACGGGCGCGCGGGTGAGCGAGAATACCATGAGGAACCTGCGGGCCAGCACGGTGAAGGAAATCCTCGCATCCGCCTCGGCGGTGAACTTCGACCAGCTCATGCAGGACGTGCTCTACGGAAAGTTCACTGCCAATCTCTACGGCGTGCTGAAGAAAATCACCAGGATAAGGCGCGTCGAAATCCGCAAGTCGGAGCTCAAAGAGGTATTCGCATGATGCCTCCGGGCATGGACCCGAAGCGCATGCAGCAGCTTATGAAGCAGATGGGCATCAACTCGGAGGAGGTTGATGCCAGGAGCGTAGTCATAGAGACCGGGGAAGGCAAGCTGATTGTCGAGAACCCGCAGGTCGTGAAAATCATTGCCCAGGGCCAGGTGTCATTCCAGATATCCGGCACTGTGCGCAGCGAGTCCTCCGTAAGCGCCGAAGACGTGAAAATGGTTGCCGAGCAGGCCGGAGCCTCGGAACAGGACGCAAGGGCCGCGCTCGAATCGTGCAACGGGGACATCGCCGAAGCCATCATGAAGCTCAAGGAAGGCAAATGACCGGCCGGGCATATCCCCCGCTAGTTATAAAAAATCTATCATCCCAATAGCTGAAACGATGCCCATGGGACTCAGAAGGGAATTGCTTCTCATCATCATGCTGCTCCTGGTCATCGCCCTTCTCGCCAGCGCGGTCGGGTTCTTCAAGCCCAACGTGGAATCCGCGGACGCGGCGAAGTTCGTGCTGGAGGACCTGGCAGTGAAGTACCCGAATGCCGACATCTCCATACTTGACACGAAGCCGATGCTCAACAGCCAGGGCGAGAAGTATTTCGAAGTGAAGGCCAGGGTCACGGAGGGATTATACACGCCGTGCCCGGAGAGGGAGCACATATACTATGATTACCCGGTGCAGAATTTCGTCCCCCAGCCGCCTGACGTGATAACCCGGGGCTGCGAGGTCTGCACCGAGGGCACCTGCATACTCAGCTTCCCGGAAGAGGCGATAATAGCGTCGCACACGTTCCCAGGGACGGAAGGCGTCGCCTCGTTCATAAGCGCCTGGTCCGCAACCCCTGCCGTCCGGGATTTGGGAAGCGAATGGCTCGTGAAATGGGATTCGGCCAGCTCTCCGGACTACTACTCGGTTTCGCTTGGCAAGAGCGGCGAAGTGCTGAATGTGACGAAGACGGAAAAGGAAGCAGCCGCTACCCAATAACCAGCCTGTTCCCTTCCACCGTTATCCTCTTTTCAGCGAATTTTCCGATTATTCCCTTATTGGTCATCAGGTGCCCGCTTATTTCTGATGTTTTGAACGAGGTTTTGCCCTCAGCAAGCGCCGCATAGACGAGCAGCTGGTCAGCAAGATGCATGTCCACGTCCGAATCGTTTTTCCTCTCCTTCATCAGGGCATCGTAGGCCTCCCGGGCCACGGCCTCGGACTTCTTCCCCTTCTCCCCGAGCGCATAAGCGCCCAGCAACCCGGCCCAGGCGGTGACGCAGTTCCCCGGGCAGCTTACCTCGTCCTCGAACACCCGGACGTCCTCGATGCCGTTCTGGACGAATATCTTTTTCTCGCGTATGGCGACCAGCACGGGAAGCCGGGACAGGCGGATGAGCACCTTCACGTGTTCCTCCTTTGGCCAGATTTCGTTGCCAACGAGCCTGGAGGGCCTTATTTTCATCTCAATCCTTCCGCCTCCTGCGGGATAGAAACCGGGCCTGACAATCCTGCTTTCCACATTCGCTCCCATGAGTCGTATCGCAGGAAGGAAGACCTTCTCGAAATAGTCATACCCCGGCGACTTCATCACATGGGTGCCGCCGGTTATCTTCACTTCGCTTTCTTTGGATGCCGTGAGAAGTATGGGAATCAGCGCCTGGGCAACGAGCGTGACAGAACCGGCAGTGCCGATGTCGAAATCGTACTTTCCGCCGACAATCTCTCCAGGGCGGAAGACCAGGCTTTTGCTGCCCAACTCCGCGCCTTCGAGCGTTCCCCTGCACACGTTGCGCACGGCCTTCGCCGCGGCCAGGTGCTGGGGCTGGAGCCCGGGGTTCGGCCGCCCGGCCCTGATGTTGTCTATGGATACCTCTTTTTTGGTGATTGCGGCGAGGGCGAGAGCGGTCCTTATTACTTGTCCTCCTCCCTCTCCATGAGAACCGTCTATATTAATCATAGGAACCACTCGCCCAAGCCATCTATATGAATAATAAGCGCACCGTATAAAAAAAACATCTGGCACTGGGCGTTTCAAAAATTAGGCCAGCGGTTTGACCCGCTGGCAAGGCGACCAGTTATCCTCCCATGCACTCAAAAAGAGCGTAAGTCAATTACTGGTTAAATTTATTCATCTTTATAAATCTTCCCCTTATCGGTGTCAGTTTATGCGAGCTGATGTATAATATTTAAAGGACGAACCTCGTGGCTCCGCCGTAACCGCCTTCCAGGATTCCGGCCAGGCGCTCCTCGCTCCCTGCGACGACAACGCACTCCACATGCCCGGCGGCTATGGCCAGGCTTCTGGCCTTGACTGCCATGCCGTCGGTTATCACGCCCTGCTCCATGAGCAGCGCGGCTGCTCCCTGGTCCAGCACCGCCAGCCTCGAGCCGTCTCTTCCGAGCACGGCCTTGTCCGAGAGCATGATGAGCTTTCCTGCGCCTGCCCCGGCTGCCACGCAAGCGGCCACCTCGTCGGCATTTATGTTCAGGAACCGGTAATCGTCGCCGCTGCCCTGGAGCCCCATGGAGGACATCACCACCACGTCGCTTTTCCCCAGCACGTGCTTGAGCACCGCAAGGTCCACTTTGTCCACGTTGCCGCTGCAGCTGTCGCCTATCGGCTTGCCGAACACCACCGGCGCTCCGCCGGCGATGCCCACCTGCCGGACCTCCATGCCGTACTCCCTGACCGCACGGGCTATTTCGTGGTTTATGCCTTCAAGCACGCTTGTGATGACGTGCATGGCCTTGGGGGTGGTGACCCGTATCCCGTCCTTTTTTTCCGTTTTGATGCCGGCTTGGGAAAGCGCCGCGTCTATCTGCTTCCCGCCTCCGTGGACTATTATGAACTTGCTCCCCTTGCGGACAGCATCCTTTATGTCGGCTGCGAGCGCAGCGAGCCTCCCCCCATCATCCAGGATTTTGCCGCTGAGCTTCACGACCACCAGGTTGGAAAGCAGCTTGCCGGCCTCCGGCTGCCGTTGCTTGTTGGCCGGGGGCTGGAGGCGGCCCTCTCTAAGAAGTTGCAGGTGAGTCGCCTGTGCCATGTTCTCACTTCGCTGCGACGAACGTTTCCGGTATTCCCGCCACTACGGGTGCGAGGTTGGCGGCTTCCGTGTCTCTCACGTCGAGCCAATACACGTTCCACTTTCCCACCTGCACCGGCCCCTGCGCCCCTCTTTTTACATACCATTCGTTTGCACATGTATTGCCCTGGGCGACCCGCCATACAAGAGGCTTGTATTCAGATGTCAGAACCGTCCATAGCCCGCCCGCGACCCCGTTACGCCGGCACTCCGGGTCTGTCGCGAATTTGCAAAGGTAGGAATACGGTATGCCGGGTATTTCCCTCACCAGGGCGACGCCCTTCGGGCCGGACGGCCCCTTTTCCACAATCACTCCCCGGAAATCATCGCTGTCCAGATAGCCTTCCACGAGCATTTTCCCGAAGCTGCGCTCCAGCAGGGATTTTATCCGTGCCAGGTCGGATGGCGTAAAGCATTTCAGGCTCGGTTCGCATGCGAACTCATGGCCCCCTGCGATGCGCGGCACCATGTCCGCTAGCGGCATCGCGCGCACCAGGCATGAATCAGGCCCGCTTGCGCGCCGTGTTGAATGGCTTCCCATGTTGCCCCGTGGCACTGTTGCAATCATGATTTCATTGCGCCGGACCCGCTATTTAAGCATTTCGTAACCTGCGTTACATTTATATTGTATTCTGTTCCAAATGTAACACATGCAGGAAAGCATATCCGAGCTGGTGTGGCTCTACGTCAAGAAACGCCCCTTCCTCAAGGAGATGCTGCGCGAGCGCATAGCCAACTACTCCTCCCTCGCCAGGAGGATATCCAGGGACGCCTTCGGCAACGAGCGGCGCTCGAATGCGGTGAAGATGGCCCTGGTGCGCATGGTGGGCAGGATACGGGAAAGGGAGGAGGACCTGGAAGGCAGGATACTCTCGGTTTTGCGCGGCAGCTCGCTTTCCATAAGGAGCAAGGTCGCGGTGATAATATGCTCCCGCGAGCTTGAGAGGATAAAATACCTGTCCTATGCCGAGAGCGGCGGCATGATAACCTATGTCGCCACCCTGCATGAGGCGGAAAAGGCCGGGCGCTCCAAATCCGTGGTGCGCCTGGAGTCAAACCTCAACCTCATAACCGTCCACAGCCCGCCCTCGCTGGAGGACACGCCGGGCGTGCTCGCCCACATCCTGGACGCCCTGGCCGAGGAGGGCATAAACGTCGCGGAATTCGTCTCATGCTACACCGACACGCTGCTGGTGGTCAAGGAGGCGGACACCGCGAGGGCGTACGAGATACTGAGCAGCCTGACTTCTGATAAGTAGAGTAATTACTCGGGCAATGCCTCGGCACCGACAACCATCTGCCGGAACGCCTTCCCGCGGATTCTGGGTGGGATGTAAACACTGGAAGCAGGGCGCGCTACCGCGGCCTTCAAACTCTGCATTTCCGGCATCCGGCAGCTTGCCGCCACGGAGGTTTCGGTTTGCGCGCTTTGTACGCTGCCTTCTGGCCTAACAAACGCAACGTATCCGGTCCGACTGGTGCTGATTTTCGCAGCCGCAATGGCCGGTACGGGCACGGCGTCCAACGGACCGGGCCCGCGGTCCGCCGCGGTGCCACTCATATCCACGGCGGGCCCTGCCGTTGCTCCATCACCGCGAATTTCCTGCGCCACATCCCGTGCGCTTTGTCCCATCCCGCGCTGCAGTCGCTGTGGGGCATTGTCTTTTGGGTATCCTGGCTGTGATTGCGGATTTGACGGGAGTTCCGTGCGCTCCGCCGCCGCTCCGGCTGCGCGCGCTGCAATCCCATTCCCGGCCGGTTTTGACGCGCCGTTGCTTGCAGCGGCCTGCAGCAGGAAACTGATGGCCCTGAGCCCGGCGGCCAGAGCCTGGGGCACGGTGCGGAGTACGCCGGACACGATTGCCGAATTAGCTGGCACGTCACTGCCCGTAGCGGGGATTCTTCGGCCGGCTTCGTCTGCGCGCGCTACGGATTCCGCGAAGTGCAGCAAAGCCGGGACCAATGAGCTGAAATGGCCTGCTGCCATGCCCCCATGCATCTGGCCGCGGATTTCGCGCTCCGTGCCATTTGTTATCCTGCCCGTGGATTCGGATGCAATGTACGCACGGGGCATTTCCTGCGGGCAGCCCATACGGGATTCGTGTGTCATGCCGATTACAGTGGAGAATATCGCCGGGTGCGCGCGCCCAACCATATTGTTTTCAGGCGCGAGGGCCCGTTTCGCTGTTTCATGCCATGGCCTGGGGTCGGGATTCAGGACGCGAAGCCCGTACTTGTTGTACCAGCTGCGGGTGCCGACCACCGCATAATAGGCGCCCATGCCCTTGCGCGCCTTCTTGCAATAATAATACATCCTCCTTTCCTTTCCGTGGCGCACTGAATCCCACACCAGGTCGCGTCGCCTGAGCCCCCTCCCGGGCGAGGTAAGTGCGTATGGGCTGCGCTCAGGGGGGAGCCTGAACTTCGGAGCCAGCTTCGTTCTCCCGGGGGGTTCCCGTTCCTCTTTTCTCAGAGTATAAAGATTGAGGCCTCTCACGATTTAGGCTAGACCGCAAGGGTATTTAAAGATTCGTCTGCCTCCGGATTTTCTACGTCTTTTGTCCCAATTCTTTGCCTGCGCCGAGCAGGAATTCGTTTATTTTATCCTCTGGAATGGACGCGCCCGCGGCTATCCTGTGCCCGCCCCCTATGCCCCCTGACGCTTCCACACCCGCCCTCATAACCTGCGCGAGATTCAATCCCGCGGCCACGAGCGCCCTGGGCGCGCGGGAAGAGACTTTAATGGTGTTGTTCTCCCCGTCCGACACGCCGATTATGGGCTTTGCCCATGTCGCCCTGAGCACCATGCCGCACACCGTGCCGAGTATGGACTCTTCAACCGCCCCGCGGGCGTCCAGGAAATAGAACGGCCCCAGGTCCTGCACACGGGATGTCGCGAAACCTATGCCGTCCCTTATCATTTTCCTGTGGAACGCGAGCAGTTCCCTCGCCTCACCGTAGGCGGATTCGTCACCGAGGCAGACCCTGAGCCCGATGTCCGGCCTTTCATGCCTTCCGCAGGCGTTGAGCAGTGTGGAGAACTCGTTCGCCTCGTAGGTCTCGTTCTTCGGCCTGTTCGGAAACACGTAGGATTCGCCAATCAGGTCGTTCGCCCTTTTCACCATGTTGCCGCTCACCAGGATGTTCGCGATTTCCGATATCAGCTTTTTTTTCTCCTCCTGCTTAAGGTCGGCGTAAACCTTCCAGCGCCCACCGTCCTTCAATTCTATCCCCAGGTTCGCGAGCAGCCCCTGCGCCCGCTCCTCGTTATATGATATCATGGGTATGTAGGGGTCGTCCGAATAGGCTAAGAACTGGACCAGGGACCTGCAATACCTTCCGTAGAAGCGCAGGTCGATGTCCACCCTGACTTCATTGCTGCGCTCCCCCTGTTCCAGCACCCACCTGTTCATGGCCTTCATCGGCGATTGTATGTCCCCCACCGCGCCCACTACTGCGAGGTCCACCCTGGAACGGAAAACGCAATACGCGGCTCCGGCCGCGCTCAGCTCGTCCGAGCCCTCGATTCCATGGAGCATGGGGTTGGCCTGCGCCTTTTCTATCCCGCTGGTCTGGTGATGGTCTATGATAAGCACGTCATTGAGCTCGTTCACCCTCGGATTGCCTCCGCCCAAATCAACGAAAATGATTTCGCGCTCGTTCGCTTTCACGAGCTCGTTTATCGCCGCGTCATCGAGCTTCCTTATGCATTTGCTTCTAGGAGCCTTTCCGGCATCGCGCAATCCCCCTACGACTATGGCTCCGGAGCTCACTCCGTCCGCGTCGTGGTGGTGGACCACGAGCGGGTCCTTGAACGAGAGCGCGAGTTTTCGCGCGTCTCCGCAGGAATCGAGAAATGCGAGCTGGTTCGGCTGGAGTTCCATGACACTATTTTCGGTTACCTAACCTTTTAATTAGGAGCTATCACAATATGTACTATGAAACAACACTACCGTTTCCCATGGGGTTGGAAACGGACCGTGGCTACGGCAGCAGTGCCCCTGATGCTTGCGCTCTCATGTTTCAGCCCGAAACTGAGCTATGCCCAGGGCCGGGAAGCGGTAGCCGAGCAGGAATTAACAGAAGCCACGGTGAGGAGCAAATTAGGAAAGAAGTGCCCTTATGCGGTGGCAAGAGCAATAATGGACAATAAGGACAATGCCAAGATCGATTTGAAGAGGTATAAAGCTGCTTTAGATAACATCGATAAGGCAATTCTGGCTGCGGGATATAAAGCCCTTCGGAAAAACAAGTTCATGCGGAAAACGGATGCTTTTTCGGATGCCGATATTGCATTCAATATTCTTGCAGAGGAAAAGATAGCCAGGTTGTTTGTCATGCATCCTGATAAATTCGTTGAAATGGCGAACGCTGCAGGACGAGTGGCATACCATGCATTCGACGCTCTTAGATACGAAAAGATGGCTGCAGCATTTGCAAGCGAACCTGACACAATAACCAGCGCCTTCATTGCAATGACGAAAGATACCGGAGAATGCCCCTCCGGGCCGTTCTATGCTTTCATAAATGAAAAAATAGTCGACATGTTTGTAAAAGAACCTAGAAAAACAGCCCGCGCTTTCGCTGAGATAACCAAGGCCGCAGGATCCGAATCCGTGAATGCATTCGATTGTCTTTTAGGCGAAGATATGGGCACGATATTCATCGAGCATCCTGATGCGATTGTTGCGATAGCCAAGGTCGCAAGAAACCAGACCGGCAAGGTGCTCGATGATTTTGGGAAGGGTAAAGCAGCTAAGGCATTTACGGAATACGTGGAAGGAAGAATCACAATACGGCAATTTATACCGCACATATACTCCCTTCCAACCTACGCGATTGAAGCTGGCAGGCCATTGGATGATCTTCATGACCAACCCGGCAAAAGGAAAAAATACCTTGCCAGCCTCACAACAGAGCAGGTGTTCGGCCTGCTTATGTCAGACCCCGCTTATTTCTATACCTCCACTAACCACATGCTTTTTGACAGGTTGAAAAAGGGCATGGGAAGCAGAACCATGTCAGGCATGTTCGAAGAGCATAAGTGCGATCAAGAGACGGTAAGGAATTTTCTTTTCCGGGCAATCAATTATGGCAGGTTCTACGGCAGAAGAAACTCCCTTTTCACTAATCCCGATATCGCCATGGCAAAGGATGCTCTTCTAGAGCCGCTCGGACATGATGCATTTGACAACAAATACTTTTTCCTGCTGGCGAACTCGCTCGATGGCATCAGGCGCCTTCCGTTGTCGAACGAAATATCAGAAAAGCTTGCCGCCCGTCTAGGACAGTTGCGTGCAGCTGGAAGAGCCGATAAAGACCGGCAGGAGATAATGCATTCCATGGAATTCCTGCTTTACAGAATCGACCCTGCCACAAAACTTGTTTCTGAAGAAAACAAGAAAAAGATAAGCGCCCTTTCCGCAAGGGGCGTATTTGAGCCAGCGAGCTATCAAAGCCAGGGCAAAACCACCGTGGTGCAGGTGTTCGACAGGAACGACACGGAAAAAAACCACTGGAGGCTCAGCCAGGCATGGTTTGCCAAATATGGAAAACCGAAAACCGGCTCGGATGGAGAGCTGGCATATGAAACCGCCAGTGCAAGAATAATTCTTTTCATGGGTGACGAGCCCCCGGATAACCAAAAATTCATCTCCTCAGCACTTTCAAAGTACCCAAACCAGATTATAACGTTCAGAGGCCACAGTGATAGCCTTCTACTGAGCTTCCCTCCAGGAATTTTCGAAAATAAAAAAAGCAACATCCTGTTCATCCCGGGGAACTGTGGCAGCGCAGGAAGCACTGCAGATTACATTTCCAAAAACCCGGGCACGAAGTTGTCCTTTTTCAGCAATACCTCCACTGGAAGGGGGCAGGTGACGAATGCGTTAGTGGACGCCTTGTTGGAAGAAAAAAGGGCCGTACGGTTTTCTGACATAATTGCAAAACATGGAAGGCAAATAGTAAGGAATGGTGGCGACCCATCAACCATATCAGCATGGTCTCCCGGCGAAGCGCTGCTGGCCTACGTAAATGCGGCGTCCGGGCGCTGATGTCGCCGGCTTCTTTACTGGAATTTGCCAGGCCGTCAAAACCTGAATAGGGTTTTAAACCGCTTTCCCCAATTCACCTTATCGTGGCCGCACCAACGGCCCTTATCCGAAGGTGTTTCGCTTGAACATAGACAAGGCAAAGGATTTCTCGGAATGGTACAACACTATCACCAAGGAGGCGGAGCTCTGCGACCTGCGCTACCATGTGAAGGGCTTCATCGTGTTCATGCCATGGTCCGTGATGGCCATGAAAAGGATGTACGCCATGTACGAGCAGGCTCTGGAGCGCAACGGCCATGTGCCCGCATGGTTCCCCGCACTCATCCCCGAGTCCTTCCTGATGAAGGAGAAGGAGCACGTCGAGGGCTTCGCACCCGAGGTTTTCTGGGTGACCAAAGCCGGGCTCAACGACCTGGAGGAGCGGCTGGCCATGAGGCCGACCAGCGAGACCGCCATATACTCCATGTATTCGCTCTGGATTCACGGGCTCAAGGACCTTCCGCTCAAGATATACCACTCCTCCCAGGTGTGGCGCTACGAGACCAAGGCAACGAAGCCGTTCATCCGCTCGCGGGAGTTCCACTGGATAGAGGCCCACGACGTTTTCGCCACCGAAGCGGATGCCATGGCCCAGGTCCGGCAGGACATGGAAATGGCCGAGGAGGTCATCCACCAGAAATTCGGCATCCCTTTCCTCTTCTTCAGGAGGCCGCAGTGGGACAAGTTCGCGGGCGCGGTGGACACCTTCGCAGCGGACACGCTGCTTCCGGACAGGCGCACGCTCCAGCTGCCTTCCACGCACATGCTCGGCCAGAATTTCGCCAAATCTTTCAACGTCAAATACACGGACGCGAAGGGCGAGGAGCAGTTCTGCTGGCAGACCACCTATGGGCCCGCGATTTCGCGGATATATGCGGCGCTGATTGCCACCCACGGGGACGAGCGCGGGCTCGTGCTTCCCTTCGAGCTGGCTCCGGTCCAGGTCGTCATCGTGCCGATAGTGAAGGCGGAGAACAGGGAAAAAGTGATGGGCAAATGCAAGGGGGTCGAGAAACAGCTCGTTTCCGCTTCGCTCAGGGTGAAACTTGACGATTCCGAGAACAGCCCTGGCTTCAAGTACAACCAGTGGGAGATGAAAGGCGTGCCGGTGCGCATAGAAATAGGAGAGCGCGACATGGAATCCGGAACGGCGATGGTCGTACGCCGTGATACAAAGGAAAAAACAAAAATAAAATTCGATTCGCTCGAAAGCGAAATCGCAAAACTTCCAAAGAGCACGCTCGCGAATCTCGTTTCCAAAGCTGACGAATGGTTCAAGGCGCAGATGGGCGAAGCGGATTCCATGGATGCGCTCGCAGGCGAACTCGAAAAACATGGTTTTGTCCGCGTGCCGTTCTGCACTGACCAGAAGGAGGGCGAGAAGTGCGCGGACGCGGTGAAGGAGAAGACGCATGCGAACATGCGCGGCTCGCTGTTCGATTCCAAGGACGCGCCGAAAAGCGAAAAATGCGTCGCGTGCGGGAAGAAGGCGGAGATTTATTTGTATGCCGCGAGGCAGTACTGATTAAAACATCTTCTCTGGATTTTTATTTCATCAGCCCCGTCGTCTAGCGGTCAAGGATAGCGGGCTTTGGACCCGTTGACGGCAGTTCGAATCTGCCCGGGGCTATTTCCCTTTTTTTGCAGGGAAGCCCGCTTCACTGCCCCACAATCGTATAATTCCCGCCGTTTGCCCCGACATCAAGGAAGACATCTTTCTCTATGGTGTCGAAATCCATCAAATCATACCTCATGTCCACCTTTGCCTTGAGGAATGCCTGCCCCGCCTTGGTTATGGTGACGGTATAAGGCACCTCAACGGTGACATTGGCAGGCACGAGCCTCCTTAGCCTGCTGGACGGCTCCAGGACCAGGTTGGTGAGGCTGCCTTTTCCGGCATTCGCATCTACTATCACGGTTCCATTGACCGAGAAATTCTGGTCCTTGAGCGAACTGGCCTCCATGCCTATGCCCGCCGGGATGTCGCTGCCGCGCGCGCTCAGGATGACGAGCACTACGGTGATGTTATTCCCGGGCTTTATGTCCCCTATCACCCGCACGCCCATGGTGGTGTCCGGCCCGATATCCGAGACGTTCTTGAGCCAGTTGTAATTCGCATACGCGGAAGTCCTCACATCGGTATTCTGCTCTGCGGCTGCCACGCCTTTTAGGAAGGAAAGCGCGCGGGCGCCATTGGCGCTGCGGAACGCGATGTCGGAATAGACCGACACGGCGCGCTCCCTGGTGTAATTGTCTGCATTGCTGTTGATGATTGCCT
>CAILMQ010000031.1 GCA_903835385.1 uncultured Microcaldota archaeon | reverse complement strand
GCCGCTCCGGAACCAAAGGAATACGCAGCCATAGTCGTCACCTGCAGCGATGCGAGGTGCGAGATAACCAGGACCGAGGACTACGGGAGCAACATGCTGATGCTCCAGGTCGCGGGGAACGTGGCTTCCAAGGAGGTCAGGGACGCGCTCGCAAAGCTCGCCAAAGGAGGCGAAGTCATAGTCTGCGGCCACGTGGACTGCGGCGCGTGCAAGGCGAAAAAACAGGACCCTGGAGCAAAAGACGGGCTGCTCGGCAGCGTGAAAATAGAGAGGAAGGGCTCGAACGACATATTCGGGGCCAATGCGCGCAACCAGGCGGACATCATCGCGGCTCTTCCAGAACCAAGACAGAAGAACGCCAAGGTCAGCGCCGTTCTTTTGGACAGCAGGAGGCTTTCGTTCATTTCCGGGAACCCAAACGGCTTCGTGGAACAGCTGCAGTCCAGCTCCATGAGGCTTATGCGCGAGGACCGGGATGCTGGCAAGGACCTCTCGCACCAGCAGGCGCACGCAATCATTGTCAGCGACCCGCTGGACCTGGGCAGGTTCACCAATCCGCGCAAAATCGTGGGCGCGGGCAAGAACGAGGTTTTCGTGGTGAGCGCCGTGAATGGAAAGCTTAGCACCGAGGCAATGGGTAGCATTGAATACGCGCTTTCCCATGTGTCGGGCCTGGCTGAAACGCCGCACATAGTGATAATGCATACGAGCAGGGAAGTGGCTGACGAGCTTGAGAGGATGATAAGGAAAAAGCTCGGCACCAGGTGGCTGGGCATGAGCATAATGCAGTATGACCGGGCGAGCGGGGAAGCGAACCTTGTATTTTAAATACTCTTTGCCACATATTATAACTAATTATAAGTGATTTTCCATGGCTCCAAACCCCAATAGCGGACACGCGTTAGCTTTCTTCAACTGCAGGGCGCCGAAAAGCAGCGTGAGATTCATGGCGAACGACGTCAAGGCATTCCTCGCAAAGGAGATTCCCGCGCCCGTATTGGACTCGCTCGTCCTGGAAGTGAACCAGGGAACCACGTGCATAACGCGTGGCAAGCTGTTCGAGGCGAAAGAGAAACTCAGGCAGTTCATCCGCGATGCGGAGGCTGATGGAGCCATATTCCTGACGCCCGGGCCCAAGACCTTCCATCTCACGAAGAGGGAGCCGTACGAGGGCAGCCTTCCGAATCCACTGGCAATCGTGGTCCTGGAAAAAAGCGGCTTCTTCCATCCGGCCGACGGGTTCCTGCCTGACCCTGGCAGGTTCGTGTACGCGGACTGCGACCCGCGTGTACGGCTTTCCATAGCCGTGAGCAGGGAGCTGTTCGCTGGCAGGAGTATCCTGGCGATCCAGCACGATTTCGGGAACCTTTACGTGATAAGCGGGAGCATGCCGGGCGCTACCAACGAGCAGGTGGCGGGCGAGCTCGTGGGCATAGTGAATACGATGTATCACCCCGCCTTATACGAGAACGGCGAGCCTTTCCGCGGCTTAATCGCTTACCCGAGAGACGGGGACTATTTCGTGTACAGAAACAAATAATCTTTTAAGTGACTTTAATGGCTCGAAAACCAAATGTCTGCGGCTGCGCGTACGTCTTCATCAACTGCACGAAGCCCAAAAGCGACGTGGAGCGGTCGATGGGCATGGCCAAGATACTCATGGCGCAGCGCGACCCGCTGTTCGAGCGGGTGATTCTCAAGGTGCAGGGCACTGCATCCCTGGGAACCAGCTCGGATGCGCAATGCAAGCTTCGAGGGCCTGTGCGCAGGGCCGGCATGCAGCACAGCATCCGCGTTTCGCTTTCAGACGTGCCGACCGAGGTCCTGGCCGGCAAACTCGACGCCCTCATGATACCGATGCTATACGGCCCTTGCTTACAGCTATATCATGCAGGCGATAGATTCAGAGGCATACTCGCCCATCTGGAGAATGGGAAATATGTTCTGCGCAGCTATGATGGGACGGTAGACCTTTCTTCAGGAGCCTGCTATCTGAAGCAGTCTTGGACGCGCTATTGATGCGCGCTGCGCAGGCAGCCGCATAAATCCTTTTAATCCTCATTGCAGATTGTTCCCCATGGACAGGCCCATTCTTGGCCCGGAGCCGCAGATGCGCATGGTCGGCAGGACGAACGGCATAGAAGAGGCCAACCGAATCGCCGAGCGCTACGAGGCCGAAGGCTACGAAACCGAAATAGTGAAAAAGAACCAGGCGGGCCTGGCAATCTACGAAGTCTGGGCCGGAAAGAAGCCGGGCATTATTATGGGCGCTCCAAAACCGCCAGGACTCTAGACCCAGGACACGAGACCCAAGACTATCTTATATACGGCATCGGCATCGCTGCAAGCTGGGGCACGGATTCCGCCCTGTTCTTCCTTTTTGCGAATTCCCTGCTGAACTCGTCCCATATCTGCTTGCCCAAATCGCCGCGTACTATCTTGGTTATTATCATGCGCCTGTGTGGCGAGTTGGGCGCGATGGGCGTGTAATCCGCGATGATATAATCCTTTTCCCGGACGTCCCTGGCTATCTTCTTGTCCACTTCAAGCAGGAGCAGGTTGTCATCCCACATCTTCACCATTGCTTGTATGGAGCCGTCCGCGCTGATTACGCCCTTGCCCTTGGGAAGAACCATTTTCATGACCTTGCCTATGTGGAACATTTTCACACCTCGTAGAAGAAACGGCGTTAATCTATTTAAATCAGTCTTTTGTTAGAAAAGGTGGTAAAAAGAATCTTTATAAATACATCTATACAAAATACCATTATAATAAACACTTTAAGGGGTGGAAATCAGATGGAAAATCCAATAAGGTTGAAGAAAGCAGGCATAGTTGGAAAACAGAATGCTCTTGTTGCTCCAAAGAGCGCCGCGTTCAGGCGCCTGGCTGGGACTGCAATCCTCGGCGGCGCGCTGTTTGGCGCCGGATGCGATGAGAACCACGTGACGGTCAATAAGACGACGGTTAACAACAATTATACCGTAACTGGCCCTGACGCGGGAGCGCCGGTGGACGGTGCGGTCGCCGTGCCGCAGGGACTCGACGCACGGGCGATTGACACGTCGCCAAGCACGCAGGCAATAGACACGGCACCGAATGCACAGGGCGTCGACACTGCGCCGAGCACGCAGGCGATCGATGCGAAGGCCGACGCATGCGTCGCATCCGGCAAGTTGTCCTCATGCTCCAGCGGCGTGGTGGTCGCAGGGATATTGAACCAGGGAGAATCGTTGAACGTGGGCGGGTACATGGTCCAGCTCGACGACCTCGAGGTCAACGGAAGCACGATCGGAGCGATCGTCTCGGTGCTCGATTCATGCGGAAATACCCTCCTAAAGGAGGTCATCGCCCAGGGAGAGACAAAGGATATGGAGCTGGATGGGCAAACCATGGCCGTGACCGTCAATCAGGTCGCCCCGGGATACACCTTCGGAGCGAAATGGGCCGATGTGTCAATCTCAGTCCCGTGCCCCAGCGATGCGGGTGCCACTTACCTCTGCTCCAGTGTCTCCGGGACCATCAACCAGGGCGAGAGCCTGTCGGTGAGCGGCACGAAGGTCACGCTGGTTGATTTCATGGTCGACAACGGAGCCACGTATGCCTTGCTGAACGCTTATGACGCCAATGGCAACGTCATAGACAATCTCAAGATACAGGAGGGGTCGTCCGCCACGGTTAATACGGCTTCCGGCACCTGCCAGGTGTCCGTGCCCACGGTCGCAGTGGGGGTCACCGGCAAAGCGGACTGGGCGACGGTCGAGATATCTAGGGTATCTTCGGCGCCCTGCCAGTAAAGGGTGGCGTTTTTTTCTTTCTTCTTCATCTTCCTCCTTCTTTGCTCCTGCCCGAACAATTCCGAAACCGCTTTAAACCTCAGCAGGGTTAGTTATGCCGATGGACGAAGGCAGGATAGTGCTTGACAGGAAGGCATTCGGCGCATTGGCAGTGGATTCCAGGGTGAAACTGCTCAAGGCCCTCACCGGGCGCAGGAAGATGCTCACCGAACTCGCGGCCGAGCTCAAGCTTTCCGCATCATCCACCAAGGAGCACTTGGACACTCTGGTGGAGGCCGGCCTCATAGAGAAGTTCGACGAGGGCCACAAGTGGAAGTACTACGCGCTCACGAGGAAAGGCAGCGGCATAATCACGCCGGACAGGGAAATCAAGGTCTGGGTGGTGCTCGGCATGTCCATCATCGGCCTGTTGATATCATCGCTGCTCATGTTCAATGCCCTGCCCGTTGGTGCCGCCGGAGAAGCGTCGCAAACCATGGCGCTTGCCGCACCCTCCGCGCCAGTTACAGCCCCTGCGCCCGCCGCACCACTTGCGCCTGCTACATCCGGCCGGGCACAGATGAACGACCTGGCCAAGCAGGGCGTCGTTACTGCTGCAGCCGAGGCGCCTCCTCCGGACAGCCCGCCGCCTTCGCTCTACATGGTGTTCAGTGCGCTCTGTGCCGTCATTGCGGCCGTGTGCGTGGTCTATCTTGCCATAGACAGGATGCGATAAGCCGGCTGAAGACAAACGTTTTTAGATATGCGCTGCGATAACCGGCACCATGGCGGGCGAAGACATAATCGGCTGTTGCACTGGCCTGTTTTTCATCGGCATCCCTGCATTTTTCGTCTTTTCCTCGTTCGTGCGGATAATCTACGACTACCAGAAGGGCCTTGTCCTCACATTGGGCAAGTTCTCCGGCATGCGGAACAGCGGAGTTCAGTTCATCATCCCGCTGCTCCAGACCATGCGCACCGTGGACCTGAGGATACAGACAATAGACATCCCGAAGCAGGAGGTCCTGTCCAAGGACAACGTGAGCGCTTTCATAAACGCGGTGGTATATTTCAAGATAGACAACCCCGAAGTGGCGATTTTCAATGTCCAGGATTATCGGGCCGCGGTTTACCAGCACAGCCAGACCGCCATAAGGGACGTGGTCGGGAGCAGGACGCTGGACCAGCTCCTTACGGACCGCAAATCCATCGCCGATTCCATATCTTCGGTGGTTGAAAAGGACTCCAAGGAATGGGGCGTGGACATAACAGGCATAAAAATCCAGGACATCGTGCTGCCGGACACCATGAAGCGCGCCATGGCCAGGCAGGCGCAGGCCGAGCGGGAGAAGCGCGCATCCATCATCGTTGCCGAGGGCGAGAACATGGCAGCCGATAAGCTGGCGCTGGCTGCGAAGATACTGAGCGACTCCCCGGGCGCCATGCACCTTAGGACGCTGCAGATGGTGTCCAGCGTGTCCGCGGACAAGACGAACATAATGAACTTCGTCCTTCCAATAGAGGGAGTGCAGTTTCCTGAAGCGCTTCCTGACTCCAAACCGGAGGCCAAACCGAAGGAACGGGAACCCAGGAAGTGATGCAATGGTATTCACAATCATAAACCAGTACGAGAAGGGCGTCCGGTTCCTGCTGGGCAGGTATGACGCCGTGGTCGGGCCCGGGTTCGCCTGGAACATCCCGTTCTTCCATGACGTCCGCACGCTGGACATGCGCGTGAAGACTATTCCCATCCAGCCCCAGGAGGCCATGACCAAGGACAACGTTCCGGTCAAAATCGCCGCCGTGGTTTATTACAAAATCGTGGACCCGCTCAAGGTGGTCATGGCTATTTACGACTACAATTTCGCGATAGCCCAATACGCCCAGACCGCGGTTCGGGACGTCATCGGCAACAACGAGCTGGATTTCGTCCTCGCTGACCGCGACAAGATAGCCAATGAAATAGAGAAGCTCGTGGACGAGGAGACCAAGGACTGGGGCGTGGACGTTTCCGCGATAAAGCTCCAGGACATAGAGCTTCCCGAGGACATGAAGCGCGCCATGGCCAAGCAGGCCGAGGCCGAGCGGGAGAAGCGCGCGACCATAATCCTGAGCGAGGGCGAGTTCCAGTCCGCGAACAATTACGCCGAGGCTGCGAGGAAACTCTCTTCAATACACGGAGCGCTGCACCTGCGCACCCTGCAGACGCTAGCCACCAACGTATCCGCAGAGGATTCGCCCACGCACCTCTGGCTGCTGCCGACACAGATAATGAAGTTCTTCGAGAGCTGGAAGAAATAGAAGAACCGGGGGATGAAGGTTACTCGAGTTCTTTGAATTTCCGTTTCCATTCCCTGCCGGCATGTTTGTCCATGAAGGCCATCTCCGCCTCGCTCCGGCCCGGTTGCCTGAATGATGTGAAGTCTTCCCCGCTCCTTTCTATGCGCTCGAGATGGAGCCTGTATCTTCCGCTTCCTATGGGCACGCTCTCGCCGCCTTCAGCCAGGGTAATCCTATTGCCGTTCCAGTCCAGGAGCAGTGCCACCCCGTCGCCCGGGTCTATGGCTACGAGCATTATCTGCCTGGTCCCCCTGACTATGCTATCCCCGTCCCTTTGGTGCAGGCCGATGTCCAAAAACTTCCCCTTGTGCCCGCTGCCGACCGTAAACTTGCGGACTGCGGATTCCGGGTCCTCGGAGGACAGCAATGCGATGCTGGCACTGTAGAACGCCACTGTCTTGCCCGTTGCCCTCCCGTCGCGCGGGCTCTCGACCAATGCCGGTTTAAGCGCCGCGGCAGCTCTCAGTCGCGCGACGTGAGGGCTGATTGGTATTACATCCGCAGGTCTCGGGGTCTTGGGTTCCATGGCATCTCTATAATGCTATTGGCCAAAAGAATTTATAAATATACCTTTTTGTATGTCTTTTATCACAATATAGCAGCCCGCCCGAAACAGGGCTCTCACCACTTGCTCTGGAAAACCCCGGCTATCCGCAGCTTCTGGTTGCTCGCGTCCACCACGAGGATGAGCTCGCCCTTCTCGAACGCGAGGGGCGCGGCGAGTTTCAGCTCGTTCTCGAACACGTTGCCCTCCACGAACTGCATGTTGGAATAGGCGTGTATCCTGCCCTTGAGCTCGTCCCTGAAGAACGGGCTCTTCACGAACCTTCCGTTAACTATGTTCTCGACCTGGAATTCGTTCCTGAGCGGCACAAGTATCCCGCGCTCCAGCAGGTCGCCCTTGTATGCGATTCCGAACCTCGCCCCGGTGTTCGCCTCCTCTGAATCGGCGTCGTTTATCTGGATGGTCCTGACCTCCAGCTCCTTTTTGTCCGGCAGCAGGAACAGCTTGTCGTGCTTTTTCAGCTTCCCGGATTTGACGACACCGAGAGCCACGTTCCCCACGGACTTCACTGCGAACGCCTTGTCCACGAGCGCAAGCGCGTTCTCTCCTGGCTCGCCTGCCTGGAGCGCGAGCACCTTTTCCCTGGCCGCGTTCATGTCCGCGACCTTCTCGTATTTGTCCAGCACGGTTCCCGCCAGGGGGAGAGGTGCGTTCGAGACGATTATTCCCTTGTCGAGCTTGAGCGAGTTGAGCGCCACGATTATCTCCCCTATTTTAGGCGTGAGCGCGTCCGCCAGAAGCACGACATAATCTGCCATGGAGAGCGTGTAGAGCAGAGGCTGTATCTTGTCAGGATAGAGCGTGGGCTCCACCAGCGTGATTATCCTTCCGTTGAAATTAGCGGCATAGAAGCTTATGTCATCCCTGTTGGTTTCCTTCCCAACGAGCTTGCAGAACTGCTCCCTAAGTTCCGGCTTGTCCGACAAAACTGCGACAAACATCAGGCCCACCCCATTCATTTCTTGCACCAAAGGACTTTTATAATCCTTTGGAGCATTAACCCAATAGCTGAAATCAGAAGCTTTAAATAGGAAAAACGTTGCACCAGAAGTAATAAGATGCCCGATTTCTGATTCAGAATGGAGTGAAACAATGAAATTTGATGAGATGAACCTCAGTCCCAAGACAGTGGACGCGCTGAGGAATATGAAATATGAAACCGCCACCGAAGTCCAGGAAAGGGTGATACCTCTCATACTCGCGGGCGGCAACGTCGTCGTACGGAGCAAGACCGGGACAGGCAAGACCGCCGCTTTCGGCGTAGGGATAATCGAGCGATTGATGCGGGGGACTGCGAAGAAGGCGCTCGTGCTGGCTCCCACAAGGGAACTGATAGTACAGATTCACAAGGAACTGAAAGCCATAGCCGCAAATTACAACCTCAAGCTTTGCCTTGTCTATGGGGGGGTGAGCATAAACCCCCAGATAGACGAGCTGAGGAGGGGGGCTGACATAATAATCGCCACACCGGGCCGGCTGCTGGACCACATGGAGCGCAGGACCGCGAACCTTTCGGAGTGCAACCTGGTCGTGCTGGACGAGGCGGACCGCATGCTTGACATGGGCTTCCGGGACCAGATGGACAGTATCATGCACCAGGTCCCGCGGGAGCGCACCGTCATACTGCTTTCGGCGACCGTTGACGGAAACATAATGAAAATCGCTTCCAATTATATGGGCTCTTCCGAAATCGTGGAAATCGGAGAGAAGGACAAGCCCGAGGCCATCAACGAGCATTTCGTGG
Source organism: uncultured Microcaldota archaeon (assembly GCA_903835385.1). Lineage (GTDB taxonomy): Archaea > Micrarchaeota > Micrarchaeia > Anstonellales > Bilamarchaeaceae > CAILMQ01. The sequence continues at coordinate 34,379 of CAILMQ010000031.1, read as the reverse complement.
AGGTTGCGAGGACCGAGAAGGTGCCCAGGCTCAGGGAGATACTCAAGGAGCACGCGCACATGAAGGTCATAATATTCACTGCCACGAAATTCTTCGCTGACAAGCTCGCATACCGGCTGGCCGAGAGCGGCTTCCAGGCGGACAGCATACAGGGCGGCATGTCCCAGGCTGCCAGGGAGCGCGTGATGCAGAAGTTCCGCGACGGCAAGGTGAGGATACTGGTCGCCACCGATGTGGCGGCGCGCGGCCTGCACATAGAGGACGTCGGGCTCATCGTGAATTACGACAAGGCGCAGGACGCCGACACCCACCTTCATCGCATAGGACGGACCGGGAGGATGGGCGCCATAGGAAAGGCCATAACGTTCGTTGACAAGAACGAGAGCCAGGCGGAGCGCTTCAGCTCGGACCATCCTGATTTCGCCTGGATGAAACGGGGAGACCCCAATGTCACGCTCAGCCGTGGCGGAGGGCGTCCGTCTTACGGGCGCGGGGGCGACCGCAGGGGAAGCGGCGAGCAGAGGCACGGCCAGGGAGGCCACCACGGCCATGGCGAGCGCAGGTCCAATACCGGGCCGGCGCAGGGCGGCTGGAGAAAGAAAAAGAGCTACCAGCGCTAGAACGTCCTTGGCGCACCCCGATTTCTTTTCTATAAACCTGTAGCCCCTAAAAGAATCGCTGTCCCGCCGGCATGACTTATTTTTAATGGTTATCAATGATAATGCCTGAAATGGTGGGAACGATGCAAGCTACAAGATACAACTCCGCAATCAGGAAGACCGCCGCGATGCTCACGTGCGCAGCCGCGCTCGTGTGCTGGAAGCCTAAGATTGACAGGATTGGGAACGTCGGCATGCCGGCTGCCGCCGCGGCGCAAAAGCAAAGCGCCCAAGACGAGGCAGGCATAAAGAAAAGGGTGGACGCGCTCATAATCCAGCTCGACAGCACCGACGGGGTGAAGATATTACGGGCCCAGCACGCACTCGAAGCGATGGGGCCGTCCATCATTCCACTGCTGCTCAAGGCCATGCCGACGGCCAAGTCGAATGGAAGCGAACAGCAGGCACAGATAATACTCACGATTATCCAATTGGGCGAGCCGGCAATCCCCGAGCTTCGTAAATGCCTCAAGCATGCCGACGTGATAGTGCGCATAGGCGCGCTCGCAATGCTCAACTCCCTGAAGGCGGTGAACAGGCTCGGATCCGGCGCAGATGAGGGCATCGCATTGGAGATATCCGGGCTACTGGCGGACAATGACGAGCGGGTCCAGAATGCGGCATCCGAGACGCTCCCCAAATTCGGCCAGGCCGCAATAGCGCCGCTGGTCCGTGAACTGGGCAACACCAGGAACAAGGCGAACGCTTTCGCCGGCGCCGCACTCTCTGAAATCGGGGCTCCGGCAGCGCCGTATATCATCACCGCCATGGAAAAGGATGACATTCCAACGCGCATCATGGCAGAGGCCGCGCTCATGAAAATGGGAAAGGCCGCGGTGCCCGCGCTGATAAAAGGGCTTGGGAACAAAGTGGCCGTAGTGCGGATAGGGTGCGCAACCGCGCTCGGGGGCGCCAAAGACGAGAGAGCGCTTCCCGCGCTTGCCAGGGCGGCGAAGGAAGACGAGAGCGAGGTCGTGCGAACCGCCAGCTCCGAAGCCATAGCGCTAATCCGAAAAGGAGGCGCCAAGCCGCCCGGAGCCAAGGGCGTGGATTCGTTAAAACCTTCAAAGCTCGTCGAGGCGATGGGCAGCGATGACGCCGCCACGCGCAGAGCCGCGACAAGCGCGCTCATGAAAATGGACAAGGCCGCGGTCCCTGCGCTGCTGGCAGGGCTGAACAATCGCAATTTGGAGGTACAGATAGCGTCCGCCGACGCGCTCGGGCGGATAGGCGACGAGAAGGCGGTCAAGCCGCTCCTCAGGCTGGTGCCCAAGGGCGACCACCGGCTGCGCGCGGCCGCCATCGAGGCGCTGGGCAACATAGGCGACAGGAGTGCGATGCCCGCGCTGATAAAGGCGGCCAACGACAAGGACGACCTCGTGCAGAAGACCGCCATAGCCGCGATGTTGCGCATAGATCCCAACAGCATCCATTGACACGATGCCGGCTGCGGGCCATGCCTAAGCGCTCTTTATTTATCTTGGCGTCCCAGTCCATCCCATGGACAAGCCGCAGTGGCTGAAAATCCGTTACAATCCCGCAAGCGCCAAAATGAAAGAGCTGCTCGCGAAATACAAATTGGTCACCGTGTGCCAGGGCGCGCTTTGCCCGAACTGCCAGGAGTGCTGGTCAGCCGGTACCGCGACGTTCCTGGTGCTCGGGAACGAGTGCACAAGGAACTGCAGATTTTGTGCAATTAAGACGAATCCGAAGCCGAAAATACCGGACCCGACGGAACCAGCGCGTCTCGCTGCAGCGGTCTCGGAACTCGGGCTCCGCTATGTCGTCCTCACTTCCGTTGACCGCGACGACCTTCCTGATTTCGGGGCGGGACATTTTGCGAATTGCATAAAGGCCATAAAGAAAAACAATCCCCGTGTTCTCGTCGAAGCGCTCGTCCCTGATTTCAACAACGACAAAAAAGCGATTCGCGGGCTCGTGCGTTCTGGCGTGGACGTCCTGGGCCATAACATAGAGACAACCGAACGACTCACGCCAAAAGTCCGCGACGCGAGGGCGAGTTATCGGAAATCGCTGGAGGTTTTGCGTTCGTTCAAGGTCCAGGACACCATGCGCCTTTCAGGCGCAAGTTTCCCGGATGCTTCGCATCCGAGAACCGGACACAGGACACTGAAAACCAAGTCCTCGCTCATGCTCGGCCTGGGCGAAACGCGGGACGAAATCATCGCAACAATGAGGGATTTGCGCGCTGCGGAAGTGGATATCCTTACGATGGGGCAGTATCTCAGGCCAACAAAAAAACAAATTCCAATCGAGCGATACGTGGAACCGGGCGAATTCGACGATTACGCGCGAATCGCGAACGGGTTAGGTTTTTGTTCCGTTGTCTCGGGGCCGCTGGTGAGAAGTTCCTACCACGCCGCAAAAGCGTGCGTACTGGGAAAATAGGATGCTATCGCATCCGCTATTTGGTAATGCTTTCTACGGCGCTTGCCGCGGCTCTCCGGACATCCTCATTCGGGTCGCTTTGGCTCATTTTTCTGAGCTTCGGGACCGAATTATCGACATTCGAATCAGAGAAGTATCTTTCATCCACCCGGTAGGTGTCGCTATCCAGGATGGTCCCGAGCATGTACGCGGCGCGTTTCCGCATCTTCCAATCCTTGCTATCCAGCGCTCCAATCAGCGTGTCTACTGCATCGACACCGATCTTCCCGATTCCGCGGGCGGCGTTCATCCCTATCCCCCCGCGCGGGTCGTCCAGGGCTCCAAGCAGCGGAAAAATGGCATCCCGGAAAAACAGCCCCGGATGCTCAACGATTCTCATGCCGTATACGTCATGCAAGCTGTCGTCCAGGATATGCACGAGCACTTCGGAAGCCTTTGCCCGCACTTTCAAATTCCTGTCCTTGAGCGCCCTTATCACCCCGGAGTATGCCCGGTTCGTGAAATTGGTGGCGGCAGTGCACGGATACCAAAGGCTCTCCATGGCGTTAATCTGCCTGGGCGCATCGCCGCTTTTCAGGTCTTCAAGGTAGGACTCGCAAATGCGGACGAACACTTTTGAGCGGGCGCCGTGGATTTCACCGAGTTTGTACATCTTTTCCATGTTTTTCTCCCATCTGTCCTTGGCCTCCTGCGCACAGGCCGCCCTTGGCTTGAGGATGACCTCGGTTTTAGGTGAAAAGCCGGAAAGCGCCATGGTCATGGCGCACGCGGTCGCGACGAAAGCCCGTTTTGCCCTTGAAGAATAAGTTCTCGGCATCGTTTCCACATCATTCGTTTATTCGCTTTCTTGGTCAGTAGGGAAAATGGCCGGCGCCCATGATCTGTTGCTGGATATTGACATCGGATGGCATGAAGGCTCTTCCAGAGTATGTCCTTCTCTGGCTTCGGGCCGGCCTGGGCGCCCGCGCCTTTTTGATGTCTTCAATCGCCTTGGCGGCGCACTCCTTCACTTCCTTGTTCCCGTCGTTCATGAGCCCGGCGAGCGCTAAAACGATGTCAATTACACTAGGGTCCTTCGGCTTGGCAACGGCAATCTCCCCCAGCGCACGGGCAGCGAGCCGCCGCACGCTGGCATTCCCGTCGCTCAGCGCTTCCGTGAGCGCAGGGACGGCCGATTTTCCCATCTTCACGAGCTCCCGGGCTGCACGAGCTTGAGTGCCGGCGTCTTCGCTTCTCAGGCCCGTCTCGCCGGCCTTCTCCTCAATCTTCAATTCCATGCGGCTCTTCGGCCTGCTGTAGGAGCCATAATCAGGAACCGTGTACCATGGAATGTATGGGATGCTGGGTACGTACTGAGAAGGCAGTGAGCCGGACGAGGATGGAAAAGACGGCATCGAACCCTGCGCCCGCGCCGCCCCCGGCCCCAGTATCGTCTCGTTTTTCGGCGAGAATCCCGAAAGCGCCATGGTCACGGCGCATGCTGCCGCCACAATAGCCTGCTTCGTCCTTGAAGAATATGTTCTTGCCATTATCCCACCCCGCTATACTATAAACGATAACTTTTATTAAGCGTTGATACTAGCGGTATTTTGGGTTCGCACGCAGCGGAACCGCGCGCCCGTGCTTCGGAACATTTTTATAAATAGCCTGTTTTCTCTCAACCATGGCTAGGAGAAGGGTTTACGAGGGGAGCGTGGATTATCTCCAAATCCTGAACGAGAAGGGCGTGGCTGACAAGAAGCTTGAGCCCAAGCTTTCTCCAGGCATTCTAAAAACCATGTTCGAGCTCATGCTCCTCACGCGCGCCTATGACGACAAGTCCGTGAAGCTCCAGCGCCAGGGCAGGATGGGCACATACGCCCCAATCCTGGGCCAGGAGGCTGTCGGTGCTGCCGCTGCCCTCGCCCTGGGGAAGGACGACTGGGTGCTTCCGACCTACAGGGAGACCCAGGCATACATTGCCAGGGGCGTTCCGCTGGAGAAACTGTTCATGTACTGGAAGGGAATAGAGGAGGGAATGAACTTTCCAGAAGGCACGAACTCATTCCCCTTCGCCATACCTATAGGAACCCACCTTCCCCACGCAGTGGGAATCGCGTTCGCGCTAAAGCGGGCCGGCAGGAAGCAGGCCATGCTCACCTTTGTCGGTGACGGAGGCACGTCGCAGGGGGATTTCCACGAGTCCCTGAATTTCGCAGGAGTGTGGCAGGTCCCGCTCGTCGTGGTCATAGTGAACAACCACTGGGCGATTTCAGTGCCACGCAGCGAGCAGAGCGCTTCCGCCACTCTAGCCCAAAAGGGGCTCGGCTATGGAATCCCTTGCATCCAGGTGGACGGCAACGACGCGCTCGCGGTTTACAAGGCGGTCAGCGATGCGCTCATAAACGCCCGGAGCGGCAAGGGCCCGACACTGATAGAAGCGGTCACCTACCGCATGTCCATGCACACCACTGCCGACGACCCGACCAAGTACCGGAGCGACAAGGAGGTCAATGAATGGAAGAAGCGCGACCCCATAGAGCGCTTCAGGAAATACCTGCAGAAGAAAAAGCTCTGGACGAAAAATTACGAGGCAAGGGCCATGGAGCGGTTTTCCAAACAGATTGACGAAGCGGTCGCAAAGATGGAAGCCTACAAAGGCGACCCGCACGACATGTTCAAATACGTCTGGTCGGAGATAACGGACAACCTGAAGGAGCAGATGGCTGAGATGGAAAAATTCTACGGGGCTGGCAAGCCATGAAACTCACCATGGCGCAGGCCATCAATGCCTGCCTTGACCAGGAGCTCGCAAGGGACAGGAAAATCATCCTTCTCGGAGAAGACGTGGGCGTGGACGGCGGGGTTTTCAGGGTTACCGAAGGCCTTTACGCCAAATACGGGAAGGAGCGCGTGATGGACACCCCGCTTGCGGAATCCGCCATAGTCGGCACTTCCATAGGCATGGCTGCCATGGGCCTGCGGCCGGTCCCGGAAATCCAGTTCGACGGCTTCAGCTTCATGGCGTATCACCAGGTGCTTTGCCACATGGCGAGGATGCGCAACAGGACAAGGGGAAGGTTCACTCTGCCGCTCGTGCTGCGCATACCATACGGAGGCGGAATAAAGGCGCTGGAGCACCATGGCGAGGGCATCGAAAGCCTCTACATCCATCTTCCGGGCATTGTTGTGGTCGCGCCCTCAACCCCTTACGAGGCCAAGGGCCTGCTCGCATCTGCGCTGGAAAGCAAGGACCCCGTTGTGTTCCTTGAGCCGAAAAAGCTCTATCGCGCATACAAGGAGGAAGTTCCGGAAGAACGCTATACCATCCCGCTCGGAAAGGCGAGAATCGCAAAAGAAGGCAAGGACATATCCATGATAACCTATGGCGCACAGACCCCCATGGTCATGGAAGCCGCTGCGGAGCTGGAGCAGGAGGGCATAAACCCCGAAGTGGTGGACCTGCGCACGCTCAATCCATGCGACTGGGACACGGTTACGGAATCCGTCAGGAAGACCGGCCGGGCCGTGGTAGTGCACGAGGCTGTCAAAACCCTGGGTTTCGCCTCTGAAATAATCGCAAGGATAAACGAGAAAGCATTCTACCACCTGCAGGCCGCCCCTAAAAGGGTGACAGGATGGGACACCATCATACCCCTGCTCGCAGGCGAGGATTATTTCTTCCCTGACAAGAGCAGGGTGAAGGCCGCGGTGAAGGAAACAATGGCGGAAAAGTGAGCTGATAAAGAATCGCTAGGCTTGAGTGATACCATGGCTGTTGATTTCAAATTCCCGGACGTAGGCGAGGGAATCCACGAAGGAAAAATCGTGAAGTGGCTGGTCAAAGAGGGCGACGAAGTGAAGAACGACCAGGCGCTGGTGGAAGTGGAGACTGACAAGGCGGTGGTTGAGCTGCCTTCCCCTACGGCAGGCAAAATCCTGAGGTTATTTCATAGGGAGGGCGAAACCATAAATGTCGGTGAAGTTCTCGTTTCCATAGGCGCGGAAGGCGAAACCGTGCATGCGACTCCGGTTCACGAGGCCGTGTCAAAGGTCATGGAGGCGATGAAAGGTCCTGCCCAGCCCCAGCCTGCGCCGGAAGCCCTGAGGCGCGCCCTGGCATCCCCGTCCACCCGCGCCCTCGCAAGGGAGCTCGGAGTGAACATAGAGCTGGTGCAGGGCAGCGGGCCAGGAGCAAGGATAAGCGCCGAAGACGTGCGCACGGCATCATCCCACAGGGTCGTCACGCGCGAAGGGGCGCAAGTCGGCATAAAGGAGGAGAAGGTCGTCCTGGTCCAGGAAGTGGGCGACCAGAGGATTCCGCTTTCAGGGCTCAGGAAGATAATCGCAGACAGGATGTCGTACTCCAAGGCGCATATTCCAGACGCGGTGGGCATGGACCTGGTGAACGTCACGCGGCTTGTGGCCCTGCGGGAGCGGGAAAAGGCGAAGGCGGAAAAAGACGCAGTGCACCTCACTTTCCTGCCATTCATAGCCAAGGCCGTTGTCATCGGCCTGAAGAAATACCCCAAGTTCAACGCGCATTTTGACAACGACACCCAGGAAATCGTCATCAAGCCGCGCTACAACATCGCGATTGCCGTGGATACGCCGGACGGCCTGATGGCCCCGGTAATCAAGGACGCGGACAGGAAATCAATAATCCAGATGGCGAAGGAGATCACAGAACTCGCTGACCTCTCGCGCACCCGGAAGATAAAATTGGATGACCTGAAGGGAGGCACCTTCACCATTACGAATGTCGGCAGCGTGGGTTCCATGTTCTCAGTGCCCATAATCAGCCCTCCCCAAGTCGCGATAATGGGCGTGCACAGGATAAGGGACACGCCCGTGGTGGTGGACGGAAAAATAAAAATCGGGAAGGTCATGGGCATATCCCTGGCCTTTGACCACAGGGTGGCGGACGGCGCAGAGGCGACGCTCTTCATGAACGAGGTAATAAGGCACCTGGAAGACCCCGAGCTGCTGATGCTTGAAATGGTCTGATTAACGGACGATAAAAGGATGATTGGATGGTCGTGGGCGAACTTACAACCAACTGCGATGTGGCAATAATCGGGGCGGGCCCGGGCGGCTACGTGGCCGCGCTCAGGTGCAGCCAGCTCGGCCTGGAGACCGTGCTGATAGAGAAGGGCAGCCTGGGCGGCGTCTGCACGAACGAGGGCTGCATACCTTCCAAGGCGCTAATCCATGCGGCGTCCATTGCATACAGTGCCGCCCACTCGCAAAATCTCGGCATAACCTCCAAAACCAAGCTCGATTTCCGAAAAATGCAGAAATGGAAGGACGGGGTTGTTTCCGGGCTTAGCAGCGGAATTGCGGGCCTGTGCAAAAATTCCGGAGTGGATGTCGTACAAGGTCGGGCGTTTTTCACCTCGTCAAGCAAAATAACCGTTGAAACAAGCCACGGCCCGGCGGACTACGAGTTCAAGCACGCGATAATCGCCACGGGCTCGGTCCCCAGTGTGATGAAAGGCCTTGAATTCGACCACAAATTCATAATAGATTCAAGCGACGCGCTCTCGCTCAAGGCGATTCCGAAGGACATTATCGTCGTGGGCGCGGGCTACGTGGGAATAGAGATGGCGACGCTGTTCGCAAAGCTCGGGAGCAGGGTCACAATCGTATATCGCGGCCCTTCAATACTCCGCCACATGGAGCCAGAGCTCGGGATGGAGGTTCAGAGGAAACTGGCAAGCCTCGGCATAGCGCTTTATCTGAACAGCAGCGTGGCGGAATGGAAAAAGAAGGGCAAAATCGCATTCGCAAAAGTGGTTGGCAAGGACGGCAAGGGCAAAAACGTGCGATTCGAAAAGATGCTTATTGCAGTGGGGCACGAGCCTTACACAAAGGAGCTGGGGCTGGATAAGACGCAGGTCCGGCTCGATGAAAAAGGATTCATAAAAGTGGATTCGCAAAGGAGGACCACTGACCCGAACATATTCGCGGTGGGAGACGTGGCCGGCGCTCCAATGCTCGCTCACAAGGCGTTCCGCGAGGCCAAGGTTGCGGCAGAGGCGATAGCAGGAAAGAAAAGCGCATTTGACAACATGGCAATCCCGCTCGTGGTGTTCTCAGACCCGGAGCTTGCGAGCACTGGCATGGGCGAGGAGGCTGCGGCCAAGGCTGGCTACAAAATCAAGGTTGCAAGGTTCCCCCTGAGCGCTTCAGGCAGGGCAAGGGCCATGGACGCCGGTCCTGGATTCGTCAAAATCGTGGCGGATTCTGAAACCGGAGTCGTACTGGGCGCGCACGTCGCTGCGCCTAACGCGTCCGAGCTCATAAGCGAGCTTTCGCTGGCAGTGGAAATGGCTGCGCAGCTGGAGGACATAGCAGCCACAATACATCCGCACCCGACGCTCTCGGAAAGCGTGATGGAGAGCGCGGAAGAGGGTCTCGGGAAGTCGGTGCACATGGCAAGGAGAAAAGCAAAGCAGGGATGAGCGGCAAGCCGCGGAAGCGCCTACCATTTCAGGGATTGTGCGGTTTTATAAGCACTACTAATCATATATAATAACATGAATAGCGCCAAACAGCTGCTGCTACAGACCCCGGCAGCTACTGCAAGGAGCAAAGCAGATATCCTTCCAGCCAGGCGCACTCTTAGCCTCGGTTCCAGCCAATACGATATCCTGACAGAAAAAAGAATGCCCAATTGCACCTTTTATCGGGCCAGGGACATCGAAGGCGGGCGCGAAGTCGCGATAAAAGAGCTTGATTTCACCCAATTGAAGGACCGCAAGATTTTCGACCTTGCCAAAAGGGAAGCCGGCATACTGCAATCAATAGACCACCCGAATGTCGTGAAATGCCTTGGCCATCATTCGGATGAGCAAAACGGCAAGTTCTTCATAATCACGGAATGGATCGAGGGCAGGACGCTCAAGGAGGCCCTGGACGGCGAAGGCCGCCTCGTTGCCGACCGCGTAAATCTGGTCACCCAGCTCCTTGAAGTGGTTTCGCCCCTGCATTCGCTCAACCCGCCAATCATCCACCGCGACATAAAGCCGGAGAACGTGATGCTCTGCGCAGACGGGGGCATAAAGCTCGTGGATTTCGGCTTTTCGGTCTCGGACAGGAGCACGGGCACGACGTTCTGCGCCATAAACAGCCTAGGGTTCACAGCTCCGGAAGTGGCGCAGGGTTTCACAGGGGATGCCCGCTCGGACCTTTTCTCAATCGGCGCGATCTATCTCTGGCTGAAGACCGGCAAAACCGCCTTTGACCTGTGCGACATGGGCAGTTTCAAGCTCAAGCTGCCAGATGACCTGGCCGCGGCGGACAAGACATTCCTTGCGAAGGCATTGGCCTACGTCCCTGATGAACGGTTCCGGGACGCACGGGAGATGAAGGCCGCGTTGCGCGGAATCGAAAGCACCGATGCTGAAACCCGTGATCCAGCCATCACAGAGCTTGAAAGCAGCATATCTCAGTTACGCGGCTTTTCAGAGCACGATAGAAAGCCGTTTATAATCGCCGGGGCGGGCGTCCTGGGTTCCCTTCTCGTTTCTCCATATGGCTCATCTGCGCTTTTGTCCGGTCTCGGTGGCACGATAGGCGGTCTTGGAATCGGGTGGTTAATAGATCGTTCATCCCGCCGGAAAAAACTTGCGCGACTCGAATCTGAATTAGAAGAAAAGAAGAGGCTCGCAGCGCCCCGAGCCGAACCGTCAGCAAGCGAGATGGCCGGGGGAGATTCTCATTTGGGCCATGAGACTCTTCTTGGCCTTGCCAAATCGCATCCATCGCAAAGGGTCAGGGAAGGAGCGATAACCGCGCTCGTTTTCAAGGTCGCCAGGCAAGAGAACCTACGCGACGCGGTTTTCAAAGAAGATGACGCGAGTCTGATGCACATCCTGGGCCAGGGTTGTTATATGGACGTCACGGTGCCAAAGGACATCAGGATCGCGGTCGGAAAATTGATGGTGGAGCGCCTTGTCGAGGGCGGTTATTGGGATATCCTTATCAGATTCGGCAAGTTCAGCAGCCTGCCCGCTCCGCTCGCAACAGTATTGACCATGACGAAATTCTGGCAAGACTCGCATTACGGCATAGTACGGAGCTTCTCCGCCCCGATGGAAACAAAGAAAGCTGCCGCAGCGGGCGTTGAACCCGCCCTGAAGAACAAGATAGCGAAATATCTGCTTGAGGGAAACTATTCGGATGCGATAAAAGAACTCTCCCGCGGGACCATCAACAGCACAGTCATCCATCAGCATGACCCGATCCCTGGAAAATTGGGCGAAAAGATGGCCATGGAAATATTGCAATGGGCAAAACGAACCCAGAATGCGGACGCCCTCGTGGCGCTGTCCAGGAACAAAGTGTCCAGAAAAGTAAGAAAAGCCGCGATTACGGCATTCGGAGATGTGAGATCGTCCTCTAGTTCTCTCCCAGAATTCGCCGAAGTTGACAGACTATTTTCCAAAGGGAAATAAACGAATGGGTTTCCGCAGCGCAAGCCTATCTCATCCCGTTCCATTCCTGTTTCTTATACCTGCTCTCAACGAGCCCCTTCGCATCCGCGAGCTCCTCCTCCGTAAGCGTGCCGGCATCGTACTCCCTTCCCTGGGTGAAACCCTTTTCCAGCGCTGCCAGAACATCGTCCATGTCAACGTTCTTCTGCTGCCGGACGGACGTAACCCGCTCCTTTGCACTGGCAATCATCTTGTCCTTTATCTTCTCGTCCGAGACCCGGAGCAGCGAGAACATCCTGTCCACGTCCACTTCATAGAGCAAGGTTCCGTGCTGGAGAAGAACCCCGCCGCGCCGCGTCTGGGCGTTGCCGGAAATCTTCCTTCCTTCCACAAGGATGTCGTTTATGGGCTTGAACTCGGCATTTATCCCAAGGAGCCCGAGCGCGTCTATGATGCAGCCGCAGATTTCGCGGTAGGACGAGAGTATGTCCCTGGGGAACAGTTCCTCTTTCCCGATTATGCTGTAGGTTATCTCGCGCTCGTGGAATACCGCCCCGCCCCCGGTCCTGCGCCTCACGATGTCCACTCCGGCAGCCCTGCACTTTTCCAAATCCACCTCGCGTTCAAGCGACTGGAAATACCCTATAGATATGGCGGCCGGCTTCCAGCCGTAGAAGCGTATGGTCGGAGGGCTTTGGCCCGAGCCCACGCGCTCGCTAACGGATTCGTCTATGGCCATGTTCAGGAATGCGTCGTTTTCCACGTAGGGTATGACGCGCCATCTCATGGGCTCGCCTTCCTCGCCCTTTTTATCAGCCTTTCTATGTCTTCGGGAGACGCTCCGATGAGCCTAGCCCGGTTCTTCGTCAGGGCGGAGAGTATCATGACGTCGAGCCTTCCATCGGCCTTCATTCCGACAAGCGACTCCTCTATCCTCTCAATGGTTTCCTCGGGGTACAGGAAGAAATCCCCGGTTATCCGTATTTTTCCGATGCGGCCTTCCGAGAACTCGACGTCCACGCAAAGCAGCTTTCCGCCCAACAACTTTTCCTGGACCAGCATCGTTCCATCCGGTTGAAGTATCATAGCAACGTATATAAATCTAAATATGCGTATCCTACCTGGTAAAACAGAGGTGTGCTGATGAATACACTGAAGATATTATTGGCGTTTCTGGCATTGGGAATGATTGCTTTCGCGACTTCGACAATCCTGATTTTCGACGACTCCGGTTCCATGGCGGACAGCATCACGGGGTCCTCAACGACAAAGATAGACATGGCCAAGCAGGCCGGGAACACGTTCCTGAACAACGTGAAGTCGGGGGACGAAGTGTCCCTCATAGTGTTCTATGACTGCGGGGACATAAAGACCGAGGTGCCTTTCACCACGGACCTGCAGCAGATAAGGGACGTGATAGCCGGGCTCACGCCCCAATCCAGCACGCCCATAGCAAAGGCCATAGACTACGCCTCCTCCTACGCGCAGACATCCGGCAGGAGCGGCGCCCAGATAATACTCCTCACGGACGGCGAGGAGACCTGCGACTCGCAGTCGGACGCGGTAACCGCGGCGACCAATGCCGTGGCCAACAACATAAAGATCGTGAACGTGGTCGGGCTGGGCCTTGACGCCAACTCCACCGAGGCCACTAACGACCAGGCCATAGCCACAGCTGGCAAGGGCAACTACTACGGCGCAAACGACGTGGGCTCGCTTACGAGCTCGCTCAGCCAGGCTTATAATGGCGGCGGTTCGGGCAGCAGCACGTGCTGCCTTTCGTCCATGGGGCTTCCGGCGCTTGTCGGCGCGGCGCTCTTCTTCAGCAGGAAGAAGTAAGCCTTTTTCTTTCCTTTTCTTATCATTCTTCTCCTCGTTCCTTCAGGCTCCGCGTTCCCCTTATTCTTTTTGGAATATTCCTTTCACGAGCATTTATAAAAATGGCGGGTCAAGTAAGACCCGGAGTGGTTTTATGTCTTCAAAGAACTATCTTTTCACATCAGAGTCGGTTACCGAAGGCCATCCGGACAAGCTCTGCGACCAGATATCGGATGCCGTGCTGGACGAGCTCATAAAACAGGACCCGAAATCGCGCGTGGCGGTGGAGACCGCCACAACGGCGGGCCTAGTCGTGGTCATGGGCGAAATCACGACCAGCGGATACGTCGAGTTCCAGAAAATAGTGAGGGACGTGATACGGGACATCGGCTACAACAAGCCCGAGTATTTGTTCGATTACAGGACCTGCGGCGTCCTCGCCTCAATCCATGAGCAGTCGCCGGACATCGCCCAGGGCGTGGATGTTTTCAAGGAGCACGAGCAGGGGGCCGGGGACCAGGGCATCATGTTCGGCTATGCGTGCCGCGAAACCCCGGAGCTCATGCCATTGCCAATAATGCTGGCGCACCGGCTGGCAAAAAGGCTCGCAGAAGTGAGGAAGAACGGCACGCTGCCCTACCTACGGCCCGACGGCAAGACCCAGGTGACGCTGGAATATAACGACCATAAGCCCAAAAGGGTCCACACAGCGGTGCTTGCGGCGCAGCACGATGACAGCGTTTCTTTGGACAAACTCAGGAAGGACGTGACGGAGCATGTAATCAAGCCCGTGCTCGGCGACTTGTTCGATTCCAATACCATTATTGTCATAAACGGGACCGGCAAGTTCGTGCTCGGAGGGCCGGCGGCGGACACCGGCGTGACCGGCAGGAAAATAATAATAGACACCTACGGCGGAAGGGGGCATCATGGCGGAGGGTGCTTTTCAGGCAAGGACCCGTCCAAAGTGGATCGCTCGGGCGCATACGCCGCGCGATACGTGGCGAAGAACATCGTGGCCGCGGGGCTCGCCGACCAGTGCGAAGTGCAGATATCCTACGTCATCGGAGTGGCAAGGCCGCTCTCGGTCTTCATAGACACGCGGGGAACAGCGAAGATTCCGGTGGAGAAAATAGAGAAACTGATTGTGGACCACGTCTCGTTCAAGCCCGCCGAGATGATAAAAAACTTCAACCTCCTCCGGCCCATATACAAGAAGACCGCGGCATACGGCCATTTCGGGCGCGAGGAGCCGGAATTCACCTGGGAAAGGACGGATTTGGCGAAGAAGCTCAGGAGCGAAGCCGGGCTCTGACGGGCATTGTCCGCGCTTTTTTACCATCTTTTTCTCCGTATCAGCGCGCATGCGGTGAGAAACTAGCATATATTATAAGCATTACGTGCGAGTCTGTTGGATGAGGCGGGATCCCGAAGCGGCTCTAATGAGCGATGGCTTCGGACCCATCAGGCGTGCAAGCGCATAAGCCGAGAGATACGGCGGTGTGTCATCTATGAAAAAATTACCGATCGTCCTGGTATTGATGGTTTTCTCCTGCAGCACCGTTTTCGCGCTCGCCAACCCTTCGGCGGTCTATTGCAACGAGATGAACAAGGAGTTCGGCGGCTACACATACGCCATGCAAAGCGATGCGCAATCGAACTTATACGGGGTCTGCGTGATGCCCGACGGGACGCAGTGCGACGCCTGGGCGTTCCTGGACGGCACATGCGGCGCGAGCTTCTCCTATTGCGCGAAGACAGGATATGGGACCACGACGGTGACGAACGGCACTTCCAGATACGCCGCCTGCATCACGGCAAACAGCAAAACAAAAGCCCTCACCATGGATTCTCAAAGCGGAATCCCGGTCGTGGACATGATGAACCTGACCGCGAAACTCGGCAGCGACATAACCCCGAAAGCCGTGCTGACCCAGATGAACCGGATGGTCAGCGCATCCTCGCAGCCGGTGTACAATTCCCAATCCATGTATAATGCGAGCGCATTCTCCGCGTGGGACTGGAGGAACCCTCCGGCCAATACGGTTTACGCATCTTCGAATTATCCTTTTTTCCAAAGTCTGAACGGTTGGATGACCTCTGTCAAGGATCAGGGGCAGTGCGGCAGCTGCTGGTCATTCGGGACCCTCGGCGCCATGGAAGCCAAGTATGACATTGTCATGAACGAGTCCAGGCTCAAGCCAGACCTGTCGGAACAGGACGAGGTATCCTGCGACCATAGCTGCTACTATGACGAGGGTTATTCCGGGGCCTGCCAATACGGTTGTAGCGGCGGGTACCCCAACGTATCATTATGGAATATCCAATACAACGGCGGCGTGGTGGATGAGAAGTGTTTCCCGTACACCGCGACCAATAACGCATGTTCGAACATCTGCCCGTATTACCTGAACAGGTCCTGGACCATAACCGGCTCGCAAAGCGCTTCGAGTCCGACCAATGCGCAGCTGGAGCAGATGCTCATCGACAACGGGCCGCTCACCATCCTGGTCGATGCGAGCAATTGGTACTACTACGGCGGCGTGTTGACCTGCACCCAGCCCTCGACGTACATGGACCACGCGGTCGTCCTGGTCGGCTACAACGACACAGGGAACCCGAGCACGAGCTACTGGATAATAAAGAACAGCTGGGGCAGCGGATGGGGCGAGAACGGCTACATCCGGATCGAATTCGGCTGCAACGGCGTCGGCCTCTGGGCGTATTACCCTAAAGGCGTGACGCCGCCGGATTTCAAACCGGCGATCGTGGTGAACTCGCCCACGCAGGACATGATCTACAACTCCGGTCCGGTCCTGTTCAATTTCACCGTCAATAACAGGATTTCTCCGTCCTCCACATGCGACCTGATTTTCGATGGCGCGATAGTCAATACCACTTTAGCGGGCAGCGGAATCCCCACGACGATAAGCTACCGGCCCCAGTTCGGGGAACAGGCTAATTGGAGCATACGGTGCTGGGAAACCGGATTCGGGATAATCAGTTCCACACCGACGCAAAACCTGAACCTCTACATCGCGATCCAGAGCCCATTGGGCTCTTTCTACAACGTCTCTTCCCTTCCCTTGGATTATATCGCGGCGAATCCGGATACCTGCTGGTATTCGCTGGATGGCAACCCGAACGTCACGCTGCCGGGCTGCGGCAATGCCACCCTCGGCCCCCTTCCGGACGGGGCACATTCCCTTGCCGTCTCTTATAACGATACCAACGGGACTATCCACCATGCCGATGTGAATTTCACGATAGACACGGTACCTCCGTTCGTGACCCTCGGCTATCCGGCCGATCTCTCGACCTCGCATTCGCCGACAGTCGTCTTCAACTTCACGGCAATGGACAACCTCACCACAACGATGAGTTGCTCGCTCTTCCTGGACGGCGTACTGAACCAGACCAACGCTCATACGATGAATGGCGTTCCGGCCGTCTTCCAAATCAGCGGCATAGCCTATGGAAACCACACCTGGTACGCCCGGTGCAGCGACGATGCAGGAAACGTGGGCGCAAGCGCCATCAGCAACTTCGCGGTCGACACGACCATCCCGTCGGTGACCCTGGACTCGCCAGCCGATCTGGCCGTATTCGGCGTCTCAAACGTGACATTCAACTTCACTGCGATGGACAGCCTATCCAGTACGCTGGATTGCTCCTTGTTCCTGGACGGCGTACTGAGCCAGACCAATCCCTCGACGATTGTGGGTACCTCGGCCGCGTTCCAAGTAAGCGGTATCCGGGACGGAAGCCATTCCTGGTTCGTCCAGTGCATCAACGCCGCGAACAACACCGGCACAAGCGCGACCCAGCACTTCAGCGTGCAGACCGGATGCCTGGTGATAAGCTCAAGCGGCACCCTCACCATGACCACCGATTTCTTCGGCGCGCCCAACAGCGCTTACCCTCTCACCGGCTCCGCTTGCGTGAAGATAACCGCCTCCAACGTGGTCCTTGACTGCAACGGATTCGGCATCACGGGTAACAACGCCAGCGGGACCACCTACGGGATACTCCTCGACGGCCCCCTCACGAACGTGACGGTACGGAACTGCCCGAGCATATCCGGCTACAGCGTCGGCATCTATGGCTATGAGGCGAACAGCGCCTACATCACGAATGACGCTCTCGACGGAAATCCTATGGACGGCATCTACCTGTACTCCGGCGGCAACAATGTGCTGAGCAACGATAACGTCTCCGGCACCACCAATGCCTTCGCCCTCTACTCCAGCTCGAACAACCTGCTCATCAACAACATCGCGGCCAATTCCACCAACGGATTCAACCTGGGCTCCGGCTCCAACAACAACACGCTGATGAGCGACATCGCCCAGGGCAGCAGCAACTACGGCTTCACAATCAGCGGCTCCGGATACAACCTTCTGGCCAACGACACCGCTTACGGCGCTTCCAACGACGGTTTCGCGATCTTCGCCAGCAACAACACCCTCGCCAACGACACCGCCTACAGCAACGGCTACTACGGTTTCTACCTCTCCGCAGGCACCTTCAACAACCTGACAGGGGATTCTGCCTTCAACAATGCGTATTACGGGTTCTACCTCTATACCAACTCGGCGAACAACATGCTCGCGAACGATAGCGCCTCCGGGAACGGGTATACCGGCTTCGTCCTGTATTCCGGCTCCAGCAACAACATGCTCGCGAACGATAGCGCCTCCGGGAACCTGAATACCGGATTCGAACTCTATTTGGGCTCCAACAACACCCTCACGGGCGACAACGCCAACAACAATACCTATTACGGCTTCTACCTTTACTCAAGCCCCAACAGCACGATCGTGAACTCCGCCGCGAACTCCAGCGCGGGCGTCGACGTCTACCTCTACCGGAGCTCCAACGACGCCATCATCAACTCAACCGTAACCACTGATACGGGTTACGGCATCTACCTCTCCGACAGCTCCGACAACACCATCGCGAATTCCATCTGGACCGCCAATTCCGGGTATGGCGCTTACCTGTCATTCAGCCCCAACAACACCATCATCAACTCCACTGGGGCATCCAACTCGGGCTACGGCATCTTCCTCTACTCGAGCCCCAACGTTGTGCTCGCCAACTCCGTCGCAATCTCCAATTCATCCCCCGCCATCATGCTCTACTCATGCTCCAACAACACCATCATCAACTCCACTGGGGCATCCAACTCGAGCTACGGCATCTACCTGTACGCGGGATCAAACAACACCATCATCAACTCCACCGGAGCCTCCATAACATACCCTGCCATTTTCCTCATATCCACCTCCAACAACACAGTCCTCAATTCCGTCGCAAAAACGAGCTCGGGTATCAGCTTCTATCTCTACCAGAGCAACAACAACAATCTGACGGGCGACAACTCGTCCGGAGCCTACGGCTTCTATCTGGACAACAGCAGTTCCAATCAGCT
This sequence comes from uncultured Microcaldota archaeon, assembly GCA_903835385.1. Lineage (GTDB taxonomy): Archaea > Micrarchaeota > Micrarchaeia > Anstonellales > Bilamarchaeaceae > CAILMQ01. The sequence continues at coordinate 15,642 of CAILMQ010000031.1, read as the reverse complement.
TTCTAACGACGCCGCATTCAACAACTCCAATACCGGTTTGCTGGTGCACAACACCGTTCTGACGATAATGCAGGGGATGCACTTCTTCAAGAACAATCTGGATATGCGGATGCAATACGATGCCGGTCCCCAGATGGCATTGAACTCCTCCAACCTAATCTTCGACAACCCTTCAGGCAGCATGCAGAACTACACCAACCTCTCCATCACCGACAGCCTGTCTCTCAACGAAGCCTATGGCATAACCTGGACCGGCAATCCCTCATCCCCTCCGTCCGGGCAGGGTCCGTTCGCCCAGAAGTTCGTGAACATCACTACAATCAACGACCAGGTATCCATCGATTCCATAACGTGGAGCTGGACCGATGCGGAAGCGACCGGATATAACGAAACCGGTTTCGCGCTCTGGAAGTACAACTACAGCGGCTGGGTCATGCTGAACAACACTCCCAACACCGCTTCGAACACCCTGTCGCTCACCAACCTGGTCCCGGGGAGCTACGGGATACTCCGGGGGACCGCATCCGTTCCGGTGGTCAGCCTCGCCGCACCGGCATCCGGAGCCCTCAGCAATGTCTCGAACATGAGATTCAGCTTCAATGCGACTGATGCGGTGAGTGGCACGATGAACTGCTCCATCTTCCTGGACGGCGTGCAGGCTCAGACCAATGCATCCGTCCAGAACGCCACAAATACGGTGTTCTTGGTTTCAGGGATACCGGACGGGGTCCATGCCTGGTATGTGGCGTGCAGGGACCGCTCCAACAATGCGGGTTCCTCAGCGGCCAGGAGCTTCACGGTGGACACCACCGCTCCGGCAGTGGCTCTGAACTCTCCGGCCAACGCCTCGGCATTCAACACTTCGAGCGCGGCGTTCAACTTCACTGCCATTGACAACCTGGCCCAGGTGATGAGCTGCTCCATATTCCTGGACGGAGCGCTCATCCAGACCAATCCGTCGGTGAACAGCAACACCTCGGCGATGTTCAATACCAGCGGCATCGCCAACGGGAACCACGCCTGGTACGTGGCGTGCAGGGACAATGCGAACAATACCGGAGCATCGGCGACAAGGAGCTTCACGATAAACGTGTCCTCACCCGGCTCCTGGGCCAACTCATCGTTCGACAGGTGCAAGAACATGACCATAATCAGCGGCTCCAGCCAGGCGAACTTCCCGGCGCTGGTCAGCCTGGCGCATGATACGGACATGCTGGCCAACTATTCGGACCTGAGGTTCTACGGGGCGGCATGCAACTCCGGCGGAGCGCCATTGGCATACGAGATAGAGAATTACACCTCGTCGAACGCCACTATCTGGATCAACATCCCGAGCCTCAACGCCGGGAACACCACGGTATCGGTCTATTTCAAGAACAACACGGCGGTGGGCTCCGGCCAGAACGCCAGCGGTGTCTGGGGTTCGACGTTCGGGGGCGTATGGCACATGAGCCAGAATCCGGCCGGGACCGCGCCGCAGATGAAGGACAGCACCCAGAACGGCAACAACGGTGTCACGAACGGCTCCATGACACTGTCCCAGCAGGTCGCCGGGAAGATAGACGGCAGCCTCAAATTCAACAAGACAGGCAATTTCGTCAACGTGAGCCGCTCGAGCAGCATCGAGCCGGCGGCCGCGATCACGGTCTCGGCGTGGGTGTACTGGGCCAATAGCAACACCAACTACGCGAAAATCGTGTCCAAGACCCCCCTCACCAACGTGGCACCGTACATCTCCTACGCCATAGAGCAGAACGGCAACGGGAGGAACATCTTGGCCGGGGTCACCGTCAACGGGACCGACCGGGCGATCACAGCGGGCAGCATCAGCCTGAACGGGTGGCATTACCTGGCCATGACCTGGAACTCGGGCAGCCCCGTGAAGGTATACATAGACGGCGCGCTGTCCGCGAACTCCTCTGCGGTGTCCGGGAACATAACCTATTACGCCACGCCCATGAGGATCGCCTACGCGGGGAACAGCCAGACGAACTGCACCTTCAACGGCACCATCGACGAGGTGGAGCTGTCCAACGTGGCCAGGAGCGCGCAGTGGATAAACCAGAGCTACCAGATGCAGCTGAACAACAGCAAATGGGTCGTCTCCGGAGCCAAGCAGTCCAGGCCCTCGTGAACCGGCAGCCAAGAGGTTATAAAACCTACAACCATATGATCCATGGTGGTCACGATGGCATTCGCACCGATGCAGGGAAAACGGGAAGAAGGGACGGCTCTGGCGCCGGCCTGGAAACCCGGCTTTCCCAGGGCGATTGATTTGGACAAAACCATCCCCGCGATTCAAAACTCCGTGAGCGGGAATGCCAAACCCGTGATTGTGAAAATCGGCGACGCGAAGGAGGCGAAAAGAGTCGGCGATACGTTAAACGCGGGACGCCCGGGCCAGTATATAACGGCAGTAATGAAAGGTGGCGACCTCAGGGTATTGAACGCCAACGCCATTGTCAGCGATATGACGGACCGCATACGCAATGCTCATTATGCCACCAGGCTCATTGACAACTATCAGGGGGCCGTGGGAGTAGCCGCGAGACTGAAGGAAAGCGGATTCATGGCTTCGGTAGATAAAGACGGCACGGTCAGGGCGTTGGATGTGAACGGCCTTGCCAAAAGCGTCTCCGAAGCCGCGAACAGGCACGCGACCCGGACCATTAGCGATGATACGAGCACCAGGCAGGAGGCCGAGGCGGTTGCCAAGGCCGTGAACAAGCAGTCCGATGGCAGATTGTTCGCCTCTGCGGAAGGGAGCAAGGTGAACGTTCTCAACGTCGAACTCGTCGCCACGCAAATATACAGGTCCAGAAATTTGGGGGGCGGGACCATCAAAGATGAGATAAACACGAAGCAGGAAGCACAAGCGGTCACCAAATTCTTCAATCAGCAATACGCCGGCCAGTTCAGTGCCTCGGTAAAGGAAGACGGCTCGTTCGAAGTCAAAAGCCTCGCTGGCATGAAAAGGGGTTAGTTGGCATGAATGCAGCCGCTAGTGCGTGTGTATCTTGAAACTGACCTTGGTGCTATTCATGTTCCCGAAGGTGTCGTTCGCCCAGGCATAGATGGTATGTGAGCCGTCGCAAAACGTCAGGTTAACTGGGTTGGTGTAGGTTACGTTCCCCGACCCGCTGTTATACCATACCCTGCCCAGATGCGGGTCGGATGCCGAGATGTTCAGGAGCAGGGTTGAAACATTGTAAGTGGAACTGAGCGGAGAAATGATTGACAGGCCGGGCGCCTTCGTGTCCGTGGTGAAGTTCCTCGCCATGCTGGTGCCCGTGATGTTCATGCCGTCCCTGCACTGCACATACCAGGAGTGGCTTCTGTCCGCCATGCCTTGAATTGTGAACCTGGTCGCGGTGTTGTTGATTGTCGAGGCGTTGGTCCGATTCAGGGCTCCGTCAAGGAAGATGGAGCAGTTCATTGTCCCGTATTGATTGGTTATCGCAGTGAAGTTGAAGGTTACGCTTGAGACGTTGAAAAGTGAAAGGTTGGCGGGCGAATTGAGGGTCACGGCCGGCGGGCCGCCCACCACGAGGCTGTTCGATATGCCCGTGGAACCGGCGGCGCTTGAGGAGAATGGGGTGACGCGGCATTGCCACACGTCCCGGTTGGAGGTCTCGTCCGAGACCAGGAGATTCGCCTTGTTCTGGTAAAGCGCCACTATTTCCGCGGCCGAGAGTGTCTTGTTATACACCCTGATTTCATCAATGGTGCCATTGAACAGGCGCGTTGGGTTCTGGTCGTCCCTTCCTATGGTGACGTTGTAGGCATCAGCCGTGATTCCAGAATGCGTTGCCGTGGTGCTTTGCTTCACGCCGTTCACCCAAAGCGAGACTTCCGAGCCGTTCGTCCTTCCAACCAGGAAATACCATTGCCCGGTGGACAGAGCGGCGTTTGAAACGGCGCATCTCCAGGCCGTATCATAAACACATAATTCAAGCATATTGGCGGTATCCGGTTTCAGGCAGTACTGGTGGTCGCCCTTGCACAGAATCGGCCTGTTCGTGCCTGCGCCGCCCGCCACGTTCACCCACGCTGTTATAGTGAAATTCGCAAACCCGGTGAAGTTCAAAGAAGCCGGAGAGCCCAGATTGACATAACGGGCACTGCCATTGAACAGGAAAGCGCCATTGCCCTCATGACCCGCAGTTGAATTCCATACTGCCCCCGAATTCATTCCGTTGATCCCATTTCCGGAATAATCCAGCAATGCATTGGACGAGTTGCCTTCAAACGGCAGGTACAGCGCCATGGCAGGGGCCCCGTTCCTGTACCAGGACACTCCCGCCGCAGTCGCGAAGCTGTTCATGGCGTAGTTGCACGTGAGATTGTCGGTCGTGAGGTTGTTTATGCCACTGGCATTGAGGCTGAGGCTTGTAAGCAAGGGGGTCAGGGCTATCATGAAGTCCCTGGTCTCGCTGGTGCCCTTATTATTGGCGCCGTCATAGCACAGTATGTACCATGAGTGGCTTCCATCCGCCATGCCTTGAATTGTGAACCTGGCCGCGGTGTTGTTCGCCACCGAAGAGTTGGTCTGGTTCAGGATTCCGTCAAGGAAAATGGAGCAGCCCATTGTCCCGTATTGGTCGTTTATTGCCGTGAAATTGAAGGCGACCGTGGATGAATTGGACATTGAGTGATTGGCGGGTGAATTGAGGGTCACGAGCGGAGCGGCAGTGTCTATTGTGAAACTGCGGGTTGCGCTTGTACCCATGTTATTGGCGTTGTCCGTGCACTGCACGTACCATGAGTGGCTTCCGTCTGCCATGCCTTGAATTGTGAACCTGGCCGCGGTGTTGTTCGCCACCGAAGAGTTGGTCTGGTTCAGGATTCCGTCAAGGAAAATGGAGCAGCCCATTGTTTGGGCCAGGTTGTCTGTTGGAGTGAAAGCGAATGCGGCCGTGGAGGAGTTTGATACGAATAAGTCGGCCGGGGAGTTGAGGGTTACAGCCGGGGCGGCAGTGTCTATCGTGAAGCTTACATCGCCATGGTGGGCAGTGCCTTCGGTATCGTTCTCATAGACAAAAATGGAATGGCTTCCATCCGAAAGCGAATTTAGCGTCGTATTGCCACAGCCGGGAAGAATGACATTCGGATTGCCATCCAGCGAATACCAGCAGGCGTCCTGGCTGGCAACCGTGTAATCAAGGGCAATCGAAGCGGCGTTGTACGAGGCGTTCGAAGGGCTTCGTATCAAGACGAAAGGCGTGGTCAGGTTCTGCGTTTGTGAGGAGCCGACAATCCCGAATCCGGTTTCCCAGCACCTTATGCTCCAATTATTCCGTGTCCCGAGCGGCAGCTGGTAACACATCACAGTGTCGCTGCCGCTGTTTGCCAAAGTCGTATTGGCAATTGCGCCATTGACAATCAGGTCGCATATGGAGGCCGGGAAAATCCTGTTATTGACCGTAAAATTGAACGAAACAGGGCCGTCCGTGGCAACCGTGTCCTCCGTCGGCGCGTTCACCACTATGGTCGGCCTGAAATCCGGCGGCGTGACGCTTTCCGGATAATAAGTCCAATAGCCGATGGAATCGCAATCGAATTTCACCCTGATATAGCCTTCCTCGCCCCAGTTGGCCCCCCAGCTGTTCTTTATTATCCAGTAGCTCGTGCTCGGGTTCCCTGTGTCGTTGTAGCCGACCAGGGTCACGACATGGTCCATGCCCGAGTAGTACTGGGTGCATCCCAGTATCCCGCCGCTGTACGAATCCCACGTGCGGGCATCAACCAGGAGAATGACCGGGCCGTTGTCCACAAGCATCTGTTCCAGCCCCGCGTCGGTCACGTGCATGGCGCTTTGGAAGCCGGTTATGCTCCAATTCCTGTCCGAATGGTCGGAGCACGCGTCCGAACAGGCGTCGTTGCCTGCGGTGTACGGAAAACAGCTTTCATCAACCACGCCGCCGTTGTACTGGATATTCCATAACGAGACGTTCGGCCATCCGCCACCGCAGCCGCCCTGGCAAACCCAATAGCCGCCATAGTCGTAGTAGCAACTATTATCGCAGGATACCTCGTCCTGTTCCGACAGGTCTGGCTTGAGCCTGGACTCGTTCATGACAATGTCATACTTGGCTTCCATCGAGCCGAGGGTTCCAAAAGCCCAGCAGCTGCTGCAACTCAGCTGGTCCTTAATCGAAGTCATCCAGCCCATGGAATCGTCGAAATACGGGAAATTAGACGCCGCGTAGGCAGTGCCTTCCGGAGGGGCCCTCCAATCCCAGGAGGAAAAATCAGTCGCGTTGTACGAGGACTGGGCGGGCTGCGATTCCGATTCCATCCCGCCGGCCATTTGGCTCAACTGCGCCTCCACGGCCGCGGGGGTTATGCTGTTGCCGAGTTTTCCGGTCAGATTCATCATTTTTACTACGGGGATTTGGCTGGGAACGCCGGACCCGCCTGGCAGGATGCAGGCGGCATATTCGGAATCGCCATTCGATACCGTTGCAATCGCGTAGCCGCTGTTTGCGCAATAGGAGAAATTCCCGCCGCATTCGCCATTCAGGAAAGCCCAGGCATCGCACTGCGTTCCGTCGGGCATCGTGCAAATCCCGTATTCGTTTGAATCAACATCGTTTTGCACCATGTATGAATAGCCGCCGAACTCGCTGTTCATCTCGTTGCAATAAACCGCCGCGGGATTGGACAGTGCAAAAATGGTGGTGCTGAAGGAAAGTACCAGCATGATAAGGATTATAGGGGATTTTTCCATAGACAATACGCCTCCCTCATCGAAAACACTCGCCCGCAATGCTTATAATGGGCGGAGATTAGAAAGTAAGAATATGAGGCTGACGTTCAACGGGGCGGCCCGCATGGTGACCGGCTCCTGCTATCTGCTGGAAGCGGCGGGGAAGAAGATACTCATAGACTGCGGCATGTTCCAGGGCGCGAAGGACATAAACCGCCTGAATTACGAGCCCTTCGGCTTCAGGCCGAAGGAGATATCCTGCCTTCTTCTTACTCATGCCCACATCGACCATTCCGGCCTTATCCCGAAACTGGTGAAGATGGGCTTCCGGGGCAGGATAATCGCGACTCCCCCGACCATAGACCTGGCCAAAATCATGCTCGAGGACTCCGCGCACGTGAACGAGGACGACACGATGCACGAGAACAAGCGGCGCCTGCGGATGGGGCTTCCGCCGAGGGAGCCGCTATTTACCATCAGGGATGTGCAGGCGGCGTCCCGCCTGTTCAGGCCGGTCCCATACGACTCGCCCTGCAACATCGGCGACGGCCTGCAAATGACGTTCCGGAACGCGGGGCACATCCTGGGCTCGGCCATAATAGAGCTTTCTGCGACCGAGGCCGGAAAGACGCGCAGGCTCGTGTTCTCCGGGGACCTGGGCCAGTGGGACACGCCCCTGCTGGACAACCCCGCACTCATAGGCGGCGCGGATTACGTGCTCATCGAATCCACCTACGGGGACCGGCTCCACAGCGCGGTGAAGACGCGCGGCGACATGCTTTCCGAGGTCGTGGATGAGACGTTCAGGAAAGGTGGCAAGCTCCTCATACCGTCCTTCGCGGTGGAGCGGACCCAGGAGCTGCTCTATTACCTCCATGGAATGGCCCGGGACAGGGAATTGCCCGCGGAAAGCGTTTTCCTGGACAGCCCGCTCGCCATAGACGCCACCCGCATCTTCAGCAGGAACATGAATTATTTCAGCCAGGGGCTGCGGAAGGAGTTCACGGACCCGTTCGGCTTCAGGAACCTGAAATACCTGAGGACCGCCCAGGAATCCCAGACCATGAACGAATATCCCAAGCCCTGCATGATAATCGCCGGCAACGGCATGTGCACCGGCGGGCGCATAAGGTACCATCTCAAATACCACCTCTGGAAGCCGGAGAACACGCTCCTTTTCGTCGGATACCAGGCCGAGGGCTCGCTGGGCAGGGTCATCCTGGAGGGCGCGGACGTGGTGAGGATGATGGGCATGGAGGTCGCGGTGAAGGCGGAGGTGCGCCAGATAGACAGCTTCTCCTCCCATGCGGATTCAAAGGAACTGGTGAGGTGGGCCTGCGGGTTCAAGGAAAGACCAAAGAAGATGTTCATAGTCCATGGCGAGGAAAGCTCGTCCCTTGGCCTGGAGAAAACGCTGCAAGGGCTGGGTTTCGAAACCCATGTGCCCGTGCTAGGGGAAACTGTGGAGCTGAAGTGAATGAACAAACTCAAGGTTTTCGGACTGGGAAACGAAAAAGACTACACTTTCGTCATATTCTCGAAGGACCAGGACTTCTTCAAATCCTTCGGCGATTTGACGAAAAAGGCGTTCGGGCACGTATGCTACAGCCACGAGATCGAGAAGACCGCCGAAGCAGGCAGGCACATGGTCAAGCGCGTGTCGGATTATGCCGACCGGCACGAGACGTGCACGGACCATGGCGTGGTATTCGACCTGTTCTTCGGCGCTAAAAAGGTGTTCGTCGTCATCCACGCCCCGGCAAAAGCCAGGGACATGTTCATGTCCGCGCTTGGGAAATCGGTCAAATGGGCGCGGTAGGAGTTCGCCTGTTTTCAAAGCGCCGTGCTCGCCTTTAGTCTCAATTTTTTGGCTAAATCCCAGAATTTTAGCCTCGGACGTTTCGGTTTGAGGGTCGGATGGTCGAGTTCGCAGATTCTTATGGTGATAAGTTTCTTCACTATCTTCGCCTCGTCCGTCTCTCGTACATCCCCAAACCTTCGCCCGATGGCCTTTCTCATCGCCCTGCGCTCTTTTCTGTCATTCAGCTCCTTCAGGTCCCGGAGGCACGTCTCCCTCCTCGCCCGCCGCGCCTCTCCCGGATAGTTGAGCTCCGCCCTCATGTCCTCGAGCCTTCTTCTGTCGTCGCATCGTCTTATGACGCCTGCCAGCTGATACAGTGCTTTGCTTGCCACGACCAAGCCCTCGTCCTGGACGGCTTTCAGCAGGACAGGCGCGAGTTCCGGCATTCTTTCAACCAGGGAACCAATCATTTCCGTGGCGAAAATCCGTACGTAGTTCGATTTGCTGCGCACTGCCGCCTTCGCCATGGCCGGGACCGCGGCGTCTATGCTGATGCCCTTATCCTTCACGGCCCGGAGCGCTTTTATGGCATCAGCCTGAAGCCCAGTGTCAACTTCTGAAAGTAGCCGGGAAAGCGGTACCACGGCGCATCTTTCCACGTCCTCCCTCTCCGCCCCCTCTGCCTGTTGAATCGCATGGCAGAGGCTTATGGCGGCATACCTTCTGGAGCTCCTGTGTGCCGGATCATCCAACTCTCCCACAAGCTTTTCTATGCGGCCCATGTTCTCCCATCATGTTAGTCAGCCAAATCCTATAAAGCTTCTGCCCAAAGCGGTTTTCATAACCGGCAAATCGCGGCCTTTGCATCCGGCAGGTCGCCCGGCGCATACCGGATTATCACCCGAGTCGGAACGCCTTGGACACAAAATAATTTACGCAGCCAATGCTTTTAAATGTTTATTTTTGTATAAATATGTGAAGTAGCCTTTTCCTGGTCAGCAAACTTTTTTCCCGGTTTTCATCTCGTATTTCTGGTGGTACTCCTCTGCGCGCCAGAAATTCGTCGCCGGGACTATCTCGGTCACGATGTCGTTCCTGTATTTCCCTGATTTCGCCAGCTTTTCCTTTGATTCCGTAGCGAGTTTCTTCTGTTGCGGCGAGTAATAGAAGATTATGGAACGGTAATTGCCTCCGATGTCAGGCCCCTGCCGGTTGAGCTGCGTGGGGTCGTGCAGGTTCCAGAAGATTTCAAGAAGCTTTTCATAGGATATCTCCTTCGGATCGAATTTCAGGTGCACGGTCTCAGCGTGCCCGGTCCTGCCTGTGCAGACCTCATCGTAGGTCGGGTTCTTCGTGGTGCCGCCCATGTAGCCCACTTCGGTTTCAACCACGCCTTTCACGCACCGGAACTCCTCTTCCACGCCCCAGAAGCACCCTGCCGCGAACGAGGCTGCCTCGGTCTTCCCAGCCTTTTTTGCCATGGCTCGGGATTCAGGATTAAGGTTTATAACCGCTGTTGTTGAATCCATCTACGGTGATTGGATGAAAAAATTCCTTATCGCAACGATTCTTATCCTGCTTATGTTCGGCTATGGCTGCACGCAGCCACCGCAAGCGGTCCAGAACGCAACGGGCCAGAATGCGACCGTGAACAACACCCCGCCACCCGGAAGCGACAGGGACGCGCACGGCTGCATACCCTCCGCCGGTTATACGTGGTGCGATGCATCGCAGAAGTGCATACGCCCCTGGGAGGAGAACTGCACCCCTGCTCCGGCGCAGAACAACACTCCGATGCCGGGCCCTGCGCAAAACAATACCCCTTTGCCGGGTTCTGACCGGGATTCGCACGGCTGCATACCCAGCGCGGGCTATACCTGGTGCGAATCCACGCAAAAATGCTACAGGACGTGGGAGGAGAACTGCCATTTGAACTACGGCGAGGCGCGCCAGATTGCGCAGGACAGCGCCTGCACGAGCCAGGGAAACCTCACGAACGAGAGCGTCTATAACAACAACACCCTGACCTGGTGGCTGGGGCTGGACATCGCCAAACAAGGGTGCGCTCCTGCGTGCGTGGTGTACGAGGGGAACAGGACCGCGGAGATAAACTGGAGATGCACCGGCCTGAAGGTACCCGATTGAAAAAATAAAAGATATGCGGACGTCAGTAGTTCTCGCTCTGCACCTGGAAGAACGCCCTCGGGTTGTCGCAGGACGGGCATTTGAGCGGCGGCTCGGTGGCCTCGTGGATGTATCCGCACTCGCGGCACACCCAGAATATCTTATTGCCCTTCTTGAAGACCGTCCCTTTCTCCACCACGTCCAGGAGCTTCTGGTACCTGCCCTCGTGGTGGAACTCCGCCTTCATGATGCTGCGGACGCGGGCGGCGGATTGCTGGAAGCCCTCCTTCTCCGCCACCTCAGCGATCTCCGGGTACATCTCCGAGTACTCGTGGTGCTCGCCGGCGATGGCCGCCTTGAGGTTCATGACGGTGTTGCCCAATACGTTCGGAACGTCGGACCCCACGTTTATCTTCGGCATGCCCTGCTTGGCGGCAGCCTCGTTCATCATGTTGAAGAACCATTTCGCGTGTATGCGCTCGTTCTCGGCGGTTTCGAGGAAGAGCCCGCCAATCTGCTCGTAGCCTTCGGTGCGCGCCGCCTTGGCGTACATCGTGTACCTGTTCCTCGCCATGCTTTCGCCTATGAATCCCTGTGCCAGATGTTCGGTAGTGTTCATGAATTCACCCTAAACTGAGTTCGGAGAGGAGGATTAAAAGGTTTTGCTGGAGAAGAACACCCATGGGAATGAGCAAAAAGGATCTCTCGAGGAAAGTAGCCAACCTGAAGAAGATGATAGAGGAGCTCGAGGAGAAGGCGCGCATGGACCCCGCCAAGAAGAACCATGCCCTCCACGACGAGCTGGCGTTGCTGAAGAAGAAGCTCGCGAAAGGGGACTGAAAGGGTTCCAAAAAAGGCGCATTGAAAAATGGAAAACGAGCTAAAGGCAGCCATTTTGCTGGTTCTGGCTTCATTTGCAGTGGGAGCATACGCCTACTCAGTGCTTCCCGATACAGTTGCCTCGCACTGGGGCATTTCAGGAGAAGCCAATGGGTACATGCCTAAGTTTTTCGGCGCGTTCCTGTTTCCCGCGATACTTGTTGTTTTATTGGCGCTGTTGCTCGTAATTCCCAAGATAGACCCGCTCCGCGCCAACATAGAGACGTTCAAAACGTATTATTTCCGGTTCGTGCTCGTCATCATGGCGTTCATGTTCCTGGTGTATCTCCAGACTATACTCTGGAACCTGGGGACTAGGATAAACTTCAACCTGACCATGCCAATCCTGCTCGGGGGCCTTTTCTTTTACGTCGGCGTCCTGCTTGAAAAATCCAAAAGGAACTGGTTCATAGGGATAAGGACGCCCTGGACGCTCTCCAGCGACGAGGTCTGGGACAAGACGCACGAGCTCGGTGCGAAAGTGTTCAAAGTGGCAGGGGTTTTGATGCTTTTTGCGGTTGTCCTGCCTGCATACGCGTTTCTCATAATCATAGGGCTGATTCTGGTTGCCGCATTGGGGACAGTAGTTTATTCCTATGTGGCGTATGAGGAAGTGATGAAAAAGGGCGGCAAGAAAAGATAAATAGGGCATCTAACGTAACAGCCGCATAAACGATTACATTTATATAATTCGTCTAACACAATACACCCATGGCAGGCGTACAGCTGAGGCTATTGGCATCCCCATCTGTCCGTAAGTCGGACGTCGCGGCAGTTGAAAGGGCCGCGCGCAGCTTCAGGACGTACGGGGGAGTGGAATACGACGTCATGGGTGCGGACAGGAAGAGCATGCGCACGGTCAGGTACGGCGCGTTCATGACTGACCTGCTTTCACGCCCGGACGTTTATCTTATCAGCGATTTGGCCTGGGAAAGAACGTTTGACATACTCCACAGATCCTTCTTCACAAAGGACCGGCTCGGCGTTGGCATCACGACGCGGCGCCTGTTCACAATGGAAGGCAACAAGAAAATGGAACTTATGGGCTCGGGCCTGTTCGCTTCATGCGCTTTCCTCTCAACCGCCACAATCGACAATGGCCTGCCCCGCCGGGCGGGCCTTCCTTCCAGGGAAAAATTAATCGAGTACGTCGCGAAGCATGAGATGGGCCATGTCCTGATGGACCGGAGCGGCCACTGCGAGGAGGATTCCTGCGTCATGAGGGCCAATAAAAACGGCCTGGACAGCATAGTGGAAATGACAGTTAGGGGATTGGGCTTCTGCAGGTCGTGCGAGACGAGGATATCCAAAGGCGTCAGGATGATTCAGGAAGGGGCAAAGTGAAGGCCAAACTCCTTTTTGGACGATATCTGAGCGAACTAATTGTAATGCCGCCAGGCTAAGATTAAAATATCTCATAGGGAGAGCAATATCCATGGAACTCGCCAACAAGGTCGTAATCGTCACAGGAGCCTCATCAGGCATAGGATTGGCCACTGCCAAGCTTCTCGCCAAACAGGGCGCTAAACTCGCGCTCGTGGCCCGTTCCAAGGACAAGCTGGACGCGCTCGCAAAAGAGCTTCCGGGCTCGCTCGCGATTACGGCGGATATGACGAAAGCGCCTCAAATAAGGAAGATGATACGCCAGGCGAAGAAGCATTTCGGCAGAATAGACGTCCTGATTAATAACGCCGGACAGGGTTATGACGCGCCGGTGGAAAAGACGGACATAAAGACGCTGCGCGGGATTTTCGACCTTGATTTCGTGGGCCCGCTCGTTGCCATGGAAGAGGCAATACCCATCATGCGGAAGCAGGGCAACGGGGCAATCGTGAATATCAGTTCCGGCACCGTTCTGATGACACTGCCGAATAACGGCGCTTACTCGTCAATAAAGCGCGCTCTTGCCACCCTCAGCCTGACTGCCAGGGAAGAGCTGAAAAAGGACAATATCGTCGTCAGCGTGGTGTATCCTTACATGACGCTCACTGATTTCGAGAAGAACACGATAAAGAACGACGTTCCTGAATGGGAAGGCGAAGCGTTCCATCCGCCTGATAGCGCGGAACACGTGGCGGAGAAGATAGTGGAGGTCATCAAATCCGGGGACGCCGAAGTATTCGCGCATGACTGGATGAAGACGATGGGGAAGAACGAAAAGGGTTAAAATATTTATATTCTAAAAGAATGATAGAAAGACTAAAAGAGATTGAGAAACATGAAAATAAACTGGAAAGATTTCGGATTGATGTATCTAATCGGGATCGTCTCACTTTTGGTAGCTGCCGCGTTGATGATATTTTTCGGCATTTATAATCCTAGTCTGGGTTTGTTGGTCGTTCCCGTCGTGTTTCTTTTACCTGGTCTATTCTTTTTCTATAGAAATGTCTATGAGATTAAAGACGCCTTAATAATCTCCGCGCTTTTCGGATTCACTTTTATCCCAGTATATTTTATTGCTTTAGTGGTTCCACTGGCAATTTTGGAGACACTAGTTTTCCAACCACCGAATTCGACATTTCTCATACCCGGAGTAAACTGGACAATGCTGTTAGTTGAACTGATAGTTGTGGGCATAATTTTGACAATCTCAGCCACGCTATCTTATTTCATATCAAAATACTTATTAAGTAAACCTCCAAAAGAGAAACCTCAAGACAGTAAACCCAAACCCTCAGTAAAGTAGCATTTTCCCTTCTTTCCCCCTCCTTTCCCCGCGTAAGCCCTATTCCAGTATCAGGATTCCTCGCTCAATATCGTAGTAGTGTACCATGGGCCCAAAACCAGGAAAAGTTAGCATGGGTGGGTTTACTGATATGGTTACGCGATAGGGATTTTGGTTTACTGATAAGCTATTGAAGAGACTTTTTTTATATGATCTCATTTGTGCGAAAGAGCCCGGGCATTTCACCAGGGTTTTTAACTTTGGCATACCCAAATAATCTAAAAACTTGTTTCTCCACACAAAAAATACGCAATGTTTTTCATCCGTCCAGGTAGGCTTCCAGATTAAAAACAGCCCTTAAAAATGGATTTAACGCCGTAGGATTTCTATAGGTATAATACTATCTTAGAAATTCTAAATATCTTCATACCTAGTTCAAATCTGCCCGTTTTTCCGCAGTTCCTCAAGGGAAATCTCCCGGACAGTGACCATTTTCGGAATTCCCATGAGTTTTGGCGACAAAAGGGAGGTTCCATCCAAAGATACCGCGCCACGGATTGATGCGAGCATCTCGCCACAATTGCGGGCCACTGCTTCAACTACGTCATTAAAGATGTGTAAGAATTTGTTTTTTGGTTCCTTCACCATCCTGTCCGCAACAGAAAACGCCTTTTCTGAAACCCTACCGTCCTGGCTATGCCTTTTCACAGTGCCGGTTTTTCTTACAAAACATCTGTCAGCGGATACGACACACGGAAATGAGAATAAGATCTTGCGGCCCTGCTTGTCCCTGGAGCGGAAAGACATTTCCAGCTCGCCCTCCCTGACTCCGTTTTTCAATTTGCCTGGTTCGGACAGGTGTATGCTCCAGTCAATGGCAACTGCGCGGCAGTCCGGATTCCGGACCCTCACTTTCCTATGCATACGCTACATTGTGTAAAAAAGAGTATTTAAATGCCTCTTATTCCCTTGCAAATCCTCCCTTCACCATCTGGAGGAATATGTCTTTTGATACGACCACGCAGACGTCGCAGCCGCAATCCGGGCATTTGAAGTCCTTGCTCTCCGCCTTGTTTATCCTGCCGCAATTGGCGCAGATTTCTATCTTTTCCACTGCCATTCGAAAACTCTCTTTGAAATTCTAAGATGTTATCTCTTTCTTATCTTTGCGGGTTTTCTGGCGCTTTTTTTAGCAGATGGTTTGGCCTTTGATTTCTTGCTGGCCTTGTTCCGTGCTATGGCTTTCATATTTATAGGATGGGTTATTCTTACATTCGCAATTCGCATCCCCACCATCTCGGCATGGTACTTCTGGTCGAGCGCGGTCACTATTTTTTCATAATCAGAAGTCGTGACCGTGGTGAGCGCGTTGTTGCTGCAGCGCGTGCACCTGAACAAACCTGCCCCGCTCAGTTCTATCCCCCTTGGCATCTTGCCGCACTTCGAGCAGACTTCAATGTTGTC
>CAILMQ010000030.1 GCA_903835385.1 uncultured Microcaldota archaeon | reverse complement strand
CTTCTGCTCGCCGGGGCTCAGGCTCGGAACGTAAGTCAGCTGGACGAAAATGAGCTGGTCGTGCTCGAAGCGCAGCTGCCGCATGGCCTCAAGGAAATAGCCGTTCTCCAGGTCTCCGGCAGTGCCGCCCACTTCCACGAGAACGATGTCCGCGTCCTTTTCCTTGGCTACGCCCATCACCCATTTTTTTATCTCGTCTGTTAGGTGTGGCACGAACTGTACGTCCCTTCCGAGGTATTCGCCCCTGCGCTCCTTCTCTATTATGCGCTGGAAGAGCTTGCCGCCGGTTATGGAGGACGTTCCTGCCATGGAGCTGTTCAGGAACCGCTCGTAGGTCCCGAAGTCCATGTCAACTTCCGTGCCGTCGTCCAGCACGAAGACCTCGCCGTGCCTGAAGGGGTTCATGGTCCCGCAGTCCACATTCAGGTAGCCGTCGAATTTTATGGGCACGACGTGATAGCCGCGCGCCTCAAGAAGCCTCCCCAGGGAGGATGTCACTATCCCCTTGCCGAGCCCGGACATTATTGACCCGGTTATGACTATGTACTTCGTTTTTTTCTCAGACATAAGGGAGCATATATGGGCTTAGGTTATATAAATATTTTCGCTTTTCTTCTAGTGATGGAGACCGCGGAGTTCGCTGCCCTGGGCAGGAAAGAAATCGACGAATTGAAGGATGACGATTTGAAAAGCCAGCTTTTCGCTCCGACTGCGCGCGACTACCTGGTGATGGGGCTCATCATAGTTCTGCTGATTTATGCTGTTTTGGTGCTGAAAATCATACTCTATAGTGATATTTTTAATCCCCCAGGGCTTTTTCATAAATACGACTCTCCGGAAACAAACACCGAGTTCTTTATATTTGGACTCGCAGTACTTGCTTTTTTCGGCTGCATTGCAATACTGAAATTGCGATACCCCTTTCTTTTCACAAAAATAGGGGAGCACATCACTGTGCAATCCCAAGGAAAGCGCCTCTATTCCGTTGAAATCATGGGAAAATGCATTAAACGCAAAGGCCGGCTGCTGCTAAGAAAATTCGGGGATTGCGTGCTCATAACCTTTTTCAGCGAGTACACCACATACTGGAACCCCGCTGCCTTTTGGAGAACGAATTCTAGCGCTCAGCAGCACCTTCCAGTACACGAATTCCTTCCTGGCAAAGAGCGCATCGTCATGGACAGGAAGCAGTACGAAAAATTCATGGATTTCATCAAGGGCATGGAAAACGTCCACGAGGGCAAGGAGATGCAACCCCGTGGCGCTGGCTTTTTCGAGAAACCCCTGAGAGAAACCAGCACGTTGATGGAGTTCGGCAGATAAATCATATGCCCGCTTTGCCCATCATTGCCCGAAGTGCGCCTTCACCTGCTCCAGCACGGTCTCAAAGAACCCTTTTGGGAATGATATATCCTTCTTCGGAGGGCATCCGTTGTTGTACTGCCCGGCATACACCCGGCGATTCTCGCTCCCCTCCCAAATCTCCCGGAGCGGGCGCTCGCGCAGGTCCCCTTGGATGCTGATGTCGTCCCCCGGGCATCTGAGGACCTTGCCGTCTCCGCGGAGAAACAGGCCCACGGCAACCTGGTTGCACGGCGCGGCTCCCGGATAGGCGGTGATGCCAACGGAACTGATTTCCTCCAGCGTCGTGATGCCGTGCTCAATATTGAAGAGGTTTATCTTCACATACAGTTCTACGAGGTCTTCGGGAGAGGGAATCATGTCGCAGAGCCTCTCAAGCGCCCTCCCGGCGACCATGGTCGGAGCCAGCACGGGCTGGGCGTGGATTGCGCGTGCGAACTCGTATATCGCGAACGCCTCGTCTATGTTGGCAGGAGTGACCGGCGCGCAGATGAAAGCGAGCCGTGTCGCCTGGCCAGGAATGAAATCATTGAAACCCGCCTCGCATATGCGCTCTATTGCAATCTGCCTTTTCGCATGAAAGCCTTTATGGCCAACAATTCCATCTTCTGTCGCTGGATCGAATGAAGTCGTGCCAAGAAGAATAGAAGCGCCATACTCCTCGAGCGCTTCGCAAAGCTCTGCCCCATTCAGTCCGTGAATGCGCAGGGAAGCCACGTCATCTCCGAGAATATGCCCTTTCGTGAATATAAGCGGGATGACATCCATACGTTTCAGTACATATGAGAGGAAAAAAAGCAGGTCTTTTTCTTCCAGCGGATCTCCTGGCCCGATGAGCTTCACGCTTCGCAATCCGAGCGCTTTTGCGTCCTCCAGATGTTTTATCAGTTCGCCTAAGCCCATTCGCTTTTCTTCCCTGAATTGCGCTGTCCTGCGGAAGCAGTGCCCGCACCTTAGGCTGCACGCCCCTTTGCCTGCCATGTCTATGTCCATGGTGAGCAGCTTCCCGCCCCTTGCAGCATCTTCTACTTCAAGGCGGCTGAAAGTCCAGCCGCGGGCATCATTGACAAAACCCGCAGGCACCTTCGGGCCGTTGAAGATTTTTTTCACGTCCGGGAACGCGAGTTTCTTGGTTTGCACTTAATCAACCTCCATATGTTATAAACTATGGAAATTGATACATAATAAAGTTGATTTTAAAAAATGAGCGAAAAAGACTATTATTTAAATATTTTCAATCAAAAAGCAAAATAATGACGCATGTATTCAAGGAAAAGCTCGACAAGGCTGACAGGATAATTCTAACCGAGCTGGACTGGAACTGCCGCATCCCTTCTTCCAAGCTGGCCAGGCTCACGCGCAAGTCCAGGCAGAGCGTGGAATACCGCATCAGGCGCCTGGTGGAGCGCGGGGTCATAACAAGCTTCAACACCTCCATAAACCCGCACAAAATGGGCTACAAGATATACAAAATATACCTCCAGCTCAGGAACGTCCCCGAAGAAAAACAACGCCTTTTCGGTTATCTGAGGAAGTCCGAGATAGTGTACTGGATGGGCGAGTGCGACGGCGCATGGGACCTCATATTCGCCGTGTTCGCCAAATCCGATTACGAGTTCTACACGCTCAAGAACGAGCTGATTTCGGAATTCGGAAAAATCATAGTGAAGAACTTCTACGACGTCCTGGTGGACGTGAAGCAATATCCCAAGATGTATTTCACAGGGGAGCTGCGGCAGCCAACCATGTTCGGCGGCGAGGTTGTTGAGAGCGGGCTGGACAGCCTTGACCATGCGATATTGGGGGAGGTCGTGAACAACGCCAGGATTCCGCTGGTCAGGCTCGCATCAAGGGTGGGCTCGAATCCCGCGACGGTTTCCGCGCGCATGAAAAAAATGGAAAATGCGGGCGTCATAATACAGTTCCGCATTGGGGTGGACATCAGGATTTTCGGGCTCGAGCACTACAAGGCGATAATCCACCTGGAGAGGTACACGCATGACGACGAGGCCAAGCTCCTGGCCCACATGTCAGGGCTTCCCGGAATCCAGTACTTCATCAGGAACATCTGGGACATAGAGCCGGAAATCGTGGTGTCAGGCTACCATGAATACCGCGAGCTCATGGATGTCGTGAAGGCCGAGTTCCCCTTCGTGATAAAAAACATCGAATCGGTAGTAATGAAGACCGACGAATGGACGCCGGGGTACGGGAATTTGCTGAAGGCGAAATAGAATTCTTTGCGCGTTCCATGGCGGTTCTGGAAATATAAAGTGTGGTAGAAAGGGTTTAAAATAGATTTGCTCTTAACTAATACATGATTCCTGCGCAACAGAAACCTCCAGGCCAGGCCGAGAAGGGTCCGGCACCGGGAGCCTTGGCAGTAAGGCCAGCCGGAGCGCCGCTTGTGGACATGCAGGTTGCCAGGTCGGAATTGGCAGGGATTCTTTCAAGGGAAATCGCAACTTTGGATTCGCAGCTCGCGCCCCTGCGCGCCAAAAAAGATGCAATACAAGGCAGGGAACAGGCAAAGGAAAAAATCCTTGCCCTTGAAGGGGATGTCGCTGGAATAAACCGCGGCATCCGTTCCATAGAGGATGCCTGCAAAGCGCGTTTTGAGTGGGCCAAAAAAGATTTGGTTCAAAAAACAAATCAACTCGTGGCCATAGTGTCCCAAAACCAAGCCAATGATTTTGAAACGCAGATTCATCACTTTCCGGTCACCCCTGCCATGGTGCTATTAGCCAGGAATGTCCTGCGCACGGCATATAATGACGCTCTTGCAAGACGATGTGGGATGGATTCGGCTGTTGCAACTTCAGACCCGGGTACGTTTTTGATAATGCTGCCCGGAAACAGAGAAAGTCAATGGTTTGACCGTCAGTGTCTGGTGCTTTGGACGCCCGCAGGCCTATCGCGTAAAATAGACCAAATCAATACGTTCATCGCAGCACATGGTTACGCCGAATCCGGTTGCATGACTGGCGACCTTGATTACCATGGCATGCTTGCTGAAAATACGGAATACGCCCGGTTGAAAACCAGGGCCAAGGAAATAGAAGGCGAGCTTGCCATGCTGAGGCCTGGGCTGGCAGGCGCTGAAAAGGAATTAGAACGCGCCAGGGCAGAAGCGCTGGCGGAATGGAAACAGCATGCCGAAACCCGGGTGGAAAAAGAAAAAAGGGCGATGAAACCGCTCACAATAATAACGGATGGCATAGGTTCGCTTATCGCAGCAAGCGGCATCCCGATTACAATAGAAAACATCAGGCTGGGCATAGCCCTATTTGTTGCAGGCGCTGGATTTGCCGCTGCCAACAGGATTCTAAGAAGGCCGAAATTGGAAAAACAGCCTGGCAAGCGGGAAATGGAAGCGCGGGTTTTGGAAAGAATACAGCTCGAAATCGAACCGCTGGAAGAAGAAAGAAGGCAACGGATTGAAAATCAGGCAAGGCTCCTTGCGTCTGAAGCGGAAAAATGATGCTTGGGCGGGCAGCTAAATCCTGTTCAGCGCGTCTTTGATTTCCTCTATGCTCGCCTTCGTGAGAATAAGCGGTATGCGCTCCTTCTCGGAAATCTTCACAGCGAGCTTGTCCACCTTGTTCGCGTCTATGTTGTGGAGCACGACCGCGCTCGGCTTGGAAGGCGAGACGCGGATGACGACCATGGGGCTCCTCCCCGTGGAAACGCCGGTGAATATGAACACCCGCTCGTTCACATTGCCATACAAATTCTGGAAATAGGAGAACGGCATCTCGAGGATGACCTTTATGCTGTCTATGAGCGTGTACCCGTAAATCCTGCCGGAATCCACCAGGTCCTCGTTGGAAAGCACCTGGCCCTTGATGAGGCCCACGAAATCCCGCAGCGTTATCGCCCTCGCGAACTCGTGCACCTCGAAAAAGTCGCTTACGGGCTTCTGCTTCTCCGCGAATTTCGCGGTCAGGACCCCGCCCTTGAGCTGGTCTATGTCAAAGAGCGCGTTCACGAACCTCTTAATCACGCCCGCTCCGGGAGATTTTCTCCTGTTGCCCTCGTAATCCGAGATGGTTGACACGGTTATCTTGAGGTGCCTGGCGAGCTCCACCTGGGGGATGCCGAATATGTCGCGCCATTTCTTCATGGTCGCCCCCGGGTCGTCGGAAAGCGCGATTTCGCCAGCTATCTCCGCTTTGATCTTATCCATAAGTCGTCACCGGCAAAGCGGAGAGCTTTGGGCGAGTCGTACGAGCCCAAACTATTCCAGCCTTGATTTTATCCACATTCTCCCGCTTTTTTATAGCCAGCCAACTGTTTTAAAGCAATACGTCAATCGCTCAACCTGACTTCGTTAGTCCAGTATGGCGTCGGCAATCTTCCTCTTGTCGAACTTGGTGATCACTTCCCCCTTCAGCACCATGCACACCTCGCGGCCTTCGCAGGCGTTTCTCGCGAGCGCCCTGGCGATGGGGTTGGTCCGCACATCAAGGGCGACATAGCTGGCCCCGACGCTGTCAAGCAGCTTCCTCGTCTCCTTGCACCAGTCGCAGTCGTCGTTCAGGAAAATCAGCGGCCTCCTCGTCTGCAAAGAATTCCCCTTCATGGAGTATAAAACCAGCAAAGCATTTTAAATCCGGACCGAGAACCCCAAATCATGGCTTTAGACCTGGTATTCTATGTCGTGCAGTATCTGACCTTCAACGGGCTGGCCGCTGCCGCCATCGCCTTGCTTGCCTCATTCGTCATCTGGGAGGCGCCGCGCTTCTTCAAGATACTGGAAGACGACGTGACCAAGGGGCTTTACCCGGGCTATGGCATGAGCGTGGACATCGCGGTCATCGTCGTGGGCATTGCCTCACTCCTGTTCCTGCTGGCTAACCTGCAGCGTCTGGAGCCCCTCGCCCGTTCCCATGATTACGGGTTGCTTGTCGCAGGCGGGCTTTTGGGACTTCCAGCAGTCCTTTTCCTGGCCTTCCTGGGAAGGCTGTTCAACCGCATGGATGCGAAGCACGAGCCGCACGTGTTCATCCTGCACATGGCCCTTGACCTCGTGCACACCGTGTTCTACATGCTCTTCCTCGGGCTTCTGGTGCCTGCGGCAGTACTTGTTTTCGCCTCAATAATGTGACGAACCACACAAAAGCGCGGAATTTCAGAACATTTAATAAGCCTTTCCCATCAAAATAATCATGTTTATAAGAGGATTTATGTGTGGTGATATGGTGACCAGAAAAAAAAGATCGAAATCGAAAGCAGCGTCCCAGAGAGCGGCCAGGTCCTGCCATTGCGGCAGCTGCAATCATCCGCATGCCCACGTGCCCGGGTACATAGTCGCCGGCCTGGGCATCGTATCATTGCCCTTTACCATGGGCGTGGTGCCTGGATTCGGATGGATGACCTCGGGCTGGCCGATACTGCTCATACTGTTCGGCGTCGTGCTGATCGTGAAAGCGATCATCTGCTCGGGCAAAAAATAAGCTTTTTCCTTTTCCTCATTTCTCTTTCCAATACTCAGCCGCATTCCTGAAAAAGCGCAGCCCCTGGGCTTCTTTTATCAGTCCCGTGCTCCAGTAGGGGCAGTTCTGCACGATGTTGAACGCCTCAGGATGCGGCATCGTGCCGAAGATGCGGCCCGATTTGTCGCACAGGCCGGCTATGTTGAGCTGCGAGCCGTTCGGATTGTAGGGGTAGCCGACAAGCCCGCCCCCTTCGTCCACGTACTGGAGGCAGACCTGCTCGTTGTCCACCAGTGATTTCAGCGTCTCGCTGCTTTCGGCTACGAATTTGCCCTCCCCGTGCCTGATTGGCAGCAGGATGGTCTTGAGCCCTTTTGTGAAAATGCACGGCGAGCGCCCGTTCGCCTTGAGCGCGACCCACCTGTCCTCGAAATGGCCGGAATCGTTGAACGTTAGCGTGGCGCGCTGCCTGAAATCCGGCTCGGGCAGCAGGCCCATCTTCACCAGGACCTGGAACCCGTTGCACACGCCGAGCACGAGCTTGCCCTGCTTCGCGAAATCCAGGAGGCTGTCCGCGATGCGGAACTTGATTTTGTTCGCCAGCACCCTGCCCGAGCCCAGGTCGTCCCCGAAAGAGAACCCTCCAGGTATGAACAGCATGTTGTAGCTCTCGAGCAGTTTCGGATTCTCCACGAGCGTGTTCACATGGACGATGTCCGCGATGCCGCCCGCGCTCTCCACGCAGTATTTGGACTCGGCCTCGCAGTTTATGCCATAGCCCGAGAGCACCAGCGCCTTCAGTTGCATGGGATGTTCTTGGAAGGAAAAAGAGTTAAATGTTTGCGAATATACGATAATCCAGTGATTCAAATGGCACACCAATCAACTCGAAGATTCGCGAGCATGGAAGAGCTGCTCGCGAGATTTACCCAGCCGGCCAGGCAGGTCAACCGGCGGAAGTACCACCAGCTACGGGAATTAGTGGACGCGGCCAAGCCGCTACCGAAGGCCACTCTCATGTGGGAAGCCCGAAAAATCGGGCCGGATAATCTAGCTACGCTGGAAGCGAAAATCGCGAGCGGCGATATGAGGCCTCAGGGATCTGAAACCGTACCCTACCCGAACATTAGAAAAGTGCTCCACTCCGCTACCCTGCCGCAGAAGTCCGCTATCCTGTGGATGGCAGCCAAACTAGAGCCGGACGATCTCGTTGACCTGGATGGGCAGATTGAAAGAAGCGCCCTTGCTGGAAGCACTTCCGCACAAGGGCACAGGCCGCGAAGGGAACACGAAGCGCGGCCGTAGCAAGCGCTTCACTAATATAGCGTCATAACCCAGTGGTATGAATGGCAGGCCAAAGAGTTCCCGTGACAAGAAAATTAACCGCAGGGCAGGCAGAATACACCGGCCCCGAGAGAAGGGTCCAGTTCAGGAACCTGCGAAGGCTGATAGAAGTCGCCGCGCCGGTTCAGAAAGCCGCCCTGAGATGGAGCGCCAGGGAGCTCGGGAAACTCAAGCCGGCCGGGCAGGACGATCTCGCAGTGCTTGACGACGCCATCGGACGAAATGAGGCGGGCAACGGCGAGTCTGAACGCATACGCAATCATCCGCGCATCAGGAAAGTGTTCTCATCGTCCACTCCGCAGCAGAGGCTGGCCCTGCTTTGGTTTGC
This sequence comes from uncultured Microcaldota archaeon, assembly GCA_903835385.1. Classification (GTDB taxonomy): domain Archaea; phylum Micrarchaeota; class Micrarchaeia; order Anstonellales; family Bilamarchaeaceae; genus CAILMQ01. The sequence goes on along the minus strand of CAILMQ010000030.1, from coordinate 13,024 downwards.
AGCCAAGCTCCCGCCGGACCAGCTTTCCTGTCTTGATTCGTCGATTGGAAGAACCGAGCTTGTACTGACCAGAACCAAGCCGAGCCCGTCGCCAGAGCAAAATGTCTACTGGGTTCCCGAGCCTGGCCTGCCGCGGCAGCCGCACAGGACGCGCTAGGCCGCTGATTTTCCCTAAACGCTCCTGTTTTTATTCTTTTTGCAACATCATTTCATCATGGGATTCACAACACTTGATAAGGCCGGGGGAACCCGGGTTTGCAAGGGCATCGGCGGAGAGGCAGTACTTCACAAGCTGCCCCTTCTGGACAAAAGCCGGGTGTGCGCGTGCATTGCCGGAGAACTTAATCTGCCCCAGGAACAAAGGGAATTCATATTGCGGGCGGCAAAATGCAGGCAAGTCCCGCGCGCCTCTGATTCAGCTTCCATATCCGAACAGGTCAGGGAAGAGCCGCGTTCGTTCCAGGCGTGGATAGGCTCTCTTGAGGCAGAAGCCCGCAGGCTGGAGAGGCGCGACATCCCGGCTGCAGAGCGCGAGGATTACCTCAGCCGCAGGGTCAGGCTTTGCGAGGAGATTCTCCGTCTGAGCTGCTTTGCGCCCTATTACTCCCAGCTTAAGCTGGTGCACGAATTCGCATCGGATGCGGTCATACGCGAACAGCTTCTGGGCGTGTTCACTCACGACGATATAAGCACCCAGGTTTCGCTCGGAAGGCTTGGCAAGGAGCCTGGCAAGGCAGTGCGGGACATGCTTTACATGTCAGACCTGGGCAACATCGCGCTCCTTGGTGAAAAAGTTTCCCTTCACAACGACGTCTCCGGTCCGCAAGGCGAGCGCGCCTGGCGCGTGTTCGTTCCCGCGGCAGCATACCTCATCCGCATGGAAGCGGAATACTCCATCCCGGGCAAGATGCCTGTTCACTACACCATTGACCGGGCGCAGAAAGAAATCCGCGCAAGGCTTGAAACAGTCAAACTGCTGGCCGCCTTGCCGGCAGATTCCAAGGAACTGGACCAGGCACCCATGGTTGCGATAGAAGCCTGCATTTCAAACGGCGATTATGCCCAGGGGCAAAAAATCGCGCAGGCTTACGGGCTTGCCGAGCAGCTCGGGTTCATGCAGGAACTGGACCGCCTTGTGAATTCGAACCCTTTGTAAATCCCTGCAACCCTAGACCCTTCTCAGCCCCTTTATTCCCTCGTAATTAGCCGGCGACCTGGTGAAAAGGAACGCGTCGTTCGCCATGCAGATTGACGCTGTCACGAGATGGTCCATGGTCTTGAGCTGGCGCTCCCGGGCCTCCTCGATGAGCCTGCCTAGGACATCCACGCATTTCTTGTCGAACGGGAGCACGGTTACGGAGTTCGTGAACCTGCTCACCGCATCAGGTTTCTTCACGGCCTCCATCAGGTGCGCGACGGTGAAGGCCGTGATGCACAGGTCCTCCCTGTCCGCGTACCACTTTATCTTCTCTATGGTGGTCGCCTCGCCCCGCAGGAAGTCCAGGGCGGCTTCGAAATCAAGGCATATCTTTTCCATAGCGCCACCTCAATCCGACATCTGGCTCTTCCAGCCGAGCATGCCCCTTCCCCTTCGTATCATGCTCACGGCCTTCCGGTCTATGTCCGCCTCGTTCACGCTGCCTGCCAGGCCGATGATGGAGCGGCCCTCATTGGAGCGCTCGTGCAGGAGGTAGCGCATCACTTCGGAGAATGACATGGCCTTGGATGACTTGAGCTTGTACAATTCGGCATAAACGTCGTCCATGATGGTTATCACGCGGACCATGTGCATGCATTCGTTAAATACATTTATACGGTTTATGCCTCGGGATGAGGGCTTATGTGGTAACATAGTCTTTGACACGGTCCTACCGTTCCGGCGTAAAAGCTCAAGTATTTAAATGCGAAAATTTGCAAGCATACTATACCCAAAATCCTCCCGAAAAATCATGGGTATGAAAGCCCGGTAATCGTGCAGAATTTGGGTAAAATAGGTGACCAAAAAGGTGTAAACATGGAAGACCTTGTGAAATCAGTTATGGGGGAAAGCGTTGTGGAAGAATCCAGCACGAGCGAATCGCTCAGCTCTGAGTCGATAAAGATCGTGACTGTGGGTGTCGGTGGCGCAGGCAACAACACCATAAACAGGCTGATAAAGTCCGGTGTCAAAGGCACTGAGCTTGTCGCCATAAACACGGACAAGCAGCACCTGAACATCGTCCACGAAAGGGCGAAAAAGGTGCTCATTGGCCGCTCGGTGACGAAAGGGCTCGGCGCAGGAGGCTACCCGGACGTGGGCGCGAAATCCGCCGAGGTGGACAGGCCGCTCATAGAGAAGGAGATGGAAGGCGCCCACCTGGTGTTCATATGCGCGGGCATGGGCGGTGGAACCGGCGGTGGTGCCGCTCCGGTCGTGGCGCAGATTGCCAAGGAGCAGGGTGCCATCGTGGTTTCCATGGTGACCTACCCGTTCTCGCTGGAAAGGGCGAGGAAGAAAAAGGCCGACGAGGGCATCAGCAAGCTCAAGAAGAGCTGCGACTCGGTCATCATCCTTGACAACAACAGGCTCGTGCAGTTGGTCCCGAACCTGCCCATGGCGGAGGCTTTCGCCGTGGCGGATGAAATCCTCGCGAGGGCGATTTCAGGCCTCGTATGGACCATCACCCAGCCGTCGCTCATCAACATCGACTTCGCGGATGTCCGCTCCATCATGGAAGGCGGAGGCGTGGGATTCATCGCGGTCGGCGAGGGCAAGGGCACGGACAAGGTCCGCGCAGCATCCGAGGGTGTCATAAAGAACAAACTGCTCGACGTGGACTTCGAGGGTGCCAAGGGCGCGCTCATCCACATAACGGGCGGCTCGGACCTCACGCTCGGCGATGCCATCAAAGCCGGTGAGATGATCACCGAGAAGATGGATGCCGAGGCGAACGTGAAGTGGGGCGCCAGGATAATGCAGAACTACGAGGGCAAGCTGGAAATCGTGGCAATCGTCACTGGCGTGAAGGGCGCTTCAATAGCAGGCGGTTCCTACACGTCCGATGAAGAGCCGTCCATGCTGCCGACCTACACTTCGGAGCTCGAAGTCCTGGGCTGACGAGACACAAAACCGGGAACTGAAAACTTCTGTTCCCATCCCCCTTTCTTTTTATTTATTTTTTTCCTTCCGTTTTCCCAGCCCTGCTTTTGAACCTCATTTGCCGCACTCAGTTACGAATTTAAAACGTACCCCGCATCCTTCCACCAATGCGCTCCAAAACCAATGGCACGGAACCAAGGGCGATAAAACTCATCGCGAACCCGCTCAAGCACTGGGCCAAGGAGACCTCCAGGCAGGTGAAGGGGCACCTGAGGGCGGCGGGCCATCGCGTCGTGAGGCGGGGCGCAAGCATAACCATATGCATCGGGGGCGACGGTACCATACTCTACGCGAACCACCGGAACCGCATCCAGGGCGCGGTGCTCGGAATCGGAAGCGAGTGCTCCTTCATCTGCCAGCTCACTAGGAAGAACTGGAAGAAGGGGCTGCTGCCGCTTATCCGGAAAGCGAGGGCCGAATCGCGGCAGATGCTGGAAGCGCGCTGCGGCAGGGCGCATTATCGCGCCATAAACGACTTCGTGGTCCATGCCAACGATTACCGCGTGATAGAGCTTGACGTCCGCATGGCCCGGAAGAACCACCGGTTCGAGGCCGACGGCATAATAGTTTCCACCGCAACCGGCTCCCACGCCTACGCATACTCCGCCGGCGGCAGGAGGCTTCCGCTCGCCTCGCGCAGCATTGCCGTGGTTCCCATCTGCCCGTACAAGCGGCTGCTCGGGCCATCCGTGCTCCGGAACAGGGCCGCAATCGAAATCCGGGTAAACCGCGAATCCGGTTTCATAGTGGACGGCATATTCATCCGGAACATCAGGGCAGGCGAAAAAGTCGTCGTGCGCGCAGGCAAAACAATCCGGTTCCTCAGGAAGGGATGATGGCATGAAGGCAGGGGACATACTCAAAAGGGGCTTTGTGGAGGTGCATGCAAAGGTCGGCGGCATCAGGCAGCTCCACGTCCTCAAGGTCACCTACGAGAAGACCGTATGGGGCATGGTGCCCTATCTCGTGAGCAGGTACAAACTCCCCACGGTTGAGCTCCTGCGCCTCGCCGAAGAGCTCCAGCTCCCGATAAAATGCCACGGCGTCACCGCGTTCCCGAAGGGCAAGGCGCCGCAGGATTTCGCCAGAAAGGAAGAAGAGCCGAAGGCTGAAGAGGAAAAAAAGGAAAAAGAAGAGGACAGCGAAAAAAATGAAAGCGGAGCGAAAGGGGCGGCCGATCCGAAGCCGGAAAAGAAAATACGGAGAAAAATGCTTTCGCACGATGCGATTGTGAAAGACAAGGGTGCAGAAGGCGAAGAAGGGAATCAGGAAGGGCCGGCCCAGGAGGGCACGAAAGAAGCCGGGGCTGCGGCAGAAGAGGGTTCCGAACCTGCGGAAGAAGCCACAACCTCCAAGGAAAATAAGGAGTCGGAAACCGCTTCAGTTGAACCGGAGGACGATGGCCTGGGATTGGCACCAGCATTGGCCGTGATAACAGCTGCGTCAGCAGAACCTCGGGAGCAGGCAATAGAGCTGGAGCCCGCGCTCCAGCCAGAAGCAAAGAAGGACGCTCAGGAACAAAAGGAAACGGTGCCAAAAGACAAGAAGCGCTTATTTGATGACAGCGTTCTTTCCGAGGGAATACAGCGCTGATTTCCTTTCACACTCCCAGGGTGCGCGGAAGCTGCGGTTTTCAAGCCGCAGAGGAGCGCACCCGAAATCTTTTTTCTCATCTAAACTCCGTGACACGCTTCTCGCCTAAAGCACTTAGGCAGAAGCCCAGGGCTTTAGCCCTGGGAGTGTGTCACTTGTCAGCGGATCCCAACTCCTTTTTCAGTATCGCAACCAGCTCCTCACCAATCCGTGCCTGCGCCTCGGCAGTGCTTGCTCCGAGGTGCGGCGTAAAAAGCACGTTGTCGAGCTCCAGCAGCCTTCCCGTGTATGGCTCGGTTTCATAGACATCCAGCGCTGCCCCGGCGATTTTGTTGCTTTTGCACGCCTCGTAGAGCGCCGCCTCGTCTATCAGCCCGCCCCTGGCGGCGTTGATTATGTAGGCGCCGTCCTTCATCTTCGCGATGGAGTTTTTGTTTATCATTTGTTTCGTTTCAGGCGTGAGTACCGTGTGCAGGGTGACCACATCGGATTGTGCGAGCAGCCCGTCCAGGGTATCCACGTATTTCACAATGCCGTCCTCATGCCTCGGCGGAGGATTGTAGGCGATTATCTTCATGCCGAGCGCAGCGGCCTTTTGCCCGACGCCAGCGCCTATTCTTCCATACCCGATAATCCCGAGCGTCCTGCCTGCCGCTTCTTTCCCAATCAGGCCCTTCTTGTCCCAAATCCCGTTCCTCATCTGGGAATTGCCTTTCCCGACGTTCCTCAGCAGGCAGATGATGAGCCCGATTGTGAGTTCCGCCACGGCGTTGGTGGATGCGCCCGGCGTGGTAGTGACCTTTATTCCTTTCGCTTCGCACGCCTGCACGTCCACATTGTCAAGTCCCACCCCGGCCCGCACCACGAGTTTCAGCCTCCTGGCGTGCGAAAGCAGGCCCTTTGTCACTTTGGTCGCACTGCGGACGATCAGGGCGTCGGCCTCGGAGATGGCTTTGGCGAGGTCTTTGGGCTTATAATCAACCGTGCCCAGCCCCCTTATGGACTCCACGACGTCGTTTTCCATCTGGTCAACAATCAGTATCCTCATGGATATGGAATAGCCGGAAAGGTTATAAAAAAGATGGCGCACCGGGCGGCAAGCCGTAATGGTCGTCAAACGTCGGTGTTTATTTCAAGCATTTCCTGCTATTGGGCTTTTTTATGTTGTTTTTGAGCATAACCTTTATAAAAAAATGTTAATTTACACATAAAATAAGGAGAAACCTATATATATACCATCAATCCAAGTACTAGTTGGTGGGGGGATGGATATGTTCGGAATAAAGAACCTGTTTGGGTTGGGCGGAGAGGACGCGACTGAAAAAAGAAGCGACCTGGTCGATGCCTTGGAAACCGCAGAGTTCTCCGAGTCAGCATGCTCAGACATTGTGGACAATGCGGCACGGCTCAGAAACATCCTACGGCAGCAGGGCGTGACCATCTCCAGGACTGAAAAAGTCCGCATAGTGAAGGCATTGAACAAGGCCAAGGTCAGGGCGCTGATGCACGGCAGCAGGGAATGCTACGGTGCCTTCAGGAGCCTTGACTCCATAAGCAGCGACGTAGTCCAGCTGCTTTAGTCTTTATTTTTATATATCTTTTATAAACGGAAGTTTAGGTTGACCAGAGAAAAATCAAAATAAAATGAAGGTGTTGAAATGAAATCGGTGACAGTTATTTCGGATGACAGAGTGGGGCTGATGGCTGACATTTCGTACGTGCTCGGCAAGTCGGGCGTGAACATAGAGAGCCTGAACGTCGAGATTGTTGGTGCAAAGGCAGTGATATCCCTGCTTGTGAAAGACCCGAAGAAGGCCAAAACCATCCTGGAAAGCAACGGCTACAACACCGCAGCGCTCGACGCCATAGTGATAAAGGTCTCAGACCACCTGAACAACCTCTCGAAAATCACGGACAAGCTCTCGAGGGCGCGGGTGAACATAGACGACCTTTCAACAATATCCACTTCCACCTCCGAAGGCGTGTTCGCGCTCAGGGTGGACAAGCCGAGGAAGGCGGCGAAGCTGCTGGGGCAGAACGTGCTTCTGAACTGCAACAGCGACTATGTCTGACTTGTTTTTTGTTTTTATTCTAAAACCGATGTTTTCTCACTGCATTCCATGAATCGCTCGTCTTCTGTTTTTTCAAATGCTCGCGAGGTCCCTTGTTGTCTGACTTGTTTTTTGTTTTTATTCTAAAACCGATGTTTTCTCACTGCATTCCATGAATCGCTCGTCTTCTGTTTTTTCAAATGCTCGCGAGGTCACTGCGCATTCCGATTCGTGCATCCGCTCGCGAAGTCCATCGGTGTTTGACTTCTGCATCCTCGTTCGTGCGATTAAGTCGTAATGGCCTCAATCATCTTCTTTTTTTCCGCATCCTTTATCTCCATGGCTATGCGGCGGCCGAATGAGATGTTTTCCCTGAACAAATAGCCGGAATAGGGCGTGAACCGCGTGCCCGGCGAGCCCGGGATGCGGAGCGAAACGTCGAAACAGACGAACTCCTCCTTCCCCTCCTCGAGGAACGCGCCCTGGAGCGCGAAGGGCCCGATTATGCCTGGAGGGTATTCCCTTTCAACCGCATGCACGAATTTTTCGCCGAGCTCGAAAACCTGCTCCAGGAGCGACTCGCGGAGCGTGCAGGCGATGTGCCCCACCTCTATGGTCGTGGGCTGGGCGATTTTCAGGGTCTCCAGCTGCTGGTCCGCGGGCATCCTGAGGAAACCGTCCAGGTTGGTCTGCCTGCGGGTGTCCACGCCCATGAGCTCCAGCTCCCCGTGCACCGGCGAGTAGAAGAAATTCAGGTTGAAATGCGCACCGATTATGTACTCCTCTATCTTCGCCTTATTCAGCCCGTCTTCGGTGATCTTGCCCGCCTTTAGCAGCTCATAGCTTTTTTGCCTGTACTCCTCCGGATTCCTGGCGAGGAAGAACGCCCTCTCGTAGCTCCGCTTCGCCTCTGACACCTTGACTATCGCGAGCCGGTCTATTTTGTCCGGCGATTTTATTTCCCTGGGGAACCGCACTCCGGCCTTTTCCATGAGGTAATACTGGTTTTTCGGAGCGTCGCGTTCCTCCGCCCTCAGCAGTTTCCGGTTCCCGAATATGGGTATCGGGAAGTTCTTCTCGATATTCTCGTAGCCCACATACACGCAGAACGAGCGGTTCGGGATGAATATGGAATCCCGCTGTTTCAGGAATTCGAGCGCCTTCGGGCTCGAGAGTTCTGAGAATTTATTAAGCAGCAGCAGCTCGTCCACAACCCCTATCTCGTCCTTGCCCCGCATCCTCGTCTTGTACGGACCGAGATAGATCTTTTCCCTGCCCCTCTGGCAGGCCACGAGCGTCTTGAATCCTTCCGCCTTCGCGCCCTCGCACACGTCGAGGGCGGAATGGCTTCCTATGGTAGCGATGGTGTGCTTCACAAATGTCACCGATGAACGTTCATAACGTGTATTTCATTCTTCTTGCGCGCCGTTGTTTAAATAACTTTTTATACGTTACCAGTCACACTATCCCCATGAGAGGCCTGTTGTTTTCCGTCATTATGCTCTCACTTGTAGCGGCAGTCAGCGCGGATTTCACGCTCGAATCGGTCCACGTCACCATAACCAATGTCCAGCCCGACGGCTCGGCCCAGATCGCGGAGTCCGTGAAGTTCCTGGTGAAGGGCAGCCTGTCCCAGCAGCTTTATAACAGCGCCCTGGAGTCGTCCAGCGGCCTGTCCCGCTGGTCCTCCACAATCGGCCTCAGCGACGTCAAGCAGCACGTCAACCCCGCAGTGGTGGTGATAGAAAATTTCGGGCTGCAGCCGCAGCCCATGACCGGGTGCAACCCTTTTCTGGACACCTGCCACGGCGAGCTCAGGATGGCATACTCAGTGAAGCCGGTGTACAACAATTCCATTCCCATGGACGGCACCGGCCTCTTCGCACTTGATGATTACAAGCCCAGGACCATAAGGTACTCGCTCAATCCCGAAGCCCTGTCCTTCACGTCCACCGAGGGCGGCAACACCCTGCTCGGGCCCGATGTGTGGCTTGCGCTGGAGCTGCCGCAGGGAAGCAAGATCATAGAGGTCAATCCTTCGGCGACATCCGCGCAGGACACCGCGGAGGGCAAGCTGTTCTCATGGAATGACATGGTGCTAGCGCGGTTCTCCGTTGTGTTCGAAGTGGAGGAAAGCATAGACAAGGAGGTCGGGACGTTCTTCACTGACGCGTTCCAGAACTTCCAGGCCACGCTCAACAGCCAGCACGGCATGGCGTTCCTTATCATCCTCGCGATACTCATAGGCAGCTACATATACGTGACAATCGCTAAGAAGAAAAAAGAAGAATGACATGAATTAGCGATGGACGCCCGCATGGCGGCCATATTGCCAAGAAGAAAAAAGAAGAATGATATACGCGGAGGAGTGAAATGTACAAGGGAGAGGACAAGGTGCTCGGGCTTCTTGCGCAAAGGAACGAGCTCAGCCTGGAGCGGCTCGCCGCGGAGGCGGGCCTGAACGTGGACAGCGTGCGCAGGATCGTGGAATCCCTCAAAGGCGAGGGATACGCCACAGTTGCCACCGTGGAGAGCATAACAATTACGCCCACTGACGAGTTCATGGGTTACGCAAAATCCGGCACTCCGGAATCCCGTGTGTTCAAGGCCGCGACAGAGGGCAAATCCGTGTCCGGCCTTTCCCAGGAGGAGAAGCAGTTCGGCCTGCCTTGGGCGAGGAAGAAGGGCTTCGTGGAAATCGAGAAGGGCGCGCTCGTGGCCAGCAAGACCGGGGAGGACGTGCTTGCCGCAGAGCGCAGGATGGCGGAGGCCTTCGCCAGGTTGCAGGAGACCGGGTCCCTGGCCGACACCACACTGCTCGACGAGCTGTTCCTGCGCAACCTGGTGCGGAAGAAGGCGGAGCGGCGCACTGTGGTGAAGTACAGCGGCAAGCCCCTGCCCCAGCAGATGCCTGAGTTCGACATCTCCGCCCCAGCTGCCGACGCCCATCTTGGCAAGGCGCACGTGATAACCGCGTTCAGGGACAGGCTGGCCTCCATAATGGCGGAGATGGGATTCGAGGAGATGGACGGGTCGATAGTGGAATCCACGTTCTGGAATTTCGACGCCCTGTTCCAGCCCCAGGACCACCCCGCAAGGGATTTGGCGGACACATTCTACCTCAGGGGCGAGAGCCCGCTTCCATCGGACAAGGCGCTGGTGAAGAAAGTGAAGGACGCCCATGAAAAGGGCTGGAAGTACAAATGGAGCGAGGCGGAGGCGAAGCGGACCGTGCTCCGGACGCACACCACCGCGCTCAGCGCCCGCTGCCTCTCGTCCGTGAAGGGCGCCAAACCCAGGAAGTTTTTCGCCATCGGGCGGGTTTTTCGGAACGAGGCCACGGACTTCAAGCACCTGGCGGAGTTCCACCAGGTGGAGGGCATAATCGCATGGGACGGGGCGACCTTCTCAGACCTGCTCGGCGTGCTCAAGGAGTTCTACCGCAAGCTGGGTTTCGAGAAAATCCGCTTCCGGCCGAGCTTCTTCCCCTACACCGAACCGAGCCTCGAGGTGGAAGTCTACTACGAGCCCAGGGGGCAGTGGCTGGAGCTCGGAGGCGCCGGCATATTCAGGCCCGAGGTCAGCGTGCCTCTGGCAGGGGCGTACCCGGTGCTCGCATGGGGGCTCTCATTGGAGCGGCCGCTCATGCTCATGCTCGGCCTGGATGACATACGCACGTTCTACAGGAACGACATCGACTTCCTCAAGAGGACAAGGTTGCCAGGGTTGAACAAATGAGGCTCAGGTACGTGGCGGCAGCCCTGCTGCTGGCCGCCGCAGCCATAACTTTGCTCGCGCTTTTCGCGCCCCAGGAGCAGGCGGCAGGGGCCGGCAACGGAACGGAATCCCTCGGCATGCTCGGGCTGGGGCGTGCGGGGGATTACGGCTACGCCTATTTCAACCTGAACGGCAGCGCCAACATCACCATGCTCGCCTATCCCTCCCCTCCCCTCAGGCGCGTGGTCGTGCTCAACGACTCGGCCGCCCTGGGGGACATATCACCGTTCGTGGCGGACCTAATGCCGCTCCGGCGCTACGGATTCGACGTCTCGGTAAGCGACAGGAAGATGCTGGCCAACGGCACCATATTCGTGGTGGCAACCGGCGCCATGCCGTCCTATGTGCTCAATGACATCCGCTACGGCGCCACCGATGCCATGGTCGTCTATGTGGGCAAGCCGGGCCTGGTGCTCGGCAATGGCGTGACGCAGGAAGGCTGGTACTCGGGGCTCGGCCCCGCGCAAAAAGCCAGGGTGGTGCTCTATGACACCACCCCGGACGAGTTCGTGGAAAAGAACCTCTCGCTAAGGGAGGACGTCCTGGAGAACGGCTGGGCCGTGGCCCAGAGGCAGGATGCCGTTGTTTTCGGCCATGGCAGGAAGACCTATTCGCTCATGATGAACGATTCGGAATATTTGCGCCTCATAGCCGCGGCAGGGGACAAGGCGGGCCTCGTGGATTCGGCCCGAATGCCCAGGCCGGCCGTGGCCGTGGACATCTCTCCCCAGTCCGTTTTCCCATGGGAGAAAACCAGCATCGCGTTCTCGCTCAACTGGACCAACGGCACGGCGAGGATGATTATCACCAAGGATGGCGCAGAGGTCTATGAAAAAGAGCTTGGCAGGATAAGGGAGACGAACTATTTCCCGGAACGCCTGGGGTTCATTGAGCCGGGCGACCACATACTGGCGATTTCCGACAATTCCGGAGTAATCGGCGGCGGAGTGATCCATGTCAAGGACCTGGAGGTAACCTACATCGGCGCCCAGGGCGTGTCATATCTGTTCAACGTGACCGTGGACAACGTGCCCGTGAACAACGAGAAGGCGGCGGTTCACCTGGGCAACTCCACCGTTGTGAAGGATTTCTACGTGTCGGACGGGGTGCTCACCGTGCCGGCGCAGCTCCACCAGGGAACCAACACGTTCAGCATGAAGCTGCTCGGCACGGAAAGGGATGTGGACGTGGCATATTCGCAGGCAGGGCTCGCCGACATTTACCTCGCCTACGGGATTCCCGGCCTGCTGCTCGTGGCGCTCATCTATTTCGGCGCAAGGATGACGCGCAGGCCGGTTTACGTCCTCAGGGTCGGGGAGACCGCAGGGGAGATAAGGAAAGACGTCGGCATGCCCGTTGACACGGCGCTTTCGCTCTTCAAGTCCGCAAGAAAGGAGCTGGGCATCGGCCACAGCCCCATAACCGCCCACGAGTACGCGGTGGCGCTCAAGAGGTTCGTGACCGATGGCGCGGACGTCACCGAGGGAAACGTGGAGGAGATTCTCCAGCGGCTCGTGCGCAGGGGCTTCCTGGAGTCCTACAGGCAGCACTACCAGCTCAAGGGCGAAGGCGACGTGAAGCGCAACGCCATGGTGCGCATGATGCGGGACAGGCTCATCCAGGCCGGCACTGCCTTCAGGATGCGGGGCAGGCACTTCGTCACCGACAGGATGGAGCTGGGCTTCTTCGGGGACAAATTCACCAAGAACGCGGTGGCCGTGATAGAAGACCAGCGGGAGCTCTCGTCAATATTCAACGGCATGGACGCGAAGTCCCTGGCCGCGCTGCGCATAAAAATGGCGAACGGCTCCTTCAGGTTCATCACGCTCGAGCAGCTGGACGAGGTCCTGTGAGACCATGCGCCTTGCGGCAATATTTTTACTGCCCTTCCTTTCCATCGCCTTCAGCGCGGCTTCGCTCTACGACAGCCCGCCCCTTGCCAATGTCACGGAACACAACCTCGGCATTGTCCCGGCTTTGAACGATTCCCTTTCCCAGATCACGGCAGTGAACGGAACCATCGGCATGGATTTCAATGGCACGGACAGCGGCTGGGTGCCCATATCAGAGCATTTCGACTTCAGCATAATAAGCGCGTCCGCGAAGCTGCTCAGCATGGAGCCATCGCTGGACAATGCGACCTGTGCATCCGGCTCGCCCAGGCTCATCTTCGCATGGGGCGCGCTCGCCCAGCCCCTGGCTCCGGACGATTACGAGCATGACGACTGCAACGAGTCCCAGCGCTCATCCTTGGTCACGCGCTCTGCCGCGATAAATTTCTCCTTCAAGAACGAGAGCGAGGTCGTGATAACTGATTCCAACCTGGTGCCTGTGCCTGAGCGGATACTCAAGGCCATGGAAAACACCAGCGGCATGGACGTGCTGGAAGTGCGGCTCAACGCAACCTTCGATTTCACTTACGAGATTGACGACCGGATGCCGAGCCATGACACGGGCTGCTCCG
>CAILMQ010000029.1 GCA_903835385.1 uncultured Microcaldota archaeon | reverse complement strand
CGCTCCTGCCGAGATTTGAACTCGGGTTCACGGAGTGAGAGTCCGTTGTCCTTGACCGGGCTAGACTACAGGAGCAAAGCACAAAATTTGCTAAAAAAATTTTGTGTGCCATTGGGAATCCGTTAGGATTCACGATGCAATAGCAGATAGACATTCTCGGCGAACGATTTTTAAAGAATGGGGACGGGTTGTGATTACAATTCGCGCCTTATAAGTTTAGCCGGAACCCCGCCATAAACTCCTTTTTCCCTTATGGACTTGTTCACAAAGGAGTTGGAGGCGATTGCGACCCCGTCGGAAAGCACGACTCCCGGCCTGACCACCGAAAAGCCCCCTAAAAAGACCTTGTTGCCCAGGCTCACCGGCTTGACAATCACCCTGTCAAGCCAGAACTCGTGCGTGAATATCCTGCTGCCCCACCCCAGAAGGCACCCGTCTCCTATTTCTATCAGCTCCGGAAAAAGAGGGTCGAAAATCACGTCAGGCGCTATGAAGACGTCCTTCCCTATCTTCATGCCCAGGAAAATCCTGTATGCGTGGTTCTTGAGCTGGAAGGGAGGCGCGTATTTCAGCGCCAGCATAAAAACCAGGTTGAAGACTACCCTTATTGGGTTCCTTACCTCGAACCATTTGGTCGCCGCGTTGCCGCTGAATCTCCGTTCCATGAAGGATAAAAACAGGCTAAACTAATATAATGATTACTTCGCCAGCTCCTGCTGCACGATTGTCTCCAGGTCAGTCGCGTTCGCCACGTACCTGTGGTTCACGAAGAACGTGGGCGTGCCGTGGACATTGGATTGGTAGCCCTGCTCCTGCATGAGCTCCACCTGCTGCATCGTGGCGTTGGAAGACAGGCAGGACGAGAACTGCGCGATGTTAAGGCCGGTGTCCACGGCGAGAGTGAGCAGGAACGGCTTTCCCTCGCTCACCACCCTGGACTGGTTGTTGAACAGCGCTTCCCTGTATTCCCAGTACTTGCCCTGGTTATTGGCGCAGATGGACGCCTCTGCAGCAGCCATGGAGTTGTCATGCGTGGGAATCGGGAATGTCTTGAAAACATAGCGGACGCTGTTGTTGTACCTGGAAAGTATGTCCCGCACCGCATCTTCCGACGCTTTCGTATAGGGGCAGGTGAAGCAGCCGAATTCTATTATGGTCACAGACGCGTTCGCAGGCCCCACGTCGATTCCTTCGAACGAATTGGGGCATATGGGCTGGCCCAGCACTCCGGTCACCAGGCACTGGTCCGGATGCGCCGGGTCGCAGGTGCCGTAAAGGTAGAAGTTGTAGGCGCCCTGGGCAACCAGTATCAGGCTTGCAAAGCTGAGTATGACGAAAATCCACGAAAGAATCTCGAAATGCCTGTTTACGAACTGGCCTGCCTGCGGCGAGCGGTCGAACACGGTTGAAACGACCTTCATCTTGATTTTCTGGTCCAGCCCGCTCTCGCACGGCCGTAGCGTCATCTTGAGGAATACGCAGCGGAACGCCTCCTTTGCCAGAGGCCTGTACTTCACGCTGAACAGGGACATGAAGGCCAATACGATGAACGCGATTACGCAAAGGACCAATGTATCACCTTGAGCTTGCGAAAGGTGAGCCATGACCGGAACGCCGGTCATGCAATCACCATATGAGTAATAGGGATGTTAAGGAAAAAGACGAAATGGAATTAAAACGTTCCTATTTGCTGCGCCTGTGGGCTGAGCGTGCGGTTTTGGACCTGCCCCTGCTTCGCAGGCTTGATTTGCGCACGCGCACGATGTTTTTGCGCTTTCTCCTTCTGGCGATGCGTTTCAGGAGTTTGAGCAGCAGCTTTTTGGACTTGCCCGACTTGCGCATCGGGGCCTCGTCCTCCTCTTCCTCGTCGTCTTCGCCCTCTTCGCCAGGCTCGTCGTCTTCATCCCCCTCATCGTCACCTGCGGATAGGATTGTCTTGGGCTCGGGAACCTTTACCAGCTCGGGCAACATGTGCGGAGCATGTTCGAGCAGCGGCTCCGCTTTAATCACCGGCGCGGGCTCTGGAACGGATTCTGGCGCCTTTTCCGGTTCTGGTTCAACGATTGGCACGGATTTGGATGTTTTTTCCGGTTCCGGTTCAACGACGGATTCGGATGCGAATTTAGTGTCGGGCTCCAGGGGTTCTGGCTCAAGTTCGGGCTCAGGCCCCGGTTCCGGCTCTATGACCGGCACGGATTCGGACACTGGTTTTATTTCCGGCTCGGGCTCTACGACTGGCACTGACACGGGCTCCGGCTTTGCTTCCGGCACGGGCCCGGCTCTCGCTTTCTGAATGACTGGAAGCGCGCGCTTCCCCAGCCTTGTTTCAAGCACCAGCTCCTCGGGCGCGTCCAGGCCTCCGATGCCCCGCACCTGGCCGCGCAGCGAGTGCACGAGCGCGAGCGCGAGGTTCGTTCCCTTGGGCAGCTTCTGCGGTGCTTTTAGCGGCGCCCGGGCAGTAGGCTTTCCCTCGAGCATGTCCTTCATCTGCATCATTACCGCATCTGAATCCTCTTCAAGATTATTCGTCCTGGAATAGTCGCGCATATTAACTCCTCCTTATTTGGTCGTTGTGCAGTAATTATGCGATAACGTTTATATTAGTTGGTAGAGGTATAATACAGCGAATTATGCGGTGATACTCATGGAATTGACACGGGTAGAAAAGGCGGTATGGCGCATGGAGATGGAAGGCGACATGAAAGCGCCCGCCTACATCCTGGCGAATGACAATATCATAGAGGGCATGAAGCATGATCGGACCATGCAGCAGCTCAGGAACGTGGCAGGGCTGGAAGGCATCGTGAAGCACGCGATACTGCTTCCCGACGGGCACGAGGGATACGGGTTTCCAATAGGGGGAGTCGCCGCGTTTGACGCGGAAACCGGAATCGTAAGCCCGGGAGGCGTGGGCTATGACATCAATTGCGGAGTCAGGCTGCTCAAGACAGGGCTTGAACTAAGCCAGGTCCAGCCGAAAATCCGCGAACTGTGCGACAAGCTGTTCGTGAACGTGCCGAGCGGCGTGGGCTCCGAGAGCAAGCTTCGCATCTCCCACGAGGAACTGGACCAGGCGGTTGTGGAAGGCGTGGACTGGGCAATAGCAAAGGGCTATGGCAGGAAGGAGGACAAGGAACACTGCGAGGAATACGGAAGGATAGAGGGCGCAGACCCGCAGAAGGTGACTCCGACGGCAAAGAAAAGGGGGAAGAACCAGTTCGGCACGCTCGGCGCAGGCAACCATTTCCTGGAAACCCAGGTCGTGGAAAAGATATACGACGAGCGCGTGGCAAAGGCGTTCGGGCTGGAAGAGGGGAAGATAACCGTGATGGTGCACTGCGGCTCCAGGGGCTACGGCCACCAGATATGCTCTGACAACATTCCTCCGCTGCTCAATCTCGCGCAAAAGAGGAACCTCTGGCTTCCGGACAGGGAGCTGGTGTACGCGCCAATGCAGACCCCGGAGGCGGAAACCTACATGGGAGGCATGAGGTGCGCGGTGAATTACGCCTTTACCAACAGGCACATCATCGGGCACTGGGTGCGGGAGACATTTGACCAGGTGTTCGGCAATGGAACGTCGGACAACATGCATCTGCTCTACGACGTGGCGCACAACATCGCGAAATTCGAGGAGCATGACGTTGACGGAAAAAGGAGGAAACTGATAGTCCACAGGAAGGGGGGCACGCGCGCCTTCCCCGCAGGGAGGCCGGAACTGCCGCCCGCTTATCGTTCAATCGGCCAGCCGGTGCTCATCCCCGGAAGCATGGGAACCGCGAGCTATGTGCTGGTCGGAAAGCCGAAAGGGCTGGAAGTGTCCTGGGGAACCACCTGCCACGGCGCAGGGCGCACGATGAGCAGGGGCCAGGCCATAAGGACGCACAACGGCAGGGACCTGGCCAACGAGCTCTGGACCAAGAATCACATCTACGTGAAGGCGACTGACTTCAAGGTCGTTGCAGAGGAGGCCCCTGACGCCTACAAGAACGTGGATGACGTTGTGCAGAGCGTGGCTGACGCCGGGATTAGCGACATAGTCGCCAGGCTCAGGCCGATAGGGGTTGTGAAGGGGTAGTCAATGAAAATCACTCTTGAGAGCCCTTCCAGGATGGTGATGAAGGACCACAATTACACGACGTTCTTAGCAGGAGCCATGTTTTTCATTTTCGGAGCAGTAGTTGCATACTTCCTTTTGAGCAATTTACTTGCCATAGGGGCCGGAGCATTATTGGCCCTAATCGGAATCCGGATAATCGTTTCCACTGTGATGGTCACGATAGTCCTGGATAAATCGACTGGCAGGGGAAATATCACACTTCAAGGCATTATGATTAGCGGATCGAGGGATATCGACCTTGGCAAAATCAAGAAGCTCATCCTAAGGAAAGGATTCATAACCCGCTAGTATATCATTGGCACTAGCCCCGATCAGTCTTATGGAACAGGTTCTGATATTGATTACAGCATCCGAGTCGTTATGGATACGGGCGAGGAATTATCTTTCAAGCTGGCCCGGGATTACACCAGATCCTGGAACTACGGCCTGGTCTATTCCATCGTGTCGCCGGAGGAGAAAACGAAAAAAAGCGTCCAGCAGATAGCCGATTTTCTGGGTGTTCCGATGGAGTTCGCCGGGACGGATGCAGATGAAGCGATGATGAAAGAAGCGGAAGAAAAAATGTCTAAGCGTCAGTAGCTTTGGCGTTTAGCTTCACGCCTTTGCCCCGTTGTCCTGGAGCAGCCTCACGATTCCGCTGGAGCCGTGCTCGTCGGCATAGGACATCGCGGTCCTGTCCTTCTTGTCCTTCGCGTTCACGTCCGCCTTGTTTGCAATGAGAAGCTCCACCATTCCCTTATTGCCCCAGAAGGCGGCTTCTATGAGCGGCGTCCTGCCATTGCCATCTGCGGCGTTAACGTCAGCTCCTTTCGCAAGAAGCATCCTGGCGATTTCAACGTGGTCGTCAGAAACAGCCAGTATCAGGGCGGTCCTGCCATTTGCGTTCTTCGCATTGGCATCCGCGCCTTGGTCAAGCCTGTCTTTCACTGCGTTTTTATCTCCGTTCTCCACTGCCTCCAGAAACTCGGTGTTCAGCTGGGCCTTGGTCTTGGGTGCAGAGGCATCGCTCCTGGCTCCAGTGGCCGTGCCGGTCTTGGATGCCGTGGCCGTGGAACTCTTCGGAGCAGCCATTGCCGTGGCCGTGCCGAGAACCCTGTCCCCGCCGGCCGTGAACACGGGGCTTACCAGCACCTGGAAGCCGAGCGCTGCGAACGCGAGCGTCCTGTTTGCCGAAGACCGAAATCCTGATTTTGACTGAACAGATTTATTTTTCATTGTCATGGGATACACCTTACTCTAATGTATAAGACGATTACCTTTTGTGTGCGTACATGTTTTAATACTTACCTACGCGCCGGACCGGAACCGGACCCCTTGCCAGAACCTGCCTTCACTCCTTCGCTTCTTGTTTTTTGAGCATCTCCGCAATCTCCCCATGGCCACGTTCAACGGCATAGGACAGCGCCGTCTTGCCATTATTATCCTTCGCGTCCACGTCCGCTCCATGTGCGATGAGAAGCCCTGCGGCTGTCTTATACCCGAAAAAGGCAGCTTCCATCAACGGCGTCATGCCTTCGTTGTTCTTCACATGGACATCGGCCCCTTTCTCGATTAGAAGCGCTGTGAATTTGTCATATTCTGGAGAATTGACCAAGACCACCATCAGCGCAGTATTGCCGAACAGATTGTCCTTCGCATTGACATCCGCCCCCTTCTCAATGAGAAGCCGTCCGACCACAGTATCCCCGCCAAAGATGGCCGTCATCAGCGCCGTCCAGCCCCGCTTATCCTTCGCATTGGCATCGGCATTTTTCGCGATGAGAAGCTTCGCGTTTTCAATCCGGCCCGCATGGATGGCGTTCATCAGCGGCGTCCAGCCGCGCCCATCCCTGGCCTCGATATCGGCGCCCTGGTCAAGCAGCCTTTCCACGGCCGCGGCATCGTTTTTCTTTACTGCCTTGAGAAGCTCTGAATTCAGTTTGGCCTTGTCATTCTTCGGGGCTGAAATCGCAGGCGTGCCCGAGTCCACGCCCGCCATCACCGGGCTGGCCAGCACATGGAAGCCGAGCACGGCTGACACGAACGTGGTCCTTGCCGAACGCCAGATTCCCGGGTTGGGATGGGCGAACCGGTTTTTTTCCATCGCCATCGATACACCTTGGTTTATCAGGTAAAACTATTACTTTTTATGGAAATAAGTGCTTTAATACTTTCCTATCGGCGCTCCGCGCGGCTAGAACCTGCTTTTCCTCATGGAAAGCGCGGCGATTATTGTGAAGGCGAGCGCGTAGAGTATCAGTATGCCGAAGCCGATTGCCTGGGGAGAATGATAGAGCATCACGGACTGCATGCTGGACACCGCCTGTGTGAGGGGCAGCGCCTGCCCCACAAGCGCCATGGACGGGGGCATGAACTCAAATGGGAACAGGAGCCCGCTGAGGAACAATAACGGCAGGCCGACCACGAGCGAGGCCAGGAACGCGGTTGCCTCGGACTCGGAGTATATCGCGATGACCACGCCTATTGATATGAAGGAGAGCATGAGCAGCGAGAGCGTCTCGAATACGAAGACCCAGGTTCCGAAATCCAGCACCGAGAACGAGCCGTACACCACGGACGCGATTATTGTGAGCATTATGGCCTCGGGTATGAGCACCACTGTGTAGCTTATGACCTTGATTGCGCAGTATTCCAGCGGATTCACCTGCGCGAGCCGCACCCGCGCGAGCGTTCCGCTGTTCTTCTCCCGCACGAGCGAGGTGGAAGAAAGGAAGAGCGACACGAACAT
>CAILMQ010000028.1 GCA_903835385.1 uncultured Microcaldota archaeon | reverse complement strand
TTCGTCGTCGATGCCTACACCAGGCGCATCCTCCTCCGCCACGCCTATATCGAAGAATCCTGGGACTACGACCGCATCCAGACCCTCTTCACCTCCCGCCTGCCCGCCAACCTCCATATCTACAAGGATCTCCACGCCTATATCGTCTTCGTCGGCAAGACCTTCTGCAAGACCCGCAATCCTGCCTGTGACCAGTGTCCAGCCCAAGAATCATTGATCCCTCTTCTCCCCAAAGAGACAGATAAGCTCAACCTCCCCTGCAAGTTCAGAGGGGCTCAAGATCCTGCGGACACAAGCAGCCAGAGAATTCATTCCATGCGTTTTGAAGGATAGGGAGGGGAATGGGTGAAGAGATGGGCCATAATAACCGCATGCTTCCTGATCCTGAGCAGTGGGTGCGCTGCCCTGCAGAAAGATCTGGGTTTGAAGGTATCAACCGAGCAACAGCGTGCAGCAGCGAGCGCTGCGTTTGAATGCATGCGTCCAGAAAACTATGCTGTTTTGAAAAGCAAAATCGTACAGGAATACGCTGGCAAGGTTCCCCGTGAGTGGGGCGAGGCGGTAAGCGGCGTCAAGACGAGGCTCGCCACCGATCAGAGAGTCATCGCGCTGACCTTCGACGTGTGTGGGGGAGTCCACGGCAGCGGCTACGATGCCGTCCTGATCCGGTTCATCGAGAGAGAAAGCATCCCGGCCACACTCTTCATCAACAGCCGCTGGATCGATGCCAACCCGGAGATCTTCCTGCAGCTTTCCCGAAACCCCTTCTTCGAGATCGAGAATCACGGGCTGGAGCACAAACCGTGTTCCGTCACGGGCAAGTCGGTCTACGGCATCCAGGGAACGGCCAATGTCGGAGAGGTGGTGGATGAAATCGAGCTCAATGGACGAAAAATAAAGTGCCTCACAGGCAGGAAACCGCAATTATTCAGGCCAGGAACCGCCTATAGCGACGAGGTCGGCGTACAGGTCGCCCATGCGCTGGGCTACGAGGTCGTGGGTTTCAGCGTCCTGGGTGATGCGGGCGCCACTTATACCAGGGAGCAGGTGCAAGATGCCCTCCTGGCTGCCCCGTCGGGGGCCATCGTCATCTTGCACATGAACCACCCTGAGGGAGAAACGACGGCAGGGGTGATGGATGCTGTCCCGAAACTGAAAAAGAAGGGTTTCCGGTTCGTCAAGCTGTCCGAGTTCAAGCTGCAATAAAACTCTGCGCAGGCCATTCGTGCACCCTCTCGAATTGAGGACTGCGTCGAAGTGACCCAACCTTCACAAGCCGATTATGCTTGGCAATCTCTGCAATACTGCCCCGAAAGCTCTGGCCCCCTCCTGAGACCAGGGGGGGTCGGGAGGAGGGTGATGGTTTGCTTGCGGCTGGCAGGCCTACAGGAAGGCAGTGCCGAAGGTGTTGCAATGGACGAAGCTCTTAAGATCCTTTCTGGGGGGGGCTTCGCGCTTGGCGGCGGGTCTGCCGACCGGGATGACGGCGACCACCTCGTAGCCGTCCGGCAGGCCAATGATTTGTTTGCAGTGGTCATGATCCATGAGGCCGACGACCACGGTGCCGAGGTCGAGCTCACAGGCCTTGAGGCAGAGGTTCTGCACTGCCATGCCGAGGTCGAACATGAACCACTCTTTGTGCTTCGTCAGCTCCTTGCCGTCGTAGCACCCGGAGGCACAGGTCTTGGCGCAGGCAACGATGAGCGCGGAAGCGGCAAGCGCTCCCTTGGTTGCCGGGTTCTTGTCAGAGAAGGCGGAAACGACCTTTTCGATGCGGCCCTGGTCGCGCACGACGACGAACTCCCACACCTGGGTGTTCGCCCAGGAGGGGGCGATGCGGGCCGCTTCGAGAATCTCCTTGATCTCGGCATCCGTCACAAAGTAATCCGTGTACCTTCTCACACTCCGCCTGCCTTCGAGGGCATCCTGAAGCTCCATGATAACCTCCTTCAAGATCATATCTGAATATTACGAGTATTCAGAAGACACTATCCAGGATTCAGAATGAAAACCTATCTAGATTATTCTGGATTCTGGCTCCTGGCTACTCAGGTTTTTTCTT
>CAILMQ010000027.1 GCA_903835385.1 uncultured Microcaldota archaeon | reverse complement strand
TAGACTGCAGCCATTGGCAGGCGCGTAGCACCTCTACTTCCTGCATGCCGCTGGCTCGCACGATCCGCGCAGCCGTGGTGGGCTGCTGGCAATAGGGCAGCGCCCTGCGTTCCAAGGGGTGCAGGCTGCTCAGGATATCGTCGTTGGGCATGGTCGCCTGAAACCGAGGAAGGTATTTAAAGCTTTTCGCTGGCTGCCGAGGAAGAACGCTTGGAAAAACAGGGCGCAAAGAAGGGAAAGAGAAGGAAAAAGAGAAGGGAAGAAAGAAAAGGCGGAGGGCTCAGTACTTGAGCACTTCCTTGGCCGGCTTCATGTTCTTCCAAGCGCTGTCGAAGAGGTTGTTCAGCGTGGAGGCGAAGAACGGCGTGTTGACCCAGACGCCCACGTCATAGGTGGGGTGCACGTCCTTGTCGTCGAGCACCATGAAGACGATCTCCTTGTTGTCGACGATTATGAACCTGCCCGCCTTGTCCGCGTGGCGAATCTCGGCTGTCATTCCCAGTTCCTTGACCGCCTTGATGCAGTCCTTGGTGAGGGGGGCGGCTATCCTGATTTTGACGCCGCGCTGCTTGAGCTTCTCGAAGACCGGGCGGAAGCCCTCTATCTTGCGCAGGAGCCCGGGCGTAGTGGTCATGATCGTTATGTTCTTCTCGGCCCCGCGCATGGTGAGCTCCAGGTGGTTGTAGAGGTTGTGGCGTCCGCGCAGGCTGCCCGAGAGGTCAGAGGGCTCCACGAGCTCGATGCCCTGCGTGTGCAATTGGCGCAGCTCGCCTAAGACCTCGGTGTTCTTGAGCTCCTCGAGGCGCTTCATCTGCCTGTCGGTCTCTATCTTGACATTTTTCTTGACGCGCTCCAGCACTTCTTCCGGAGGAACGGCGATGTACTTGATGGGCTTGCCGATCTTGGTCACGGCGAACCCTTTTTTCTCCAGGGACTCGAGGACGTCGTAGCTTCTCGATCTCGGGACGTTCGCGATGTCCGAGAGCTCGCCTGCCGTGGCCACGCCGCGGGAAAGGAGCGCTGCCCAAATCTTGACTTCATAGAGATTGAGATTGAAATAGCGCCTCAGCTTGCTCAAGAACTCTTCTTTCACAATCATACCATTCACCCCCGAATGTACTAACCCTTGTTGATTATTCCGCGTTACGGAACACCGACAACCGAAGCGGATGCCCCGGATGCAATCACACCTGCAGGCCCACTCGCCTGAGGTTGTTGATTCTTAACGGTGTAATGAATACGCCTGTGATACTACTATTAAAATGTTACGCTCGTTCACTGGCAGGGCATAAGGTCCACAGAGGACTACTGCCCTGTCGTTGCGATGGATGAGGAGAGGAAAAAGGGATTTATAAAACTTCGCCAGCAGCCATGTCACTTACGAAAAGTATGCCTGGTAAAAAGTTATATACCTGCGGCCACTTTTTCCTTCTATGAAGATAATCAAGCAGCGCATAGCCCTCACCAAGGAGGTGGTCGCCTCCTCCAGCGCAAAGGAATGGAAGCAGGACCCTAAAGGCTATTTCCTGATACGCTTGGACCGCAAAGGGAAACGCATAGAAGCCGCC
>CAILMQ010000026.1 GCA_903835385.1 uncultured Microcaldota archaeon | reverse complement strand
TGGTCCGGTCAGTGGTGGAGACGAAAAGCGCGAGAATCAGGAAAAACTCCACAATCCGGTCGGAAATCCCGTCCAGAAACGCGCCCTTTTTGCTCACCAGCCCCTTCGCACGCGCAACCGCGCCGTCCACAACGTCGAAAAAGAACGCGAGCAGGAAAAAGGCGAATCCAAAGGCGAGCTGGCAGGGATAGAGGAATAACGCGAACCCTGCAACCGCAAAAATAATGGAGAATATGGTAATCGTGTTCGGATGAAAGGGGATATTGGCGAAAAGCCTGCCGAGCGCGGCGGAAAAAGGATTCGCGGCTCCGCTTGATTTTAGCACTTCCAATTCACCCTTTGATGTATTTCTCCAGCTCGGCCCTGGCCTCCGGGTCGCTCATCTGTTTCGGAGGGTGCTTCATGAGATATGCGGATGCCGCCACTATCGGGCCGGCGAGCTTCCGGTCAAGAGCGATTTTGGCAAGGCGCACCGCGTCAATCACTATTCCGGCAGAGTTCGCCTTGTCGTCAACCTCCAGCCTGACCTCCATGTTGTAGGGGACGTTGGCCCACATCCTGCCTTCTATGCGCATGAACATGAGCTTCGTGTTGCTCAAAAACGGGATGAAATCCGACGGGCCGACGTATATGGAGTCGTCGGGGAGCCTCTGGCGGAGCTGGCTCTGCACGCTTTCGGTCTTGGATATCCTCTTGGACGTGAGCCGCTCCTGCTCCTTCATGTTTATGAAGTCCGTGTTCCCGCCCACGTTTATCTGGTATGTCCTCTCTATCTTCGTGCCGCGGTCGTCGCAGAGCCTTGCGAGCGTCCTGTGCACGATTGTGGCCCCAACTTGCCCCTTGATGTCGTCCCCGATCACCGGGACACCGGCCTTCCTGAACCTCTCGGCCCATTCCGGCTCGCTGGCTATGAAGCTCGGCATGCAGTTGACGAAAGCGATTTTCGCGTCTATGCAAACCTGCGCCCAGAATTTGGTCGCCTTGTCCGAGCCCACCGGAAGGTAGGAGACCAGGATTTCGACTTTTTTCTCGCCTAGCTCGGAAAGTATCTCTTTTTTCAGTTCCGTGATGTCCCTTTCCGGGACGGTGTCTATTATCTGGTCCACGTAGTACCCGATGCCGTCAAGCCGGGGCGATTGTTTCACCATGACGCCCTGCATGGAGGACAGTTCCTTGACCCATTTCACCTTGTTCGGCTCCGCATAGACGGCCTGAGCCAGCGGCATGCCGACCTTTTTCGCGTCCACGTCGAACGCCGCCACGAAATCCAAATCATGTATGGAGTGATTGGCTATGATGGGGTGCATGACCCCTATGACCTCCATTCCCGGATTCTGTTTGTAATATTCAACGCCCTGGACCAGGCCTGCGAAGCAATTGCCAACCCCGACCACTGCACAACGGATTTTTCCCATATGCACACCCACGAACGTTACTATTTAACGATTGTTAAATATATTAGGTTTTATAATATAGACGGACGGCAGCCGGGCGCGTCGGGAAAGCGGTTTTATAAATGCATCCCAACCTAACTATTTCGTCCGCATACGCCGGTATATGTATGGCCGCGGGCTAGACTCTCTTGTGGTTTGGATACCGCAGGCGACTGACGGAGGAATTGCCATGTATTATATGACGACAATCGAGGACAGGATAAGGATTCCGCCCTCCATGTTCGGAAGCACCATCAACGACGCGGTACTGCGCATACTGATGGACCGCTTCGAGAGGAGGATTTACAAGGAGGCTGGCATCATACTGCTGGTCGTGAAGCCGAGACTCACCTCCGAAGGCATAGTGATACCCGGGGACGGGGGAGCTTACTACTCGGTGCAGTTCGACGCCCTCACATTCATGCCACAGGTCAACGAGATATACGAGGCGGAGGTCAAGGAAATCGTGGAGTTCGGCGCATTCGCCTCCATAGGGCCGTTCCAGGGCCTGCTGCACGTTTCCCAGATAGGCAGGGAGAAATATTTCTACGACAAGAAGAACAGGACCCTCTCCTCCAGGGCTGAGAAGAGGACGATAAAGAAAGGCGACGCCCTGCTGATCAAGGTGTCCACCGTGAGCCTGAAATCCACCACCGCGGACACGAAGATAGGGCTTACCATGAGGCCGGACGGCCTGGGGAAGCAGGAATGGATGGACGAGGCGAAGGCCAAATCGTCCAAGGTTGAAAAAAAGGAGAAAGAGGGCAAGAAAAAGGAGGGTGAGGCCAAATGAAAGCCTGCAGGACATGCAGATACATCGTGAAGGAGCCCCACGAGAAACTCTGCCCCAAATGCGGCGGGGAACTCAGCGAGAGGTTCTCCGGCATGATAATCATACTGGACCCGGAGCGCTCGGAAGTCGCTAAAATAGCCGAGGTAAACGCTGTCGGAAACTACGCCATAAACGTGAAATGATTCAAGGGCGTTCGCAGGGCTAAAGGCGGGGGAAGCGCCATCCTGGAGTGGGATGGATGAAAGGCTACCTCGCGTTCCTTCTTGTTTTCGCTTCGGTTTTCCTCATCCTGAACCTTATCGCGGCTGCCGAGCAGCCGTCTAAAATCTCTTTCTCCGGAGCAGTGGCCGCGGAGCGCGTTTATCAGGCCCAGATGAACGTGAAGGAGGTTATTCTGGAAGCCGTGCGGCAGGGCGGCGTGAGGGGATACGAAGCCTACAGCGGCTCCTTCAGGATAGCCTACTGCGACGAATGCGCCACCACGCCCCAGGGGCCCAGATGCCCGGAATGCTTCCTTTATCCTGATGCGATGGCTGCAGCCCAGGCGGGCGCGTTCTCTGAAATCGCATCCATGGACAGCGGTTCGTTCGACAGGGAGATGAATGTGGCGATCTGGTGCCAGCAGGGGATGACGAAGGATGTGGCAAACTCGATTGCAGCAGCTGGTGGCGGACAGCCCCAGGGCGGTAATGGATGCGCTGGCGCAGTTCTCCCCATTCTTGAGCCTGACGCGAATCCGAAGGAGAACCCGCGCCTGAAGGAGCTAAGGACAGTGCAGGATGTCGTTGTCATGGTGGATTATCCGGCATTCGGTATCACCGCGGTGTCGTGGATACCCGCTGGTTATCAGGTGAAACCATGACACGCTCCAAAGGGCAAGCAACCATTGAATTCATGCTCACTTTCCTTGCAGTAATCGCCTTCTTCACCGTGCTCCTTGCCGCGATGTCGGCGGCGAACGGCGTGGCGAAGGCACAAACCGGCGTGATGGCGGAGAGCGCGAGGATGGAGGGGTTCGTGAGGGTGGCAGAGGATTATTCGAACAGCGGCATTGCCATGATCGGGAAGACGGATGTTTCCTACAGGATTGAAAACGGGGAGGTCAGGGCGGATTACATGAACAGGACCGTGGTGGTGAGGGGGATTGTGGATGCAGGAAAAACGCCGGGAGAGCCCGTGTAGCCGGGCTTTCGCATCTTTCGACGCCATGTTCGCAACGGTACCCGCACTGCTCATGCTGCTTCTCGTGGCCCAATCTTCCCACTTCCTGGTTTCCGAAGCCGCGGAGCGCATGCACAGGCAGGAAACTTTTGACAGGCTCGTTTCCATAGCGGATTACGTGGTGAAGCAGGGCGCCGTTGAAACCGATATGTCGGGCCCAGGCGAGCGCCATCCGAACTGGCTGGACAGCGGAAAACTGGACAATACGCTGGAGGCAGGGCTGATGCAGAAGGCGGGCCTTTCCGCGCTCAGCATCACGCTGGATTACCCGGGCCAGGGCGCGGCTTGCATCTACAGGCTCGTGGTCGTGGACGATGCCAAAGAGATACGGAAGCTTTACGTGTGCGGTGAATAGCATGCAGAGCCTGGAAGCAATCATTTCGCTCATGGTGTTCGCGGCCCTGTGCAGCGGCATGCTCGCGCCCTATGCGGAGCAGGCGCCGATGGACGATTCGCTTTACAGGTACCAGCTCGCGAACGACGCCTGGAGGGTGCTCTACCTGAGGGACGGGTTCAGGAACCTGAGCATGGATTCCCAAAGCACGGTGCGCGATTCACTCGAGGGTGACATGGAAAATATTTACGGCCTGACCGGCCTCTGCACCTACCTGGACGGCGTGCAGGTGGCGCCCCAGGAATGCAGGGGCGCGGGCATTGCGGAGGATGTGGCGGTCCTCCATAGGGTGCTGTACGACGCAGGCGTGCGGAGGAACGTAACGTTCACGCTTGCGAAACCGAATGGCTGATGAAGCGGTTAAAAACTTATCTGGAAATGATATGCCCATCCCTGGGGCGAGCGAAGCGAGCCACTGGGATTGACCGCGGCAGGCGCGGGCGGAATTCCAGGGAGTGTGAATCATATGATAGAGACTTCAAAAAGGTCAGACCTAGTTTCCTATCCCATACGCGACATAGTGCTTGAGGCCAAGGCGCTGGAGAAGAAGGGCACGAAGATGATTTACCTTAACATCGGCGACCCGGCGCCATTCGGGTTCAGGCCACCGCAGCATGTCCTGGACGCCGCGGCTGACGCGCTGAAGCAGAATTACAGCGGCTATGCCCCTTCGGAGGGCGACCCGGAGCTCCGGGCGGCGGCTGCGGCCTGCGAGGGCGTGCAGCAATCCGATGTTTTCATATGCTCGGGCCTCAGCGAGGGCATTGACTTCCTGTTCCAGGCGCTCGTGGACCCGGGCAGGAACATCATACTCCCGAACCCGACCTATCCGCTCTACCTCACCAAGCAGCGCATGATGTTCGGCAATGAGAATTTCTACGACTGCGACTCCATATGGGAGCCGGACGCCGACTCGCTGCGGAAGAAGATAAACAAGTTCACAAAGGCCATACTCGTGATAAACCCCAACAACCCAACGGGCGCGGTATATTCCAGGAAGACGCTCGAGGACATAGTCAATATCGCGGGCGAGCACAAGCTCCCCATAATATCCGATGACGCCTACGAGAGGCTGGTGTTCGACGGCGAATACACCAACCTGAGGACGCTCCACAAGGACGTCCCGCTGGTCTCGGGAAACAGCATTTCCAAGAATTACGTCTATCCCGGCGCGCGCGTGGGCTACCTGGCGTTCCACGGAGAGGGCTGGGACAATGTCAAGGACGCGGTGCAGCGGCTGTGCAACGCCCGGCTTTCCGTGAACTGGGAGATGCAGCGGGCCTACGTCGCGGCATTGAAAGGCCCCCAGAACCACATCGTGGCATTCAATTCCGAGCTGAAGAAGAGGCGGAACCTGCTGGTGAAGCGCATCGCGGGCATAGACGGGCTTTCCGTGGCCTCGCCCAGGGGCGCGTTCTACGCATTCGTGAAAGTGGAGAAAAAGGGCAGGTGGAAGAACGACTGGCAGTTCGTGCGCGAGCTGCTCGAGGAGGGCGTCGTCGTGGTGCCCGGCTCCGGATTCACTTCCGACCACAACACCATGGCGTTCCGCATCGTGTTCCTGCCGAGCCTGGAGCAGCTGGACGCGGCGTTCGACAGGATAGAGGGGTTCATGAAATGACAAAATTTGGCAAAATTTTGTCAGCCATTGAAAATCCATTAGGATTTACAATGCAAAAATAAAATTTAGTTTCTTCTTTCAGTTCTTCTTTTTCCTTCCCTCACTTCGTCTTCTTCGCTTCAGCCTTGGGTTCCGGCACGGCCTCGACCTTCTCGTCTTCGGTTACGCCCGCGAACGTCCTCCTGGAGGCGAGCTCCTCTTTCAGCACCTGCTTGTAGACAACGGGCCATCTCTTCTGCGCCTCCTTGTAGTCCACAGTGCCCTCCTCGGTCTCCAACGAGGTGAGCAGCTTGTTCGCGGCCGAGTTGGCCTGGAGCACGAAATCCAGCTCCAGGAGCAGCTTGTCCTTGAGCTCGAGGGAGGACTGGTACACGTCCCAGTACACCTTGCCCTTGAAGAACGCCTGGAGTATGTACTGCTCCGGCGATATGCCCGTTTCCTCGCAGCGCTTGCTGAGCGAGGGCGGAATGAAGGCGATGTCCAGGTTCTTCTCCAGCTTGGCGATGTCAATCTTGCTGAAGTCGAACGTGGACGCCTCGGGGTTGCGCAGGAATTTGGCCTCCCATGCGCACTTGTCTATGCTCTCCCCGCGCCTGAACCTGAAGACCTCCACGAACTTCTTCTCCTCTGTGTCGGACTCGTACTCGAAGCCCAGCACCCTGTATATCCTGCCCTTCCTGCCGAACTTCACTTTCTTGAGGAACGTGTAGCGGTCCGTGGCGAACATGGACGCCGCGGGTATGTTGAACACCAGCTCGAAGCGGTCCTGCACGTCCCGCAGCGATTCCGCGTGGAGGTTGTAGAGCAGGAACACGCCGGGCTGGGTGTTGAGCAGGTTGATGATTCCCTGCACCGCGACGCGGGAACGCACCTCGTTGATTATGAGCGCGGCGTCTCCCATCCTGAGCAGTGCATTCGCCATGGAAACCAGGTCCAGCTCCTTCGTGGTGCTCTCCTCCCTGTCCGAGGACTGCACCCTGGCCGCGCCTATGTGGAAGCCGCGCTTCCTGAACGCGCGCACAGGAATCTCCTCTATGTCCTGGATGGGCAGGATTCTCCTGCGCGTGCCGATGGAGCTTATCTTAGCCGCGGTGAAGGACGTCTTTCCCACACCCTTGAGCCCGAGCACGGCTTCAGAGCAGCCGAGCGTCACCATGACGTCGTCGTAGCCCGCGAAGAACGGGGACATTGAATGGTAGTCCAGGTACTGGGCGTAGGTGAAGGGCTCCTCCTGCATGATGCGCAGCGCACCCTGGAGCTCGCCGAAGGTTGCGGGCGGCCTCTGGAGGTGGCACCTCATGGTGAGCCTTTTGAGCACCACGTCTATTATCGGCGAGGACTCGTCGAACTTGCGCGTGCCCTTCATGGTGAGCACGATGTTCTTGAACGCGCGCTCGAGGAGGTCGCGGTTGTAGCGGTAAAGCGTGTGGCAGAGCCCGAATTTCCTGTTCTCTATGTAGATGGGCGAGTTCTCGCTGTCTATGTAGATGTCCGTCACGTTCTCCTTGTCCAGGGCCAGGTTCTCTATCGGGGCGCCGAGGCCGGTCACCCAGGCGGCGGCTTCGCGGCCCATGGCCATGGCCTGCTGGGGCGTTATCTTGGTCCCGTCCACCATGGCCTGGTCTATGAAGGACTGCCGGTAGTCCCTGGTCTTGAGGTTCATGAGTATGTCGTAGTCCACGTTCTCGAAGCTCTCCTTGAACTGCTCGTTTATCTTCCTCTTGAGCGCCTTCTTCAGGTCCGCCGTGAGGCCGTCTATGCCGTCGTTCTTCTGGACATAGAGATAGGCGTCCGCGCCCGGCACCTCGTATATCTGCACGGTTATGCCGAACGGAAGGGAATAGCAGGCCTCGGGGCCTTTCATGGGGATTGCGTTGGGCGGGATGTCGAGCAGCAATGATGTGACGAAGTAAAGGCTTTTCAGCCCTATGAGCATCAGGAACGCCTGCCTGAAGTCTCCGGCCTGCTTCACCAGCTGGTAGAGCTTCGTGGCCAGCAGGCGCTTCCGTATCCCGGCCAGCCATCCCTTGAAGGTCTGGTAGCCCTTCATGTAAATGGCCTTCTCGGGCTGCGACTCGTTGTAGTTGGCGAGCTCCTGCTCGGCCATGAGCGGGTTCATGAACATGTATTCGTAGAATCTCTTGATGACCAGGCGCCGGTTCTCGTAGCCCGGGTCCTCCTTTATGCCGTATATTTCCCCCCGCAGGAGAAGCTGCTCCAGCTGCCTTATGACGCCGGCGTATTCCATGAGCACCGCGGTCTTGTCCTCGTCCAGCTCCACCACGATTTCCTCCTCGTAGCGTATGGTCTTGATGGCGGTCTCCGTGGTGGACAGGTCCTTGAGGTGGAGGTTGAGAAACTCCGGGGAGGCGAATTCATAGGGGCACTTGGCCAGGTCAATTATCGCCCTCGTACCTTCCATGTATAAGTTGCACATGAGGGAGGATTGGCACTCAAGGGTTAAAAAGGATTACGAGGGGGGCGCGGACTACTTCCCGGGCTCCTTTTTCTGGATTATCATCCCGACTATTGACGCGTAGGCGGGCCTGCTCAGGAGATAGCCGAGCATGGAGCCGAGTATGGTGGAAATCGCGAACCCGATGACCTCCACGAGCCCGGAGAAAAGCAATGGCAACATGGAAAGCGTGGCCACAACCACGTTGGTCTTGATTATGTCGAACGCGTGCCCCATCTTCTCCTCGGTTTCCTCGTCGCCCTTCTTGAGCAGCTCGTCGGTGATGACTATCTGGGCATCCACGCCGACTCCGATTGCCGCTATGATGCCGGCCATGGCAGCCAGGTCTATGGTGAACGAGCCGAGGATGGAAAGCAGGATTATGAGCTCGGATATGGAGATGGCTATGATTGGCAGCGTTGCCCTCAGGTTCCTGTACCTGAGGCCTATGAGCAGCGATATGGAGATGAGCGACGCGACTATGGCTATGAGGCTCAGGCGCAGGAACTCCTCGCCCAGCGAAGCGGGCAGGGTCGTCCTGGAGCCGAGGGATATCTGCACCGGCAGCGAGCCGCCCGTGAGCACGGACTCTATTTTCTTGACGTTGTTCACGACTTCGGCACTGTGGTTCGGGCCGGCGGGCACCGAGCCGGTCACCGAGAACCCGTAGTTCGGAACGCCAGTAGCCAGGCCCTGGGAAAGCAGCGGGGCAGAGAGCAGGCCCACTGCCTGAAACTGCTCCACGGTCAGCACGCCGGCGCGCGTCCTGTTGTAGGTGGGCGTTATGTCATCCTCGGAGAATTCCTTGACCATGAAACCGCTGGCATTCAGCGAGGATTTGAGTTGTGCGGACGCGTTCCCTGATATGAGCGCCTGCGTCCCGTTGCCCTTTGGCAAGGGAATGGTGCCGTTGAGAGAATCTACGACATAAATCGTGATGTTCCTGCCCTGGTCCAGCGAGAGCGCGTCTGCAAGCGCCTTCACCACTTCCTTCTCGCTCGAATCGTCGGGCATGTGCTTCCTCAGCTCGGCCCTGCTCAGGAACAGCGCCGCGTTCGTGGGCCGGTCCAGGAACATGTAAACCGGATAGTCCGCCTTGCCCTTGCCCGTGGCGGCGAACTGCTCTGCGCCGTGGCGGTTGACCGAGAAGGACACGCCCCAGTCCGCCCCCTGCTGCGACAATTGCTGGGAAGTCACCGGCATTATGGAAGTGGAATAGATGTCGTCCCCGCTTACGGCGACCTTGCCGTCTATGACGCCCCAGTACACTCCCTGGTGCGCCAGGGTGTCCTCTATGAATTTGATGGTCCGGTCGTCGGATGACGGGATTTCCACGTTTATCTGGGTATCCCCTACGGCGTACACCTTGGCTTCGGTCAGGCCAAGCACGGACACGCGCTTCTTTATGGCCTGCACCAAGTCGTTCATGGAGGTGGAGTCCACGGATTTCTCCAGCAGCACGGGTATGCGCGTGCCTCCCTCGAAATCAATGCCGTATTTCAGCCCGTTGAGCCCGATGTTGGCTATGGCGAGCAGGAGCAGGAAGCCCAGGCCGGCGAGCTTTATATGGGACTCCTTCCAAAACAGGCAGAAGGCGCCGTATATGAAAAGCGCGAGTATGAGCAAGAGGCCGGAATACGCCCCGTAGAGCGCTATTGAAGCCAGCAGTGCCACGAACAGAACCGCCATTGCCAGGAATTTCTTGTCGTTCAGCAGGTCCATTCAGGCCACCCCCTTCTCAGCCGCGTTTATCTTCTCCACGTGCCAGAGCAGGAGCACCGCGTCAATGCCCCAGGTGGCGAACATGTCGCCCACCAGGCCCGCGAGCGCAACCGCGGATATCTCGTAGTAGGTAGGTATGTGTGTGAGCATGGCGAGCAGGAACAGGGCGATGAACGCCACCATTGCAGTGACGGACATCGTCAGCCCGGTCAGCATTGCATGGTACGCCTTCTCCCTGGGGTCGCCCCTGCGCTTGAGTATGCGCATGGTAAGCAGCACGTCAGTGTCAAGTGAGAACCCTATGAGCATGAGCAGGGCCGCGAAGGAGGGCAGCGTGAACGGTATTCCGAACAGGCCCATGGCGCCCATGGCTATCGTCACGTCGCTGAACGCCCCGCAGAGCACCGCGGCCGCAGGGAAAGGGTCCCTGAAGAAAATGAATACGAAAACTATGGAAAGAACCGCCGAGCCGAGGACCACCCACAGCGCCTTGCCTATGAACTGGGTGCTGAGCAGCGGGCTCACGGTCTGCACCGATATGGAATCATAATGCAGGTGCTTTTCTATGGGCCCGGATATGGAATTCTCGTAATCGCCGTACACCTCGTTGTAGGCGGCAGTGAACGCCTTCTGCTCTTCTATGGTGCCGGTTATGTTGAAATCCGAGCGGGACCGGCCCGCGAGCGCGAATATCCCGTCAGTGACGTTCTCCAGCCCGGCCTTCTCGGCCAGGTATTTGGTGGTGTTGGAGCTGTTCTGGAGAGCCTGGACCTCTAGGAAGGATACGTCCGCGAGGCGTGAGTTGAAATCCCCCTTGAGCCTGTCCGCCTCCACCAGCTTGGGGCTTTGCGGCACTTCAATCTCGGCCTTGTAGCCGGAGGTGGTCTGGTACACGCGCACTTCGGCTTCCAGGCCCTCTGACGCGAGGTCCGCCTTGAGCTTCGTGGCATCTGCGGCGGCCTTCAGGTTCAGGGTCACCAGGGTGCCGCCCTGGAAGTCCACGCCCATCTTTATCTGGGGTATGAAATAGAGCGACAGGAGTATGAGCACAAGCGGCGGAATGATAAGGAGCCTATAGTCTCCCTTGAAGATGTTAGGAAAATCCATATTATCGCTCTCGCGTATCTGCCAACATTTGGATGGTAATATTAATAATAGTGAATTTTGGACTTTGTGTGGTCTCGCAAAGCTCGACCACGACAGTCCAAAATGCCCGAAATTTGGACTTTGTGTGGTCTCGCAAAGCTCGACCACGGCAGTCCATAATTCCTGAGGAAATCTCAGGAAACCCAATCCTTGACCCCTGAATTATGGACTTGGGGGGACTCGCACCCCCGGCCTCTCCGAAATCCGGCTTCCAGTCTCGCGTCACGAGTCCCGGAACCATGCGAACGGAGCGCTCTGCTTCTGAGCTACAAGCCCGACTGAGGATTCATAAGGCTAGCGGATTATTTCAAAGATGAGTTTTTATTGCTTTGTAAATTCTAACGTATTTCTACGTATTTACAAAGTCGCACAAAATTTGCGAAATTTTGTGCACCAATACTATTAAATATCGTACCCCACAAGTATATATATAGAGAAACTTAAGGGTGGGGGAGTCAGGGGCAGGGAGGCGGGCTGGAATACACATTAACCCAGTAATGCAAACATTTAAATATACTTCCCACTACAATATATCAATATCAACAAAATACTCTATAGAGGGTGACATAACCATGGGAGAACAAAACAACGGCGCAGGGAAAAGTCTGGTGCTCAAAAGTTTGTGCAGTGAGCTCGCTCAGGATGGAGGCAGGGTGGCAAGGGCCACTGCCGTCGGACTCGGGTACTTGCAGAGGGCGAGCCTCGCGCTCGAGGGCGCGATGGAGAGGGTTAACGCGAGGGTGACCGAAGTCGATGCCAGGGTTAGCACTGTCGACGAGAAAGTCGGCGCTGTTGAAAGAAAGATTGCTCAAAAAGACGAAGCTCGGGGAACCGAAATCGGCAGGATGAAACAAACTGCGGAAGGTGCCGAGTCTTCTGCGAAAAAGGCAACGCAGGATGTGACAGCACTGCAGGAGAAAGTTGGCGCTATCGAAAGAGCGAACCAGGAGAGAGACGAAAATACCGATGCTAACACCAGGTCATGGTCTGCTTTATCTGACCAGGTAAAGGACCTCCTGGCCAGGGTCGGCGAAGTAACCGTTGACAAAGTCAGAGAAATGGTGGCTTCTGCGGTCAGTGAAGCTGTCAGCGCGATTCGGATACCCGCTCCGGCCCAGGCCGGAATGGACGATGGTGCCGTGACTGCCAGGCTGGAAGCGTTCGAAAGGAGGATTACCGAGGGCGCTGGCAGGGCAATCGACCTGCGCGCCGGAGAGGTTGAGAAATTGGCCAAGGAGGCCAAAGCAGCTGCTGATGGTGCCAAAACCGCTGCAGCTGAAGCCCGCGCAAAAGCCGGACATGCAGTCGATGCCGTGGCTGCCCTTGAGCAGGCCGTTGGTCCGGCAATCGTATTCGCAGATGTCTGCGGGCCCACACTCGCCCCAGGAGCCAGGGGCGTACAGGTTGAAGAGGTGCTCAGGAGTGCGGAGGCGGACTTCACCAAGGTCGTGGCTGATTGGGAACCGCGGGAAGTCCGGGATGAGCTCGGCAGGATAGCCGAAGACAGGAAATCCGATGTCTGGGACGCGGCGGACGCCGTACTGAATAAAGACAACAGTTACCCTGCGCATAAATTCAGGGATGCGGTCGTTACATGGCTGGGCGGAAACCTGAATGCTGACGATGCGGAAGTCATTACCTCATGCGAGCAGGTAGCCGATGCCATCGGAGGCAGTGAAAGGTTCATCGCCGTGCTCGACGCGTATATCGCTTCGGGCGGCGAAATGAAGGAAATAGCAGAGAAAATAAAGGCCAGGATGGTCGCCATTCAAGGGTGATTTTGATGCGGAAATTTACAGGAACTGGAATAGGCAGGGAAGGAACCGGGAAAGTTTCAGGAGATCCGGCAGCCAGGATAGTGAGGGACCTCGCTGCGGCAAAGGCGGGGCCTGCTACGGACCAGCCCATTTTGACGGTTGTGCCTAAGCCTGGCGCAGGGTCAAACGCCACAGTAAGGGTCAGAGATCCTGCTAATGAAGGGGCAACGGCAGTGCGTGATGCTACAATTCCCCAAGAAGCGATACGGACCGGAGCAGCACCAACACCCAGGCCTACTCCGATTCCGGTTGCTACACCAGTTCCAGTTGCTGCTCCGGCATCTGCCGGAGAACCGGCAGAGGTCGGTGATGGTTGGGATCTTCCAGGAGCCGAACCTGCTCCGGGCGAGCCCGCGCCGGCACAAGTGTTGGATGTATCTTCGAGGGCAAGAAAACCGTCACCTTCTCCGGAAGCGGGCGACGTACTTACCTCATCTGATGTTGTGACTGGAGAAGAGGGCGACCCGTTCGCTAGCATCGGGGAGATAACGCCCCCGCCTGAACCGATAGAACCGGCACCGGGATTTGGACCATTGGAAGAAGATGAGCCGCTATATGGCGGTCAGTCGGATGCGGATAGACAGGTTGAGGATGACGCGGCAGAAGGACACGCAACTTTTCACGAACGCACTAACCGCGAGGACCAGGGAGAACCCATATTATCAGACGGACCGGCTGCGCATGAGCAGGAAGATGCAGCGCCTGAATCAGGCGACGGTGCGGCCAGGCCTCCGGTTCGGAGCGCACGCCGCGGTGGCAGTGGTTTCACGGGCGGCAAGCTTGTTTGGGCATTGGCGGGCCTCATTGCAGGCAGCATTTTGACGTGCATCGCGAAAAAGGATAAGGTGTGCCCTGACTGCAGGCCGCCTGCGCAGGTTACCCAGCCGAAGGAGGCTCCTGCAGCTCCAGACGCCGCACCATTGAAAGTCGCTGCGCCGCAATCCCTGGAAGCGCTCCTGGGCCCGGGCAAGAAGGGGAAACCCCACGCGCCGGCACAGAAACCCGCGGGTGCTGTTGGAAAGTGCTCGCTTGAAGGCGCAAGGAAGGCAGAGCCTGAGGAAGTGCCCGTCAAATTCAAGAGAAATGTGCAGGCCGGGGTGGCCGTGGTCAGTGCGCAGCTTTCCGGCAAGATGGTGAGGGTCACATACGGAATCTGCCCGGATGGGGACAAAGGGGTGCATTTCAAGTTTGTCGGTGTGGAAGGAGCCGGCGACAAGACCGCAGAGGTTGGGGAGAACGTTAAGTCCAAACTCAAGGGCAATGCTGGCACTGATGCGGAATGGACGCTTTCCAAGGACCCGGGCAAGGCGGTAGTCTACGTGCAGGAAGTCGCAATGTAATGATTGAAACCAAGCGGTGTAAAAATGGCTGAAGCAGGACCTAAAAACCCGGGCGTGCGTTTCGCTGACCTCAAGGCAGCGATGGCTAAAAAGGCCGCGCAGCCTGCAGCCGCACCAGCTCATCCGAAGGCGGCTGCTCCGGGCCCTGCGCCGGTTTTCGCCAGCGCCCGCAGCAAACCAGCTCCGGACGGACAGGGAAGGAATCCGGCCAAGGACGGTCCGGTCTCCCCGTATGGCGAGACCGCACTGGCAGGCGCACACGCGGAAAAGCCCGCCGGGCCACAGAAGGCACGGGATAGTCCTCCGGCACCAAAGCCCGCAGCACCCGGCAAGCAGCCAGGCACGAAGCCTGGCGAGCCTGTCGAAGTCGGGATTGGCAGCCCAATAGGGATAGACCTTTTCGCCCCGCAGGCTTTCAACCTGAGGACAGTGATGATTGAGAACAAGGCCGGGATACGGCACAGGTGCCCTAATCTGAAGCACATATGGATAACGCTCAGGCTGGAGCGCGGCGCATATTCCGTAGTGAAATGCGAGCCGCCCCAGGTCGGGGCAATGCTCAACGAGAAATTCGCAAAAGTGCTCAGGGCCATGGCCGGGCATGCCAAGACCGTGGGCCCGGATGACGTTTTTACCTGCAAGTTCGTGCAGACATTCGGGAATGCCCAGTCCGAAGGTTCAGGGCTCGAGGTTCTGAAGGATCTTCAGCCGCAGCCGGACATGCGGACATCCGTCCAGCTCCTGGGGCTGGGTGTGGAAAGGACCAACGCAGTTGGCGCAGTGCCCCGGTTCATGGACATATGCAACTGGCATCCCTTGCCTGGCGAGGCAGGATATGCGTTCGTGCTGTTCGAGGGCCCGGAGAGGAAGAGGATGGCATGCGAAGTGAAGCCCGTCATCAGGGAGGATGGCACATGCCGCGTGTTCGCGCTGTCCAAGGTAGTTGACGGCAGGAGAAGCCGGATGCAGGATATCCCCTTCAGCATGGAAAGCAGGGATGAGCGCTACGGATTCCCGGCAGAGGGAATAGAGATAAGCTTCACTACATTGAAGAACGGGGATAAAGCCATAAGGGTGGACCCCTTTGACCAGGCCAGGGAAGCCGAATCTGGTGCGTACGGCTGGAAGGAGAAAGCCGCAGCCGCGCTTGGGCTCGCCACCGCCGGAGGGCTTCTCGCTTTTCCAGAAATAACGGGCCTGCTTAACAACCCGTTTCCGGAATCCGTGGCCATAGGGCCCTACACCATTACGGCAAGATACGTGCTCGGAACGGCAGCGATGACGGTGCTGTGCGCGGTTGGGATGCTCATCGATCTTTTCAGGAGCAAAAACGATACAGGTGATGTCAAATGAACGCCAAAACAGAAATGATCAAACTGAAGCCGCAGAGCAATGGCAACGGAGCGAACAAGAAGTGGTAC
The DNA here is from genome assembly GCA_903835385.1 of uncultured Microcaldota archaeon. Classification (GTDB taxonomy): domain Archaea; phylum Micrarchaeota; class Micrarchaeia; order Anstonellales; family Bilamarchaeaceae; genus CAILMQ01. The sequence continues at coordinate 13,849 of CAILMQ010000026.1, read as the reverse complement.
CGCAACTCGTATATAATGGGGACAATAACAGCGGCTGCCATAGTGTTTGGAGCCGCCTCGCTCAGGGAATGCGGCCCGAAACCCGAGCCTCAGAAGCTTGATTGTCCTGAGCCCGAGCCTGTGAAGTGCGAGGAGTGCTGCCCGCCGGGCTTCAGGAAAGAGGTTTCAAAGCAGCCATACGGCTTACAGATAAAGTGCATCGACCCGCTCACCGAGCCCAGATGCGGGGACGGAAAATGCAATGGCAACGAGACGCCCAAGACCTGCCCGCAGGACTGCCCGCCCGTGGTGAAACCGGTGAAGGAAGCGCCGGCGGCCCCGGCAGCAAAGCCGAGGGCCATCGAGGCGCCGGCAAAGAGCGAGTGCAGTGAAGACGGCGCTCCGCAGATAACCGTCAGCGAAGTGCCGCAGGCATTCAGGAACCTGGCGAAGCGTGCGGCGGACAAGCTCGGCGGGGTGATTCCTGGAAAGACCGTGACGCTCAGGGTCCTGCTCTGCCCGTCCGCAAATGGGGAAAGGGGCGTGTCCGCCCGGGTTCTCGGGGCGAACGTGGCCGGCGAGAGCAACGACGAGGTCGAAAAAGGCTTCAGGTCCGCGCTTGACGGGAGGAAGGATTCCAACGTCGGGATTCCCGAAGCGCAGACATACACGCAGTTCGTCAAAGTGGAAGGCGCCGGGAATTGAACGGTGCGGATGCCTGAAACGCGGGGCCGCACCCGACTGCGCGTTATTTAAATCTCTTTTTCATTTATCCTTCCCATGCCAAAGCGCATCCTTTTCGACATCGACGACACGCTCTTCCCGACCACCGAGTTCGCGGAGCTCGCCCGCCGCAACGCCATCAGGGCCATGATAGAGATGGGCATGCGGAAAAGCGAGAATGAGCTCCATGCCATGCTCATGGCCATAATCGCGGAGAAGGGCTCCAATTACCCGAACCATTTCAACGTGCTCTGCGCCAGGCTGAAGGAGAAGCGGCCCGCCAGGTTCGTCGCCGCGGCGGTGGGCGCATACCATAACACCAAGACGTCCATCCAGCCGTTCCCCGCGGTGCCAAGCACCCTGCTTTCGCTGCGCGAAGCCGGCCACAAGATATATGTCGCGACCAATGGCGAGGCGACCAAGCAGTGGGACAAGCTCATAAGGCTCCAGATAGCGCTGTTCTTCGAGGACGTGTTCGTGTCCGAGGAGCTGGGCGAGGAGAAGGGCCCGTCCTTCTTCAGGAAAGTGGTGAAAAGGCTCGGCGCGAAGCCCGGGGACTGCGTAATGGTCGGCGACAGGGAGGATGCCGACATAATCCCGGCAAAAGCCGTGGGCATGCACACCATAAGGATGAAAACCGGCAGGCACGCGGCGGCCAAATCGTCCGCGGAATTCCAGGCCAACGACTTCCGGGACATCCCGAAAATCATAAAGGGACTCTGAGGCTCCCCATACCATTTAAAAGAGGTAATCGTCAAACCCCCCTTCAGGTGTTTCCATGTCCAGAAACGTAACTATCATGCTACTGGGTTCTTTGGCGGTGTTCATACTGTTGGCAGGGTGCCTCGGCGGCGGAGGCATGAGCTGCTCGGGCGACTCCCAGTGCGAGAAATGGCAGTATTGCAACCAGACGGACAAGATGTGCAGGACCGGGGCCGGCTATTGCGCGTCAGACCTGGAATGCAATGCAACGCTCATGGAGTGCGACCTCAACACCACCCACAGCTGTGTCTACAGGGAAGGGAGGTGCAACACGAGCGTGAATTGCGGGACGTGGCAGGTCTGCGCCTCGGACCAGTACTGCATGCCAGCTCTGGGATACTGTGGGGACGACACCCAGTGCGACCAGGTTCTCGAGTATTGCAACCCGGCGAACCATCTCTGCAGCCCCAAACAGGGCTTTTGCAAGGCTGACACGGACTGCAACGCATGGGAAAAGTGCGATGCTGCGAGCAGGAAGTGCGAACTTATTCCAGGGCACTGCAATGCCGACACCGACTGCCAGAGCTGGCAGGCCTGCGACGCGAAAAGCTATATTTGCATAGCGAAGCAGGGTTTCTGCAGCAATGACGCGGACTGCCCGGACTGGGCCAGGTGCGACCTCTCTTCCAAGAAATGCGTGGCAAGGCAGGGATATTGCAATGCGGACAACCAGTGCAACTGGTGGGAATACTGCGACCCGAACACCAACGTGTGCCATGCCAGCAGGGACTACTGCGGCACGGACGACGACTGCTCGACATGGCAGGCGTGCCAGGGCACGAACCACAAATGCACGGCCAGGTCAGGCTACTGCGACTCGGACGCGAACTGCGCGGCGGGAGAGGTCTGCAACGAGGCCACGCACTACTGCCAGTAGGAGCCGCTCTGCCGGATAACCCGCAAATAAAAATTTAAAAAAATGATACGGCCGGGCCCGGCTGGTTCGCGCGGTTTCGAGCGCGCGTGCACACGGACGCGGGTTTATTTTTTTGTTTTTTTGCATTTTTTTATTGTTTGCCGCTCGGACGGCCCGCGCTTTCCTTCGCCCTCCCTTTTTATCTTTTCCTTCCTTATCCTCCATATGACAAAGCCCCGCCCGCACGGCATCCGATTCGGGCCAGCAGGCATACCCATCCAGTGCGACGGGGCTTCCACGGCCGACGGCATACGCTGCTGCAAGGAGCTGGGGCTCGGCGCAATGGAAATCGAGTTCGTGCGCGGGGTGCGGATGAAAGACGAGGCGGCGGAAGAGGCGGGCAGGATAGCCAGGGAACTGGACGTGAGCATATCGTCGCACGCGCCCTATTACGTCAATTTCTGCTCCAAGGAAGAGGCGAAGATGGCCAATAGCAGGAAGCATTTGTTCCAGTCAGCCAAAGCCACGCACCTCGCAGGCGGCAGGGTCACGGTGTTCCATCCCGGATTCTACCAGAAGCTCTCTCCTGCCGAGGCCTATTCAATAGCAAAAAAAGAGCTCGCCGCGCTCGTTGAAAAACTCAGGCAGCACGGGATAAGGACAGTGCTCGGAGCCGAAACCGTCGGAAAAAAATCCGCGTTCGGCTCGCTGGGCGAGAACATAAGGCTCGCGCAGGAAGTGGAGCAGGTGGAACCGGTGCTGGATTTCGCTCACCTGCTTGCGCGCGGCGACTTCCCGTGCAGGGACGCGGACGACTACCGCAGGCTGCTGGGGATGGTGGAAAACGAGCTGCCCGGCTGGCACAGGCACATCCACTGCCATTTCTCCGGGATAAACTACGGCGAGAAGGGGGAGCTGAACCACCTGCCGCTCGGGAGCGGCGGCCCGCCGCCGTTCGGGCCCCTTATGGAAGTGCTTGCGGAGAACGGCTATTCGGGCACGGTCATATGCGAATCGCCGAGGCTGGACATGGACGCCCTGCTCATGCAGAAGGAATACGCGAAGCGCGCGGAGGGCCGTTAGATGTTCATAGAAGAGCTGGAGGAGAAGGCTGCCGCGCTGAAGCGGAAGAAAGACGAACTCAGGGGCCTCCACAGGCAGTACAGGCAGTTCTACTCAAAGGACATCAGGGACGAGATTGCGGTGAAGAGGGCCGAGATGGCAAAGATGCGCGCCGAGGCATCGGAACTGGTCTGGGGGAGCCTCCGGGAGCTGTTCCTGATAAAGAGGTACTTCCCGGACCTCTATGCCATGCTGCTCGAGGATCCGGGCATCGGCGACGTGATAAGGCGCAGGGAATGGCTCATAGACCGGAAGGAGGAGGGCAAGGATGCCGCCGAAAAGCAGCTCAAGGACATCAGGCAGCGCAGGCGCCAGCTCAGGGAGGCGAGGCAGTTCGTGGACAAATGGCCCGGCAGGGGGCTGGATGCCAGGTCGCTGGTTGCCACGTGGCCCGCGCTCAAGGGGGCGTTGGAGGGCGATCTGCACAAATCCGACGCCCTCGCAGCCATAGACAGGAAGCAGGAGGCCCTGATGCTGGAAGGCTGGAAGGTGCTGCTGAACGCCTCCATGATAGCCAAACCGCTGAGAAAGTTCCTGGCCGCGGCCCACGGGCTCAAGACCGAGGAATCCGTGAAGCAGCTGGAGATGGCAAAGGCGAAGGGCGGGGGCTCGGTGAAGGAGTACGAGGCAAGAAAGGAATACGAGAAGGCGAAAAGCGGGCGGGAGCGCATGGAGCGCATCTGCAGGCACCTTCTGCTGGCCAGCCCTGTGTTCCTGGAGGCCATGAAGAAGGAGCTCAAATGCGGCAAGAAGGACAAGGGCGAGCTGGAGCGCATAGTGTCGTCCACGTCCGTGAAAAAAATAAACGAGAGGGAATGGCTCAAAGAGATGAGAAAAAGGCTGGGCGCAGAATAGGGCGCTCCATGGCCAAATGTAAAAAAAATACGTTCGCTCGCGGGGGAATGGTTTCGATGCGCGAGTTTTGTTTTTTTTTAAATAACCCGTGGCATGGCGCGCGCTCCGTGTTCGAATTGTCGATGATGCGAAGCGCTCGCAGCCGGCATAGATTAAGCGGATGAAAAACCCGCGTCAATTCGTCTTTATCCTGTCTATGCGCCTCGCCAGGTCTTCCTTCAGGGCCTTGCTCACCAGCGGGTCCTTCCTGAAGAACATGACGTAGAAGTTCCTGAGCATGGCCTTGGTGCGCTCCTTGTCCAGGGCGAACGCCCGTTTAAGGTAAACCGCGCTCCTCGGGTCGTCCATGAACATGTAGCACACGGCGACGTAGAAGTTGGAGAGCAGGTCGCCGCCGTCCATCCTGAGCGCCTCGCTGAAATCGTCCAGCGCGCGTTCCAATTCGAAGCGCTCCAGGCGCGCTATGCCCTTCATCCGATAATAAAGGGGGGTTCTTTTCAGCGCGAGGGCGTGCTCGAACGCCTCGAGCGCGTCGTCGTAATTCCTGAGCTTGAGGGAAACGAGCCCGCGGAGGTACCAAAGTTCGTCCGTCTCGCGTTCCTGCAGGAGCCGCGCGAGCGCCTTCCCGGCTTCCCGGTATTTTTCGGCTGCAATGAGCGCCTTGGCTCCGCTTACGTCTGCCATGAATGGATATCTGATGATTCCTTTATAAATGGTTTTGGACAAAAGAAAGTGGGGTAAAACATGGAAAAAAGCAGGGAAAAACCCGTTGTTGCGGACAACGAACAAGTGCAGCTCCAAGCCGTTCCGAGGAGAGCCCTTCCGGCAATGAAGCCCGTGGCAAAACGCGAAGTGGGCCACTCGCATGAAACAATCCACGAGCGGCTGGTGGCGCATTACCAGTACAAATCAGAAAGCGCCCCCAAATCCCCCATCCAGGCGGGCCTCGGCATGGAGATTGCGAAGAACATGGATGACCACGGTGTCAAAAAGGGAAGGCCGCTCCACGAAAGGTTCGCAGGGATGCTCGGCTAGCGGAATTATTCCAGTTCAATAGTCCCCGGCGGCTTGTTTGTGACGTCGTAAACCACGCGCCCGACATCGCGTATTTCGTTCGTGATTCTTGTTGATATTTTTTGAAGCACTTCGAACGGGACGTGGGAAAAGTTCGCGGTCATGCCGTCGAGCGAGCGGACCGCGCGGACGACCACCGTATATTGGTAGGCGCGCTCGTCGCCGCGCACGCCGACGGTCTTTGACGGAAGCAGGGCGGCGAAATACTGCCATGGAATCTCCATTTTCTTCTCCGCCGCGGCTTTTTCCAGCTCGTCTTCCACTATGGCGCATGCGTCCTGCACTATGCGCACCTTGTCCTCGCTCACCTCGCCCACGATTCGCACCGCGAGCGCGGGGCCGGGGAACGGCTGGCGGTTGTATATCGCCTCTGGCAGGCGCAGCGCCCTGCCCACCATGCGCACCTCGTGCTTGTAGAGCTCGCGCAGCGGCTCGCAGAGCGCGAGGTCCATCTTCTCCGGCAATCCGCCCACGTTGTGGTGGGACTTTATCGTGTCCCTCCCGAGGCCGCCGGACTCTATCCAGTCCGGAGCGATGGTGCCCTGTATCAGGAACCTGGCGCCGCATTTCTTGGCTTCCCTCTCGAAGATGCGGATGAACAATTCGCCGATGATTTTCCTTTTTTTCTCGGGCTCGCTCGCACCCGCAAGGCTGCCGAGGAACTCGCTTTTGGCGTCTATCACGAGCAGTTTTATGCCAACCGATTCCGCGGCGGCCTTCACCCGCCCGGTCTCGCCTTTTCTCATGAGGCCGTTGTCCACATAGACAATGACGAGCTGGCCCGGAACCGCCCTGGCCGCTATGGTCGCGGCCACGAAGGAATCGACGCCTCCGGATACCGCGGTGATGGCAGTGGATTTTCCCACGGTAGCCCTCACGTATTCCTCTGCGCGCTTTATGAATTTCACTGGCTCGAAAGGCAAATTGCTCACCCTGTGGAGTTCGTAGCGTTGGCAATAACGCCCGCGTGGCTGGCGTTGGCGCCTGGCAGCAGCGGACCCTGGATGCCGCTTATGTTCGGCAGGCCCGTGATGTTCACGTTGAGCATGCTGGTGTTCATGCCGGCTATGCCGAATGTGGCTGTGAAATCCGGCCCCAGGCCGTATTTCGCGACTATGAGCTGGAGCACGACATAGGCGACCAGCGAGCCGAGGGAAACCAGGAGCGACACCGCTAATGCTGGATTGAAGCCAATCTTGTGCACGGCCATGAGGATTTTCGCCTGGACGAAGAGCGCCAGGTATGCCGCGGCCGCCAGGTATGTGAGCGCGAAAAACAGGAGCACGAATGGCAGGAATACGCCCGCGGCGAGCGCCAGGGGCATGCCCAGCGAGGCGATGCCGAGGGCGAGCGTGACGTAGGAGGACATGAAATATTGCTGCATGTAGGTCCCCTTGCCCCGGGCCAGCACCTTCATCATAAGGAACACCACGGCCTGGTGGAGGAACGTTCCCAGAAACAGGAAGGGAAGCGTTATGACGCCGAAGTACAGCAGCGAACTGGCGAGGAAGCCAGTTGTGATGGCAGGCTTGGCGCTGACCACGAGCGATGCCGCCGACGTCGCGTCGTAAATGAGCATCAGGTACACCACCGAAAGCGTGGCGAGCGCGAACGAGGAGAGCAGGAAGAGGAAGATGCCAAGGAGGAAATTGCGCACGCCCGCCAGCAAGCCTGCCTTGGGAAGCTCGTTCCTGAGATAAGCGTCCACGTTTATGAAGTCGAAAAGCGATGCCATGAATCCCAAAATGCGCCTAACACCCATCATATCACTTGGCTAAGACATGAAACGACTCTCTTTAAAATAAATTGCCTCGCTCATCTCCACATGCGCATCGTTGCAGACCTGCATGTCCACTCGAAATACGCAAGGGCTACCAGCCCTAACAACGACCTGGACGGGCTCGCACGCGGGGCGAAGCTGAAGGGAATCGACGCCATCGCCACCGGGGATTTCACCCACCCAGCCTATTTCAACGAGATAAAAATGAGGCTCGCCGGAAAAGATGAGGGCACCGGCCTCTATGCGCACGAAGGCGTGCGTTTCATACTCTCCACTGAAATAAGCCTCATCTACTCCTCCAAGCTCGGGTCCAAACGCATGCACCATCTGGTGCTCGCGCCTTCGCTGGAAATCGCCGCGCAGATAAATGACGCGCTCGGGAAGCGCGGGAACCTCGCCAGTGACGGAAGGCCGATATTGGGTTTGTCCTCGCCCGAGTTCGCCGACGTCCTCTTCGGCATCTCGCCGGACATCATGATAATCCCGGCCCACGCCTGGACGCCCTGGTTCTCGGTTTTCGGCTCCATGTCCGGCGTGGACACCATGGAGGAGGCGTTCGAAAGCAACGCGAAAAAAATATTCGCAATCGAAACGGGCCTCTCGTCGGACCCTGCGATGAACTGGACGCTGAGCATGCTTGACAAATATTCCCTCGTCTCGAATTCCGATGCGCACTCGCTCGACAAGCTTGGAAGGGAGGCGAATGTCTTTGAATTGCAGGAGCCATCATACACGGCAATCCGCGATGCGATAAGGACGCGAAAGGGCTTTGTGAAGACCTACGAGTTCTACCCGGAGGAGGGCAAGTACCACTACGACGGCCACAGGGACTGCAATGTCCGCTGGAGCCCCTCTGAGACGAAAAGCCACGGCGGCATCTGCACCGTGTGCAGGAAGCCGGTGACCGTGGGAGTGCTCAACCGCGTCGCGGCGCTCGCGGACAGGAAGCCCGGCTTCAGGCCCGAGGGCGCTGTGCCGTTCCAGTACGTGGTTCCGCTGCGCACCATAATCTCAGGCGTGCTCGGCAAGGGGGAGGCGACGAATTCCGTCGCACTTGAGCATGACAGGATGGTGCGCTATTTCGGCAGCGAGTTCGCGGTCTTCGAGAGCGACGAGAACCGGATACGCCTCGCCGCCACGCCCGAGATAGCCGACGCCATAACGAAGGTGAAGAGCGGGAACATCCGCTGGCTGCCGGGCTATGACGGCGTTTTCGGCGAGCTGGTCCTGGACAACAAGGACATGACGAAGGGAGCGTCGGACAGGAAGCAGACGAGCCTGGGCGACTTTTGAAGCTGCTATTATGAACGGATACCTATTCTACAGGTTCTCTATCGTTTCGTAGCTTATCATCGTGCGCGCCTCTCCCACGGATTTCTGTTTCCTTAGGCCCCCGGCCAGCATTTTGTTCAGCTCTTCCATGGACGCGACCCGCGCCTTGAGGAGGATGTCGAAATCGCCGGCCACCATTGATGCCTCGCATATGTTCGGCATGGCGGCTATCCGCCCGAAGAGCGCTTTCTGGTCAATGCCTGGCACGGCCTTGAGGAGCACATAGGCCACCAGGGGCCTGCCGAGCTTGGCGTAGTCCACGGAGATGGTATACTTTCTTATTACGCCAAGCCCGCGCAGTTTCCCAAGGCGGTTGTGCACGGTGGTCATGGGTATGCCGGTCTTCCTTGCCAATTTCTGCTCCGACAATTTGGAGTCGCCGATAAGCTCCTCCAGCAGCATGAGGTCCTTCTTGTCGAGTGATTGATTGGTTTTATTGACCATTAATGGAGCATTTACTCATAAAGATTTAAAAATATGACAGAAATGTTCCATGGGCTGGAATTGACACAAGTCAAGCACCGGAGGACTTTCGGAGCACAGGTAAAACTGGAGACGACGAACCCTTAGAAAATAGTAAGAAAACGATGAATTATCGCACTAATGAGACCTCGCGAACGGAGCACCGTTGTCGCGGTCGGAGCTCCGACTGCGAGCATACCCGCGTTCGATGCGTCGAGCGCGGCATCGCGGGGCCCATGTTCGCGCACGAACATGAGGGAAATGTTAGTACATCTTAGCCGAACATCCTGTTCAGTATCGGAATAACGTAGAACGACGCCACGAAGCCAGCGACTCCCCCTGTCAGCAGGCGGAGGAAGTTCGTGCTCTCATAGGGGAAACCGAGAATGCTTATGCCCAGGTCCGCGAGAAGCTGCACCGTGCCGTCTATTCCTATGGGGACCAGGGCTGCTATCAGGATGAACATGGGCAGGATTTTTTTGTCTTCCAGCCTGAAAACGAACGGGTAGGCGAGCGCGCCCAGCAGCATGGCCAGATAGATGCCGATGTCCCTGGAGCACACCGGGAACTTGAAGCCGAGCGCGCCGCTGCGGACTACGGAGAGGTTGGCACGGTCGTCGGCCACGTAGGCCCCGTTCTGCGGCGTGCAGTCTCCGATGGAAGTGGCGTTGCCCTCGAAAAGGCAGAGCGAGCGGGAAATCTTCTGGTGGCAGGTTGGCGCGAATCCTCCATAGAGTGTTTTCGCGAGCCCCAGGTCCGAGAACGCCACGTACGGCGTGAAAGCTATCAAACCCATGAGTATAATTAGCAGCCCTACGTATATGCAGTAGATTATCTTCGGCCTCTCCATCGCATAGCCTCACCCTGCGAAGGTTTTAAATAAGAATGGGAAAATAAGGGACTACAGTCAGATATACGACCAGGTGATAGGATGACGACGAAACTTTCAAGGATGTATGGAATGGACATCTTCACGGACTCGGGCAAATTCCTCGGGAACGCGCAGGACTTCATAGTCGATGTCGAGAGCGGCGAGGTATCAAGGATACTCATCGAGCAGCTTCCGGCCTCGAAGGACGAGGCGAAGAAGGCGCTCAGGGACAAGTCGATCCTCTATTCGAACGTCAAGTCCGTCGAGGACGTGATTGTGGTCACGAAGGGCATTGCCGGAGTTTCCTCCAGGGCGCCTGAAGCGCCCTCCCTGGAATAGTCTCCCGGAGAACGGTCTGGGATGGCAGGCACGCTGGTAAAGATAATCGTGGGTGTAGGCTCCCTGCTTATCGGCGCGGGCATGACTTATTTCTATTCTTTGAACTGCGTCAGGCCGTCGTGCCCGCTTCCCACGGACCAGGGCACCCTTATCCTGATAGGCGTGGTGATGACGGTATTCGCCTACATAGCGCTCTATTTCATGACCAAGGGCTCCAGCAGCTAGGATTATCCTTTCGCGGTTCGCTACAGGGAAAGCATTTTGGCGAGCCTTTTTTTCAGCTTTTGGTCAGGCAGCACCAGGACCATGCCTTTTTCCGGCTGGCCATAGACCAGGGCGTCGGCCTTGCCGGCTGCGAGAACGAATGCCAGCGCGGTCAGGTCCTCCTCGCCGATGATTAGCACTCCGCCGCCCTTTTCGAGCAGCATGGGAGCGTCTGCGATGATGGCGCCGGAAAGCGTGCCCGGGGGATTCTCATAAGTGTCCGCCTGCGGGTACTCGGAACGCAGGCGCGCCATGTCATCAGGGCTGATTTCACGCCTCATGGACCTGAAATCGAAAACCGCGAGGTGGGGTTTTGTTCCCGCGCGCAGCAGCGCGAGCGTGCAGGCGTCGCCCACGGACACGAGCCGGCGTCCCGCGGCGAGCTGCAGGAGCTCCTTTGCGCTGTTGCACAGCCTGCCGATAGGGGTCTTCAGCCCGTCCCTCACGCTCTCCGGTATTATCATGAAGCATGCTTAGCCTGATGCAAATTAAAATAGTTGGTGTCCCTTAAACGCTCATGAAACCGGGCCCGAACAGGAATACGAAAATACTGGGCATTGCAGGCTTCCTGGCGGACGCTTCCACCGGGATGCTGGCCCCTCTGCTGCCGCTCTTCCTTGTGAAAGTGCTGCTCGCGCCAGTGCTCGTGGTGGGCCTGATGGAAAGCCTGGATGGATTCGCGGCAGGCATCCCGGTTTTCCTCTCCGGGCCGCATCCGGGCCGCGACGCCAAGAAGAAGGGGCCCGTGGTGGCGGGCTACTCGCTGTCTGCAATCGTGAAATGCCTGCTAGCCTCGGTTTCAAGCTGGCCGCAGGTGGCGGCCCTGTGGGTGCTCGCAAGACTCGGAAACGGCATCGTGGAGCGGCCGCGGGACGACCTGGTCACGCTCTCCCCCCAGGAGAGCGGCGCGGGCAGGGCGTCCGGGTTCCGGGAGATGCTGGGGAACATGGGCGCGGCCGTGGGGCCGCTTGTGGCGGCGCTGATGCTCGCATCCGTGTCCGCCGGCATGTACTCGGTGGAGGCCTACAGAAACGTATTCGTGCTCGCCGCGGCAGCGGCAGTGCTTGCGGTGCCGCTGTTATTCTTTGTGCAGGAAACGCCCGCGCCGCAGGGCCGGCCACGGACGCCGCTAAAAGACCTAGCATCAGCCCCCGGCATGCTGCCGTTCCTCGCATTCACCGCGGTCCTCGCGCTTGGCCAGTTCAGCGTGATGTTCTTCATGCTCCGCGCAGCGGACTTCCTGCCTTTTGTCCTCATACCCGTGGCCTATCTCGCCTACAGCGTATTCCATGGGATATTTTCGCTGCCTGCGGAAATCCTGGCAAACAGGCTGGGGCCCAGGGCCACGATGCTGCTCGGCATGCTCTCGCTCCTGCTCGCGCTCGCGGGCGCGGCGTTCCATCCTTCGCTCATGGTGCTGTTCCTCGCATTCGCTTTCCTGGGCATTTTCATGGCAGTTGTGAAAGCCGTTCCGCAGGCGTTCCTTTCCAAAATAGTCCGGAAAGAGGATTGCGCTTCAGCCATTGAAGCCCACAGGGCCCTTGCCGGCATGGTGGGCCTTCCGGCGAACATACTGGCGGGCCTGCTGTGGACAATTCCGCTATTCGGCGCCCCTGCCTCTTTCCTTTTCTCCATGGCTGCCACGCTGGCTGCCGTGATGCTGTTGCTTCTTGTGGTTAAAGATTAATGATTTAAACCCTTCAGCGCCATATACGGCCTGGGGGGGTTTCATGAACAAGAATAAAGTGCTGAGTTTCCTTTTCGTAATATTCGGGCTTGTCGTGATGCTGGGGAGCATATTCGTGCTGGTGAGCTATGCCACCGACATACTGAACGCGGTGGTGGATTTCATAACCACCAACGACCTCAAGAAGCTCGCGCAGTGCGGAGCCGCGCTCCCGCCCCAGTTCGCGAAGATAAAGACCGATTTCACCACGCTCATCCTGCCCATGCTTTACTACGGGGTGCCGGTGCTGCTGCTCGTGGTTTCGGTCCTGATGTTCCTGTCAGGCTATTTCTACAACCAGGGCAGGCAGGAGGACGAGGCGCGCAAGAAGGAGGAAATCGAGCGCGACATGATAAGGAAGGCGGCGGAGCGGGTGGCGAGGCAGAAGGCCAAGGAGGCCGAAGAGGTTGCCGCCAGGGCCATGGAAGAGGAGCTGGAGAAGCCCCAGGCGCCTGAGCAGGGCGTGCAGGAAGCCGCGCCCCAGGCTGCTGGTTCTGACATGATTGTGAGGAAGAAAAAGAAGTAGGCGCGGGAAAGCGGGTCACAGGATTCTGCTTCCCGTCTCGCTTCCCACGATTATCTTGTCGAATTTGGTGAATATCCCGTTCTCCACTATGCCGGGCATGGACTTGAGCCATGCCTCGGTCTTCTTCGGGTCGTCCACCCTCATGTCCATGTCAACGATGTAGCAGCCGTTGTCGGATATCACGGGCCCGAGCTTCCTCTGGGCGATGCGGATAACCGGCTTGTACTGCTTCAGTTCCCGCAGGACGAAGGGCGCCGCGAAGGGGAGCACCTCGAGGGCCACGTTGCCTTCAAGCCTTTTGCGGACCTTGCCCTCGTCCACCAGGACTATGAATTTTTTGGCGTCGTAGTCTATGATTTTCTCCCTGGTGAGCGCCCCGCCGCCGCCTTTTAGCAGCGCGTCCTTCGTCACCGTGTCCGCGCCGTCCACTGCCAGGTCTATGTCGGAAATCGTGTCCGGCTCCACCACCCAGAGCTTGTTCTCTATGGCGAGCATGCGGGTGTCCAGCGACGTGGTGACGCAGCAGACGTTGAGCTTCTCGTCCTTGACCTTCTGCACGAGGAGCTTGAGGAATTCGCGCGCGGTGGAGCCGCTGCCCAGGCCTATGCACATGCCGTCCTTCACGTATTCGAGCGCGGCTTTTGCGGCGTTGGCCTTGGGGTCGGTCATTGCAATCCTGCTTGCCTGTTCTTGTTTATGACTACCTGGCTCCCTTCCTGCCTGACGTCCTCTATGGCATTGCCCTGGCGGTCCGCGAGGGACACCACCATGGCCTTTTCCCCGATTCCGATTGTGAGGATTACCGGCTTTCCCTTGAGCGTTATTTCAACCGAGTATATCTGCTCCCGGGTGGAACCCTTGTTGACCGAAACGTTCTCTATGTTTTTCGGGTTGGATGCGTCCTTGAGCGCGGTGCGGACCGGGTCGTTCGCGGGCAGCTTCTGGGACACCGCGTCCAGGGCGAACCCGGCTATGCGGGCCGCGTCGATGAACGAGTGCTGTATAGGCTTTATTATCGGGAGCGCCCTATGCGCCTCCTCTTCCGGCTTCATGACGGGTTCTCTGGATATGACCATGGACACCATCTCCTTATGATAATAAATGCACTTTGTCCCTTAAAAACCATGTGGTTCCATGACGAAAACGCTCTATCTCGAGGACAGCTATATGAGGGAATG
>CAILMQ010000025.1 GCA_903835385.1 uncultured Microcaldota archaeon | reverse complement strand
ATCTTGTAGTCGTATTTCGTGAATTCCGAATAATGGTTGTTGCCCTCAAGTTCTCCTATCAAGGCGATCAAATCGTCTTTCGTCGCTTGACTAAACGGCTTTTTCAGCCAGTGGCACATGAACCGCAGGCAATAGATGACTTTTGCCACCCTGCCATGACTGGAACCCTTTGCCAGTCTTACCTTGGAAAAAGAGATTATGGCCTCTTTATTCGCATCACAGACCAATTCATCCTCGTTCATTTTCTTTATACCGAGCTCCAATCTTCGCGGGTAATTGTATAGATCAATTTCACCAACCATACCTACCATCTCCCGCTTTTGAGGTATTTATGGCCTTGTGCTGATATCGGCATTTTTATGCCGTTCAGTTAGTGAACTGAAGCTGAGCAAGAATGCAGGGAGCAAACCCCGTGTGCAGGTTTCAGGTCCTTAAACCCTTTTTAACCTCTGGCCTTCAGATGAGAATTTGGTCGGACGGACACCGCTGGTCTGAATTCAGATCAGAAAGCACTATTGCGGATTTGCAATCAGATTAGAGGTCTTCGGTGTTAGTGACCCCTGACCTGATTGAAATGCAGGGAGAAGGATTCGAACCTTCGAAGGCGCTTGGCCCGATACCCGAAACCGGACACCGGAAACGGGAAACCGTTAAGCCAACGGGTCCTAAGCCCGTCACGTTTGACCGCTTCGCTATCCCTGCAGGGAATAAGAGTTAAACTTTCTCCATAGCTTCTTTAATCTCTTTTGCCGCCTGCGCCGGATTCTTTGCCTTTGTTATCGCCCCTCCGACTATCACCACGTCGGCTCCGGCCTTAACCGCACCGGGAGCGCTTTGCGCGTTTATGCCGCCTGCCACGATTTTTTTGCTTTTCACCTTGAGCTTTTTCAAAAGCATGAGCGGGTCCATTCCCCTTGCCTGCTGGTCTATGCCCACGTGGATGCAGATGTAATCAGGGCCGAGCGCGTCAATCCCTTTCCATTTGGAGGGAGCCACGTTTATCAGGTCCACCGCAACCGCGACTCCGCGCTTCCTTCCCTCCTCAATCGCGCCCTTTATCGTCTCCATGTCCGCGGCTCCGCATACCGTGGTGACATCCGCGCCTGCATTTGCAGCCAGGCCTGCCTCGAACGCGCCTGTGTCCATGGTTTTCATGTCAGCCACAACGACCTTGCCCGGAAATCGCTTCTTGAGCTCGCTGACCGAACGCAATCCCTCAGACTTTATTAACGGGGTTCCTGCCTCAATCCAATCGCAATATGGAGCTGCCTTTTCCGCAACTGCGAGCGCTTCCTTCAAATCCGCGAAATCAAGTGCTAACTGGAGCTTTGCCATCGGTATCCTCTTTTTTAAGATATTCGAGCGTCTCGTCCACGCCTTGCACGAGCTTTTCAAAGATTTCCGCGGAATCGAACGCGGTGATGCGCCCCTTCACCTTTTCCTCCAGCTGCCTGAGCGCCAAATCGCGCACTGAAAGCTGATCGCTCCTCGCGTTCCTTATGCGCTCCAGCCGCTCCTTCAGGCTTTTTGCTTCCAGGCTGCTGTCCACGAACACGCGCTCGTATTCAGGGAACCTCAGGTCCGGCTGGCCTGCACCCTGTTTCAAGGTTCCTGTGACTTTCAGGCAGATAATCGCGTTCCGGTCCTTTTTCATCAGCTCGTCTATTTTTTGTTTTACCGCGTCCCTGGCTTCGGTTACTGACGCGTCCCTGAGCAGGATTTCCTCGCAGAAGAAGGGCCTTGTGTCTACGGGCATGAAATCCGCTTTTTTTGTCATCGTGTCGAACAGGAAGAAGCCCTTGCCAGCGGTTTCCTCCTTTTTCAGCTGCGTGATTACCGTGGAGCCGGGGATGAGGAACCTTCCTTTGAGCAGGACGTCCTTTCCGTGGAGGTGGCCGTTCACTATGAGGTCAAAGGGCAATGTTTCCAGGTATTCCAGGGACAGCTCGTTCTTGCCATGGGGCATGAGCTCGCGTATGGACTGGTGTATGAGCAGGATGCGGAACGCGCCCTGTTCCGGGACGAACCGCTCGGCAATGACCTTTTTCACCGCCTCGTCCGCGTACTCGTCGGGCACGTTGCCTATGCCCAGGATTTGCAGCTTTTCGTTGTTAAGCTCGAACGGTTTGGTTTCTCCGTGGAGGTAGGTCATCACTCCGGAGGTGCTGAGCAGTCGTGCGGGGTTGACGAGCTCCTTTGCCCTGCGCTCGTGGTTCCCGTGTATGGCGAAGACCGGGATTTTCACCTTTTTCAGCATCGCGATTGCGCGGTCAAGGGTTTCCAGCTTGGGGATTTTGGTGTCGAACACGTCGCCTGCGAAGAGTATCGCGTCCGCCTTTTCAGATGCGGCGAGGAACGCGCGCTCGGCCTGGACGAACGCGTCCTCCTCGAAGCGCGCGTAGCCGAGATGGGTGTCGGAGATGATTGCGATGCGCATGACATGATAGTTGGTACTGAATGATTAAATGCTTAACATCAGTTCGCTCGCATATGCCGCTGTGTGCTGGGACAGCTTTGCACAAATTTTCGCAAAAATTTGTGCGCCTTCGGGAATCCGTTAGGATTTACGAAGCAATAAAAAACCAAACCATCTAAGAGAATTGCATGGTGGAAGAGCTGCTGGTCTCGACGCTGCTAATCACAGTGGTTCTCATAATAACGTACTTCGTTACGAGGTAAGTTCATTCAGAAATCAAACACCAAATAACCGACGTGGCGCGAGTCAAAACTGAGTCCACGTCCCCATAGAATACAGGAAGACGACGAAAACCTTATAATGAGAATATAGAAAGAAAACAAAAGACGGGCCCGTAGCTCAGTCCGGTTGGAGCGTTCGAGCTAAAGCGACGAAACTGATAACCAGACTGTTGGACATCGAAAGGTCCGGAGTTCAAATCTCCGCGGGCCCAAAAATTCTATTTTTCATGGGCTAGCCCACGGAAATGCGGTGTTCCGAAAGACATTAATATTGCGAAAACCCTCAATAGCCTGAGGGATGGACATGAAAATTCTCATTGATACGAATATACTGAT
>CAILMQ010000024.1 GCA_903835385.1 uncultured Microcaldota archaeon | reverse complement strand
GCGAAGGAGTGAGCGGCATGAGCACCATGAGCAGGCGAAGGAAGACACTGAGGGGGACCAATGCGCACATGAGGCGGCATACCGCAGGAGCCAGGCTAAGGGAGATGTCCGGGTTCAAAGCCAGGAGCGACACCCTGCATAGGAAGGACAGGTTCGACGCCCTGCTTATAAGGAAGATAGGGGAGGGGAAGTTGGACGAGGTAAGGAAGCTGTTTGAAAACAGGGCCGATGTCGATGCCAGGGCTCCGGACGGCAGGACCGCGCTGATGGTTGCCGTTTCCAAGGGCAGTAACGATATCGTGAATTTCCTCCTGGCCAAAGGCGCAAAAATGGATGCGAGGGACAACACCGGCGAGACCGCGCTGATGCAGGCCGTGTGCGGCGAGCGGACGGACATCGCGACCATGCTCGTGGACCACGGCGCGAACGTGAATGCGAAGGACGATTATGGCAGGACCGCGATGATGAACGCCGTTTACAAAGGCAGGACCGGAACCGCGGAGATGCTCATCCGCAGGGGCGCGGACGTCAACGCGAAGGACAGGCATGGCGACACCGTGCTGGCCATAGCCCTCAGATGCGGGCGGACGGAGATAGCGGGCATGCTGAGAAGCCACGGGGCTAAAGAGTGAGCAACATGAAAAACGGACTGCATAACGATAAGAGAACGCAGAAGCCCGCAACCAGGGCGGTTGCTGACCGCCATGCGGGCACGCTCAGGACTGCGAGGGACGGCTCGAAGCCGGACGGACTGCCCGGTCCCGCGGCGCTGAAAGCGAAACCGGCTCCGGCAACGCAGGGAAGGACGGGACCGGAGCTTAACAGCGCTGCAGAAAAAGGGGATTCTGCCTTGGTGCTGTCGCTCATCTCAGGTGGAGCGGACCTGGACGCAAAGGATGGCAATGGCAGGACCGCGCTCATGCTGGCAGCCCGCGATGGCAGGACCGAAACCGCCAAAATACTCATGGACAGCGGCGCGGACGTGAACGCAACGGATAGCATAGGCGAAACCGCGCTCATTAAGGCCGCGCGCGAGGGGAATGATGAAATCATAGGGCAGCTCATTTCAAAAGGGGCGGACGTGGATGCCAAGGACAAGCTCGGCAGGACGGCGGAGGCGACAGCCATGCTTTGGGGGCATGGGGAAACCGTCAAGATGCTCAAAAGGCACGGGGCGGAGGAATAGGAACGCAAAATCGGAGGCGGGAATATGGGGATGAAACAGCTTGAACATGCGAAGACAACGTCTTTTTCATCTATAAGAAATAAGACGAGGATCGCCGTACTCGGAGCGCTGCTGGTGAATCCGATATTCAGCGGATGCGCGACGGTCAGCGAAGCTGATAAAAAACAAGCGGAAACGCTGCTGGCTGGTAGCGATGCAAGGAGCAAGGATGGCAGTAGGGTGCTTATGAATGCAGTCTGGAGCAGGAATGAAAAGGTAGTGAGAGCCCTCGTCGCGAAAGGCGCCGACGTGAATGCGAGGGATGAGGATGGCGGGACGGCGCTGATGATGGCCGCCTTCTCGGGCGACGGGGAGATAGCGAGGGTGCTCATAGCGCACGGCGCGGACGTGAACGCGAAATACAGTAAGGGCAATATCGCGCACAATAAGGGCAGTACGGCGCTCATGGAGGCCGCCAGAATGGGCAATGCGGATGTCGCAAGGCTTCTCGTCGCGAAGGGGGCATACGTGAACGCGAGGGACGACGATGGCATAACGCCGCTGATGTGGGCTGCCGGTTCCACTTATGACGACATTGAAACGGTTGAGATGCTTATAAAGAAAGGAGCGAAAGTGAATGCGAGGAATGTTGATGGTGGCACTGCGCTGATGTGGGCCGCTGGTGGAGGAAATGAAAAAAGCGTATATTTTCTTATTTCAAAAGGCGCGGATGTGAACCCGAAGACCAACGCGGGTGGAACGGCGCTCATGGCCGCCGCTGGCCAAAGCGATAAAACAGAACTGATAATCGGTGCCCATTACGACAGGATAGGGCTGGTAGATGCTATCATCATGAAGGGCGCCGATGTTAATGCGAAGGATAACGATGGCGAGACGGCGCTCATGGAAGCCGTCGAGAGAGGAAAAATTGGAATTGCAGAGCTCCTTATCGCAAAAGGGGCGGATGTGAACGCGAAGGACAAGTACGGCCGGACCGCATTGAAATACGCTACCCCCGGCGGGTTCATGAACTGCGACCGTGCGCAGCGGATTGCGGAGATGCTCAAAAGGCACGGGGCGACGGAATAAGTACGCAGGATTTTGGAGGCGGAATTGATATGAAAACGAAGCAACTCGGTCATGGAACAACGTCTTTTTCGTCGTTAAAAAGCACGGCCAGGATTGCCGCCTTCAGCCTGGTGCTAATAAACCCGGTATTCACGGGCCATGCGATGGTTCCAGGTAAAAACACTCATACTCCGGCTTTTGGGGCGCATGGGGAACCAAACAAAAAGCAGGGGTTTGGGAAGGCCATGGCGGAGAATGCGCCGGCCAAGGCAGCGGACGTAAATGCAAGGGACATGTATGGCTTGACGCTCTTGTTGAGGGCTGCCCATGGCGGAGATGAAAACGCGGTAAATTCCCTCATCGCAAGGGGCGCCGATGTGGATTTCAAGGATTATGAGGGCCATACGCCGTTGATGATGGCCGTCATCCGTGAGAACAATAAAATCGTGAAGCTTCTGATTGCAAACGGCGCCGACGTGAACGCGGGTGACGAATTAAACCTGACAGTGCTGACGTATGCCGCCCATAACGCGAATGAAGAAATAATTAAGCTTCTGATAGCGAAAGGCGCCGACGTGAACGCGAAAAATATCCTTGGCGAGACCGCGCTGATGGGGGCCAGGACGAAGGCGATCGCGGAGCTTCTGATAGCGAAAGGCGCCGACGTGAACGCGAAGGATAATGATGGCTGGACAGTACTTATGAAAGCCGTCTATGGGGGGGAAATTGAGATTGCAGGGTTCCTCATCGCGAAGGGCGCCGATGTCGATGCAAGGGAGGACAACGGCGGGACGGCGCTGGTAATGGCCATCGTCAGGGGGAACAGGAAAATGGCTGAGATTCTCATCGCACACGGTGCGGACGTGAACGTGAAGTTCAAGTACGACGTGACACCGCTGATGCTGGTTAAGACGAAGGAAACCGCAGAGCTTCTCATTGCGAAAGGCGCCGAGCTGAACGTGCGGTCGTTTGCAGGCATGACAGCGCTGATGAAGGCCGCCCGGGAGGGGAAAACGGAGATAGCAGCGCTACTCGTCGCAAAAGGAGCGGACATGAAGGCGAGGGACAACAACGGCAGGACGGCGGTGATGTGGGCTCTGAAAGAAGGCCATCGTGAAATTGCGGACATGCTGATAGCGCACGGGGCGAGGGAATAGGAACGCAGGATTTTGGAGGCGGAATTGATATGAAAACGAAGCAACCCGGTCATGGAACAACGTCTTTTTCGTCGTTAAAAAGCACGGCGAGGATCGCCGCCTTCGGCCTGCTGCTGGTGAATCCGATATTCGGCTGCAAGGCTCCAGAAAGGATATCGCTGTCTGATGGCGACACGAAAGCCGTGGAGATGCAGATCTCGAAAGGTGCGGACGTGAACGCGAAGGGCCCCAGCCCCATCACGCCGCTTATGGAGGCTGCGGAGAAGGGATACGAAGGAGTGGTGAGGCTCCTGCTCGCGCACAAAGCAGATGTGAACGCGGATGACCTGGGTTACGGGACCGCGCTCACAAGGGCCGCCGGCCAGGGGCACAGGGGGATCGTTGAACTCCTGCTCAAGCACGGCGCTGACGTGAACAGGGGAGACGCCAGGGGCAATAAGCCGCTGATGTGGGCGGTCCATTCCGGGAACTCGGGCATAGTGAAACTTCTTATAGCAAAGGGCGCGGACCTGAACGCCAGGGAGAATCTTGGCGAGACTGCGCTGCTCGCGGCCGTCCGTGGAGGGAAAACCGAAATCGCGGAGCTCCTCATAGCCAAAGGCGCGGATGCGAATGCGGAGGACGATGTCGGCACGACGCCGCTGATGGAGGCTGCCTCGAAGGGACAGGAAAGAATAGCGAATCTCCTGATTGCGAAAGGGGCAGATGCGAACGCGCGTGACATCGGTTACGGAACGGCGCTGATTAGTGCCGCCTCCCAGGGGCATAAGGGAATCGTGGAGTTGCTTATCGCGAACCGCGCGGACGTGAAAGTGATGAATGCAATGGGCTCAACCGCGCTGATGTGGGCGGTCCATTCCGGGAACGCCGATATCGTGAAACTTCTTATAGCGAACGGCGCGGATGTGGATGAGAGGGGGAATCTTGGCCAGACCGCGCTTGGATGGGCCGTGGACGATGGCAAGAGGGGAATGGTGGAGCTCCTCATCGCCAAGGGCGCGGATACGGATGTCGAGGACGATTTCGGAGTTAAGCCGATGGAATGGGCCCGCATCAATGGCAAGACGGAAATCGCGGAACTGCTGAAGGCGTGCGGGGCGAAGGATTAGGGGCGCGGTCCAGTTTTAATTATAAACACAGAATAATACGTTTAAAAACACTTGCCACCAAAACAAACTATTGTAAAAAATGGCTTTTGGGGGCGCGGGATATGGGAATGGGAACAAAACAACTTGCTCATAAATCAACGTGTTTTTCTTCGCTGGGAAAGGCGGCCGCGACCGCTGTCTTCGGCATACATCTGCTCGTAAGCCCGATGATTACGAGCTGCAAAAAGGCTCCGGGCGAGGAGCCGACTCTGTTCAGTAACGACATGAAGACCGTGGCAACACTGGTTTCCAGCGGAACCGACCTGAACCCGAGGAATAACTTTGGCGACACGCCGCTGATTCTGGCCGTGAGCATGGGAAATAATGAGATTGCGGAGCTTCTCATCACGAAAGGCGCGGACATGGAGGCAAAGGACAGGAACGGCTGGACCGCGCTGATGTGGGCAATCAACGAGGGAAACAAAAAAATCGTAGAGCCCCTCATCGCGAACGGCGCCAACGTGAATGCAACGGACAGGGAGGGCAGGACGCCGCTGATGAGGGCCGCCTCCGACGGGCGCAAGGAAATCGCAGAGCTTCTCATCGCAAAGGGGGCGGATGTCAATGCGATGGACGCTTATGGCAGGACGGCGCTGAAGTCTGCGACCGCCGGTTTCACGGACACCGGCCATATGCAAACTGCGGACGTGCTGAGAAAGAACGGGGCAACGGAATGAGCGACATGAATCCCGTGCTGCACGGCGGCGAGAGGAGACGGAGGAAACCCGTACCCAGGGAGATTCCGGACAGCCATGCGACCACGCTCAGGAAGGCAAGGAACGGCTCCGGGCCCGACCAGCTGCCGGAGCCTGTGAAGAGGGCGAGGCCGGTTTCAGAAGCGCAGAAAAGGCTGGATGGGAAGCTGTTCAAGGCCGCCGCAAGAGGGAATTCGAGGTCCGTGCGGAGGCTGGTCGCAAAAGGGGCGGACGTGAATGCGGGGAATGACGCCGGCGAGACGCCGCTCATGTTCGCAGTGGCCAACGACAAAATCGGAACCGTGAAATCGCTCATAAGAATGGGGGCCGATGTGAATGCGAAGAACGGCATCGAGGAGACGCCGCTGATGTGGGCCGCCTTTACGGGCGAAACTGCAATTGCCAGGGTGCTTATTAAGAAAGGCGCCCATGTGAATGTGAAGGACATCCTAGGCCAGACTGCACTGATGAGAGCTGCCTATTGGGGCGAGAGTGAAATCGTAGGGCACCTCATTGCGAACGGGGCGAACGTGCATGCGAAGAACAAATATGGCGGGACTGCGCTGATACTCGCCACCCTCGGAAAACATGAGGATATCGCGAAGGCGCTGGGGGAACACGGAGCAAGGCACAGCCACGCGGGGGAGTCCCCGTGAGAAAGACTTTATTTATAAACTTTCCTCTCCAATATAATCCTTGCTTCGTAAATTTGATTTACGAAGGCGCACAAAGTTGCAAGCAACTTTGTGCTGCTTATTAGAGTTCTCCCGAAAGGAGGGCGAGCCGGCGCGCAACGAAAGCCAACTGGTGGCGATGGGGCGCGCCCGAAAGGCGATTTTATGAAGACAAAAAAGGTCAAGGATAACCCGGTACTCGCATCGCTCGTGGACGCGCTGGTTCGGGAGAAGAAACCCATTTGGAAGAAGGTGGCCCTCGAGCTCTCCAGGCCCAGGCGCCAGCGGGTCGAGGTTAATCTCAGCAAGCTCGATGCCTACGGAGACGACGGTGCGACGGTCCTCGTGCCGGGCAAGGTGCTGGGTTCGGGCGCGCTGTCCAAGAAACTCACGGTGGCGGCGTTCGCTTTCAGCGGCACCGCGAGGAAACTCATCGGCGATGCCGGCGGGAAGACGCTCAGCATAGAGTCGCTGTGCAAGTCCAACCCGGACGGCAGGGGCGTCGTGCTCCTCAGGTAAGGTGTTCATATGGTTGTCATAGACGGCAAGGGCATGATTTTCGGGCGGCTGGCGAGCCGCGTCGCGAAGACGATACTGAGCGGCGAGGACGTCCAGCTCATAAACGCCGACCAGATGATACTTTCGGGCAATCCGAAGTCCATAACCGCCAAGCTCCGCGCGAGGCGCGCGGCCAAGCACAAGGGCACGCCGGAGCACTCGCCCAAATGGTCCAAGATTCCGCACCTCCTCGTGAAGAGGATGATACGCGGCATGCTGCCGTGGGACAGGGCACGGGGCAGGGATGCGCACCACAGGCTCCTTGTTTACACCGGAAACCCCAAGAACCTAACGCCGACCATGGCCCATGAGGCGTCGGTGCTGAAGAAGGGCGCGAGATACATCACGATACGCAATCTTTGCAGGATGATAGGATATTCAGGTTGATACGATGACTGAGAAACCAGAGAAGGTTGAGAAAAAAGCCCCCCGGCAGAAGGAAAAGAAGCCGGTTGCGAAGCCGGACGCGGAAGCTAAAACGGAACCAAAAGCCGAAAAGGCCGAGCCGCAGGTCCAGAAAGCCGCGGACGCGCTTGTTGAGAAGCCACAGGCGGCTGTTCCAGTGGAGAAGCCGGCGGCAAAGGAGCCCAAAGGAGCCAGGAAGCAGAAGAAGCAGAAATCCAAAGCCGTCGTCGCCAGGGGGAAGAGGAAGCAGGCCGTCGCAAGGGCGACCGTGAAGCCGGGCAAAGGCAGGATAAGGGTCAACAAAGTCCTTCTGGACTCCTATAACAACATGTATGTCAGGGAGATAATCCGTGAGCCGCTGCGCTACACCGGCCCGGAAGTGAACGATTTGGACATCTCGGTCACCGTCTTCGGCGGCGGGTCCATGGGCCAGGCACAGGCGGCCAGGACCGCCATAGCCAACGCGCTTGTGAAATACTTCGAGGGGACAAACCTCAGGGAAAGGTTCGTGGAAGTGGACCGCTCGCTGGTGGTAGAAGACATCAGAAGGGTCGAATCCAAGAAATACAAGGGACCCAAGGCTAGGGCCAGGTTCCAGAAATCATACCGGTGATTTCATATGGAATTTCCAATACGGTGTTTCTCCTGCGGCTCCGTGGTCGGCCATCTCTACGGGAAATACGGCGAGATGGTCAAGGCGAAACCCAAGGACGAGACGCTGGATGATTTGGGCGTGCGGAGATACTGCTGCCGCAGGATGTTCCTGTCGCATGTGGACCTCATCAGCCAGGTAACGAGATATCCCCGCATCTAGGGATCCTTTTTATTTTACTTGATTTATTTTTTTTAATTCGCTTTTTATTTTTACCCGTTTTTTTAATTCGCCTGTTCAATTCTGCTTTTATCTTTCTTTCGCCTTATTGGAAATCAGGATTTTCAGGAGTTCAAAGATGCTCGAGGACCGCTGACCACATGTTATGGTCCATCTCAGGCCCGCCCAGATGCGTTTTGCGGGAGGAGCCCAGGAATCTGAATCCGTGCCTGATGAACATCGCCCATATTTCCTTGGGGTCGACTTCACCGGCCTTGCGTTCTTCGATGCCTCTCTTGAAGGAAGGGGTTAACCATGTGTCCGACGTCATGTGCGTCGGATACTCCTCGGCGTTTATGAATGTGGTTGGCCGAAGCGGCCCTGTCCTGCCCCTGGACTTTTCAGCTATCGCCCTTATGGCAGTTTCCCTTTTTTCCACCCAAAGGACAAATACCATGAAAGCCATGAACGTGTCTGGCGCACGGCTTTGTATCACCGTGTCGTTGAGGTCCATATCCGCGAAGGACCGCTCGCCGAGCGTTGCAACCCGGTATTCATAGCTCAGCCTGCCCTCATCAATGCATTTTGCCAGGGCGGGATTGCGCCCAAGCAGCTGGTCCATTCCGGAATTCGCCTGCTCTATCATCCCTTTCTCCGAGTCCACGCCAAGCAGCCTGAGGCTGGTTCTGCCTTTGATGAGGTCTTTCTCACGCAGCATGATAAGCTCGCGGTCCAGAACCCCGGTGCCGCAGCCCACTGAGACCACCCGCTTCCCAACGCAGCCAAGCATGGAACTCAATAGCATCCTCTCAATGTCCAAATGGCCGGTGTCAATCTGGTGGCGCTCGAAATCAGTGGGTCTGGAATATGCGGATTGCCTCGGGTCAACATCCACCATAAGGTCCGCATGCCGGCTGGTGAAATTCCCGGCACTTCTGGGGCCAAACCTGGAAGTGGGCCCCCTGAGCAAAGGAGGCGGCGTGGTGTATTCCTGCAGCGCGGCTGTAGCTGATCTTCTAGAAACAACCCTGGCCATATGTTATACATCTTGTAGGATAGTCTTTAAATAAGGTTCGGATTCACAATCTGATGACACCAGGTTAAATAATCTTTTCCCACAAAGGCAAACCGTGTGCGAAGACCGTTGGCCCGCCGGGCGGATGGATGAAAACATGGGATGTGATGTTTATAAACCCTTGGCTATATATGTTATAACATATGGGAAGAAAAAGATTACACCGGCAGAGGACCGAGACGACAGGGCTGCCGCTCATACTATCCGCGCGGGATAGCGCCTACTGGAACCCATATGTCAGCGATAACGGTTCAAAGCCGCTCATCCCTTCGAGTAAAAGGACGATGCCGGGACGGTCGGGAAGAAGCCAAAGAAGGGTAAACAACCTGAGCCGTGCATTCAGCACTTTCTACAAGATATCGTGCGAAAGCGTATGCGGCAACAGGCATAACACCAGTTATGACCTTCACCGGCACGAGGCTTATTCCATACAAACCGCGCGGCTACGTGCGGACTACCCGGGATTTCTCGCGGGTTGCCATTCAATCCTGGATGTGGGATGCGGCACAGGAAAGCTGCTCAGGAAGATAATCCGTACCAATGCGACCATGCAGGCCCTGGAGAATGGCCCGAGGGAGATGCGCATATTGGGTGTGGACTCCAATTCCGAGGCCCTGCGCGCCGCGGCGGCCAAAAGGAACCTGCTGTTCAACCACCATGGGAAACTGCCGCCCAGCCTAAGGATGGAATTCATGCTGCTTGACCTAAGGGACCTGCAGGCCCTTGACTTGTCAAATACATGCATCGAGAAAAGCAGGGTTGACCTGGTGCTGGCCTCGGACATATTCCGCTGGCTGCCGGAATCCGAACGCGCCGGGGTGCTCGGCGCAATAAGGACGAAGGTGGCCAGTGGAGGGCATCTGATAAGCTTTGAATTCACCGAGCCGCCCCTGCCAATCACAGAGGATTTGCCAAAAAACCTGGCCCTGAGGCTTGCGACCTTCGGATTCCTGGAGCCCTTCCATATCGGCCGATTCTATCAGCAACTGGAGGATAGTGGTTTCGAGAGGATACCAGAAACCAAAAGGAACGGCCATGACGAGGAGCACGACCGCTTCCCGCAGCTGGTCTCCTGCGTATTCCGCCCGGCCCAGCGCAAAACCGGCAAGTGATTTTCCTATAGCAACGGGTTGAACTCGTAGGGGTGCTTGTAGCTGAAGAGCACCACGTGTGTCATCGTCTTCTCGATTATCGGGTGCTCGCCTATTTTCCCCAGCACTGACACCAGCTCGTCCCTGTTCCTGACCCTTACAGAAGCGATGATGTCGTAGGCGCCGGTCACAGCGTAGAGGTACTGCACCTGGGGCATCTTCGTGATTTCGTTCAGCTGCTCCTGGTCGCCGGCCCTGCCTTTCCTGACCTCCCCCATTATGATTGCGTGGAGGTCGTAGCCCAGCTTGCGGAAATCCACCTCCGCGGTGTATCTGATTATGACCTTCTGCTTTTCGAGCTTTTTTATCCTCTGGATAAGGGTATTCGGATGGATGCGCAGCTCCTTGGCGAGTTCGCGCACCGGCCGCTTGCAGTTTTCGCGGAGCTCCCTGAGGATCATCAGGTCCGTGTCGTCCAGTTTCTCCGTCATCTCCTCACCTCTTTGGATAGATTGCGTTTTCCATTTAAATATCTTCTTTCCCCAACATGGACAGGTATTCCTCCTCGACCGGATGGAGCTTTGCCGGCATGATGATGGAGAACGGGGCTTTCCCGAGCTTCCTGGCCGCCAGTTCGCTCACCTTGCCGTAGGAAACCTTCTCGTCCTCCTCGCCCAGCCTGGAGAGCACCACGGCATGGGCGAACTCGGAAAGCATGCCGAGGGCGTATTCCGCCTCCATGGGCGCGGGCTCGGTGTCCAGGAGAACGAGGCTGTGCATGTTCATGGACAGGTTCTGCCGGATGATGTCCAGCGATGACGTGGGTTTGTATCCGGGCCTGGGGTTCACGAGCGTGGCGGTCCTGCCGAACTTGTACATCTGCAGCCCTGCCTTGCCCGGGGCCGCGGCATAAACCGAGGAATTATGAAAGACTTTCGTCCTGATGCCCCTTTTCTTCGCGTCCATGAGCAGCGTTATGTGCGTGGTTGCGGTGAGCGGGTCTCCTGAGGCGAGCAGGGCGACGCTGAATTTCGCGGCGCGCTCCAGGAGGAAGCTGCTCTCCACTTTCTCCCTGGGCAGGAGGACGATGCTTTTTCCTATAACCTTCTCCAGTCCGGCTATGCGCCTGTCATTTACGGGGTTGGTGTATCTTTCAAGATAGGCCTCGTTGCACTCCCTGAGCGCGGCTACTGCCCCCAGCGTGAGGTCGAATGAGATGCCGGTCCCCATGAGGTAAAGCATAGTAACTATGATATTTAACATAAAATTTAAATAGTATTATGTTAATTTGCACCGGGTTTTTTCGCTAAACGGGTAATTTGCTTATCTTTTACGTCGTAAAAAGACCATGTGCGTTTGCACATACACGGGAAAAGGTATTTAAACATCTGCGTGGATAAACAAAATGTCTCGCTTTGAGACCGTTGTGGCCCGTGGCCACAAGTCCTCAATGGACTGCGAAGTCCGTTCGAGGGCTCGCTACTGGGGCCGAACATAACCATCCCCCTGCCCCGTAGCGTTCTATTTTTCAACAAGGCAGGAAAGTCACCAGTCCCGCACTACCAGCGCGGATTTGCCCTTCTCGATTCCGTTCTTTTCCGCGAAGCCCTGGTTCACTTCCAGGACGTATTTCGCCTTGGCGGACGAGGGATAGGTTTTGCAGGAGATAGGGGATTTGCACGGCTCCATTTGGATTATGTCCACCACGCGACCGTCGGCTGAAAAGAAGATTGCGTCCAGCGGGATGGTGGTGTTCATCATCCAGAATGTCCGGTAGGCCTCGCCGTTGAATATGAAAAGCATGCCCTCGTTCTCTCCGAGGCTGCCGCGGAACATGAGGCCCCGGGCCTGCTTGGCGGCGTTGTCCGCCAGTTCCGCATCCACGAACACGGGCTTGCCGGAGCTGTTGGTCATCTCTATTCTCGCAGTCTCCTTCTTCAGCTGGGAGAACAGGAACGCGATGGATATGCCGACCAACAGCAGTAAAAGAACAAGGAGGACGGCGGGGTTGGCATCCATGCCATCAGTCCATGGATGAGAACCTTGCCTTGAGCTTGTCCAGCACCGCCGGCAGCGTGGTGTACTCCATGTCCTCGGAAGGCAGGCGGTGCGGCTCGAACGGGCCGTGCTGCCTCATGTAGTCCGCCACGTAAAGCGCCTTTTTCCTCGCGTTGTCGAACGCCTTGTCCCTGAATAGGTCCACGGGCCTGCCGAGCATGCCTTCGCAGACCTGGAAGCCGAGCGCCACCACCCGCGGCGGGCCGTCGAACCTGGTCGGGTTCGCGTCTTCCATTGCAACCGGCATTATCGGGCCGTTGTGCGAGCCCCTCATCCATCCGGACACCAGGTGCGGGAACGACCAGGGCTCCAGTACCTCGCCCATGGCAGGAAGCCCGGACTGGCAGCGCACCATCGCGACCGGGTCGTCCTTGCCCACGTAGGTTCCCGCAATCTTGGAGAGCTTGTCCGTGCTCACGCAGGCGACGGGCTCTTTTTCGGAAACCGGGCTGCCCTTCCTGGGATAGACGCGCTTTATCACGTAGCGGCTCTTTCCGCCGATGAGCGCCAGCAGGTCATAGACCTCCTCGGGCGTGTTGAGCGTCACTTTCTTGTTGTCCATCACGTCATAGACCTCGAAGGTGAATCCGTGGTGGAGGCCCTTGTCTATCACGAGGCCCGCGGTGTTGAACGGGTCTGCGAACATCCTGAAAACCGGCAGATTGAACGCGCCCGGCTCGGTCTTGTCCATAAGGAAACAGATGAGCGGCTCGGACCTGCGCTCCTCGAACTCGATTTCCGCGCTTCCGGGGCCCATGCCCTTGACATTTCCTGAGAACGTGTCCGCCAGCAGGTCCTGGCCCGCCCCGTAGAGCTTGAGCCTCTTGGCTATTTCCGTGCACGAGACGAACGTGTCCCAGGCGAGCTTGTGGACCGCCTTGTTGTCCACTCCCGTGTTGTGGGACATTATCAGTTCCAGGTCGTCCCCGCACCTGCCTACGAAATAATCGTTTATGCCGCCCTGCTTCTTCGCTATCGCCAGCTCGTCCTCCGCTTTTTTCATGATTTCGGGATGAACCGTTGAATGGCCCGGATAGCCGCCCACATCCGCCTTGATTATGCTCACCGTGGTTTTCATGCTAAAGCCTCTCATAGCAATATCCGCTTGCGCAGGTTAAAATCCTTTCCCTAGCCCTCCATCTGCTCCTTCGGGGCCTCGGCCTTCTCCTTCTTCCTCTTGCTCAGCACGCCCTCGCCCCTGCTGCCGTCCCGGTAGATGGTGATGCCCTTGCAGCCGTCCTTCCATGCGAGCATGTAAGCCCTCTCCACGTCTTCCACCGTCGCCTCGGCGGGCATGTTTATGGTCTTGCTCACCGCGAGGTCCGTGTGCCGCTGGAACGCGGCTTGTATGAGCACATGGCGGTCGGACGGTATGTCGTGGGCCACCACGAACACGTCCTGTATCTCCTTTGGTATGCTGGCCATGCCCTGCACCGTGCCGTTGTCTATTACGTCCTGCATCAGCTCCGGCGAGTAGAGGCCCCGGACCTTGAGCACGTGCTCGAACACGTCGTCCGAGTAATAGAGCTTTGTGCCGTCCATCACGGTCTTTATGTAGGAGAGCGCGAACATGGGCTCGATGCCGCTGGACGAGTCCGCAATCATGGATATCGTGCCCGTGGGCGCTATGGACGTCACGGTCGCATTGCGCAGCGCGTCGTACTTCGCGGCCCAGGTGCTTTCCTGGAAGCCGGGGAACGAGCCGCGCGCCCTGCCCAGCTCGTGGGACATCTTCATGGCCTCCTCCGTCACGAATTTCATGGTCTCCTCCGCTACCTCCAGCGCCTGTGGGCTGTCGTAGCGCACGCCTATCTTGGCAAGCATCTTGGAAAAGCCCATGATACCCAGCCCTATCCTCCGATGATGGGTGGTGCGCTCCCTTATCTGCGGTATGGGGTAGTTGTTCAGGTCTATTACGTTGTCCAGGAACTGGACCGCGAGCCGGATGACGTAGCGCATCCGCTTCCAGTCCACCTTCTTCTTCCACGGGGTCTTGGACCAGTCGAAGTCCACGAAGCATACCAGGTTCACGGAGCCGAGGTTGCAGGACTCGTAGTCCGGCATCGGGACCTCGCCGCAGTTGTGCACCATGAGCCCGTTCGCAGAGAATGAATGTGTCATCGGCTCGGTCAGGTCGTAGACCTTCTCGACTCCGGCTCTTTCCACGGATTTGACGGACAGGTCGATGTCATCGGAATATATCTCCGTGGGCTTGAGCCGCGCGAACTTCTCGTTCTTCGCTGCTATGCAGAATCCGATTTTCCGCATGAACCTGAACATGCTTTCCCTGGAGATGACAAGCTCGTGCTGCGCCTTGCATGCGTATGCCTTCATCTGCCTGTTGGAATCCGGCAGCATCTTCTCGTGCGCCTTCCGCCTTTCCTCGTACACCTTGGACACGATTCCGAACTGGAGCAGCAGCACCTGGACCTGCTTCAACAGCCTGGACGAGTTCGAGGCGAGCCTTATGCTTATCCCCTTTTCCTTGCTTCCCTGGACCGAACCGTCGGCTCCGAACAATGCGGACAGGAACAATGCGACGGTCTCCCTGTCCATGGTGAAAATCGAAGCAGGAACTTCCTTGTTTTCTGCTTTCACCGGCTTCACCCCGAGTTCTTGGAATCTCGCCGCTATCTTCGAGGAGTATTTGAGCCTGGTTTCGGTCTTGTCCTTGATGGGCCTGACCTCCGAAGCGTTCATCTTGTCCAGATAGGACTTGAACAGGGGGAGCATCTCCGCCTTCTCTTCCGCGCCGAAATAGAATATGGCGTCCTGGGCGCCCTTCGTTATCGTGCCGTCCCCGACCAGCCAGCCAAGCATGAGCGCCATCTCTTTATCAAGGCGCCCGTTCCCGAACGTGCCCTCCTTCTGGACCACCAGCCTGTCCTTCTTCGTCAGCTCGCAGACCTGTTTCCAGCCTTTCGTGGTGAGGAACAGATGGTCGGCCGTGGCCTTGGCTTCGTAACCAGCCCCGGTCCTTACCAGGAACACCTCTTTCTCCCCGGTCTCGCCCGCCCATTTCACGGGGTGGTATCCGCCGTCTTCCCCGAGCACCCAGTGGGGATTGTGCACTTTCGGTATCTCAATCAGGCCCTCGCTGGTGGTCACGATGGTGTCAGCGCCAACGCAGGGGTTCGTGGAATGTATCTGGAACTTGGGCGTGGGGTTGTGCCTGTTTATCTCGTCTATGAACAGGAGGCCGGGCTCGGCCGCCTTCCACGCGGAATATGCTATGAGCTTGAATATGCTCCTGGCGCTCACCTTGCGCACCACCTTATTGTTCCTAGGGTTTATGAGCTCGTATTCGCCGTCGCTCTCCACCGCCTTCATGAACTTGTCGTCTATCGCGACGCTGACGTTGAAGTTCTCCAGCACTCCGCCGGTCTGCTTCGCGGTTATGAATTCCTCTATGTCCGGATGCCAGACGTGGAGCACTCCCATGTTCGCGCCGCGGCGTTTCCCGCCTTGTTTGATTACATTGGTCGCGTTGTCGAACGCGCTCATGAAGGACAGCGGCCCGGATGCGACTCCTGCCGTGCTCTTCACGTAGTCGCCCTTCGGCCTGAGGTAGGAGAAGCAGAACCCGGTTCCGCCGCCGGTTTTGTGAATAATGGCCGCGTGCTTCACGGAATCGAATATCTGCTCTATGTCGTCCTTGACAGGCAGCACGAAGCATGCAGAGAGCTGGCCCAGCCCGGTGCCCGCGTTCATCAGCGTGGGCGAGTTGGGAAGGAACTCAAAGGTCGTCATTATCTCGTAGAAAGCGTCCGCGTAGAATTTCTCGGTCTTGGCGTCCGCTTCATAGCGCTTCTCGTTGGACGCGATGAAGTCCGCAACCCTCCTGAAAAGCTGGCTGGGCGTCTCTATGACCTTGCCCTCGTCGTCCTTGAGCAGGTACCTGCGCTCCAGCACCTGGACCGAGTTGAGCGGGAGCTTGAGGTCGTCCTTGACTCCCAGGACGCGCTTGGCCTCCCTTTCCACGGTCTTCCTGTGCCTGTAGAGGATGTAGGATTTCGCAGTGGTCGCGTGGCCGGTGTCTATGAGCGCCTTTTCCACGATGTCCTGGACGTCCTCCACCGTGGGAGTGTAATCCTCCTTGAATTTTTGCCCCAGGAGCTCCACCGCGTGGTCGGCAACCCTCGCGGATTCCTCCCGGTCCGAGCCGCCGACCGCCTGTGCGGACTTGAAGATGGCGTTGACTATCTTCTCCTTGTCAAAATCAACCACATCCCCGTCCCTTTTCCGTATCTTCGTAATCGCCATGGAGTCACCTGAACCCGCGCAGAAATAGAAGAGTTATGCTATTTCAAGGGCAATCAATAAAAAGGATTGCGCTCGCATCGCGCGAATATGCGGAATAAAAGGCGCTTAAAAAAAGATAAATATATAATTAAAAAAAAACCTACTTCGCCCCTCCAACCAGCCCGCCGACCAGCGCCACTATGAAATTCGTGACCAGGCCGCCGAAATACCAGAACACGCCACACACCAGGCCCATACCAAGGCCCATGGCACCCATTAATCCGCTGAACAGGCCGGCCATTGCGCTGCCGCTCGTGGCCACGGTCGCCCCGATTCCCAAGAACGTCAATACGAGCTGTATCACTCCGCAAATCAGGCCGACCAGCGCGTAAGTGACGAGCCCCACCATACCGCAGCCAACCAGGTCATTGCCCTTTTTCGCAGCGCTGAAGCCGCCATAGGCGAATATGATGACGTTGCCCAGGGCGATGACGATTTTCAAACCCCAGTTCGCAACGAACAACAACAGGCCGCCTCCCAAGCCGACCAGGACGCCGGTCTGGCTGTTGCCCTTGGCCACGGTGCCTGCCCCGAACCCAAGGATGTCGAGCACTGCCCCGATGCCGATCATGGCCAGATTGAACACGAGCGCGATTACGATTATCATCTTCGCCGCGTCCAGAACCCTGTTGAAGTCCATTCCAAAAACACCCCCTGCGATATAAGCATCCGAAAGTTAATTTATTCCTCGCTTTTCAGCGCGACGAGGTAGCGCTCCATTTCCGCGGAGTGCCTGGCCGCCTCCTTCACCGCGGTCTTAGTATGGAACCTAGCCTTGTAGAAGTAGTATTCGTAAATCGCGGTCTCTATCCCTTCCTTCCTGCCCTTTTTCATTACCCAATAGGGAAGCAGCCTCTTGCGGAAGCCGTCGGGCGTCGCGATGTAAAGCTTGTCCGAGTCCCAGAGCACCTGCTGCTCTAGGGGCGCGGAGCTGTCGAAGTCCTTGTTGTGGAAATGGATGGCGTCCCTGACCCGGGCGGAGAACTCCTTGTCCATGCCGATGCCAAGGAGGAATTTCTCGGCAAGCTTCGCACCGGCCTCCGCATGGTCGCCCTGCTCCCTCTTGCAGATGTCATGAAGCATGGCCGCGGTCCAGCATATGTCCTGGTCCGCGTGCTCTGCCACGGAAAGCAGGACCGTGGCATCTGCCGCCCTCATCACGTGCTCGATGTCATGGAAGGAATCGTTCTCCGAAACCCGCTCCTTCGCGAATTCGATTATTTTCTGCCTCTGTGTGTCGGTAAGCATAGTAACCACGGCCCGCGCATTTTCAGCAGGCGAATACGAATGTCAGCTTTTCATTTTCCTTCCTGTCCAGCCGCACGAAACCGAACCTCTCGAACTGGATGAGAGTGCCCTGTTCCAGCTTCGCGCAGTTCTTCTCGCAGAATCCATTTACGACCTTGAGGCTGTCCTCGTTGTACTCGCCGTTTCTCAGAAGGTCCCGGGGCACGAGGACCTCGCAGTCCATCCTTGCGTCGCTCACCCACTGGAATTTCTTCCCGACCTTTTCGTCGCCGGCGTATTTTCCTTCAATGGCCTTTCCCTTTTCCGACACTTCCACGTTGAACAAATCCTTAAGGCGGAAAACCTCGTCCTTTTCCAGCGTGTCCGCATCTGCCCTGCTTATGTAGAACGTGCCGCTGGTCTCGATTTCGCGGAAACCGTGCTCCAGTTTCGGGTGTAGCCGCAGCTTCACGGTATCCTCCGGCGCGTCCTCCACGACCAGCTCCACCGGCTCTGCGACGAAAAAATACCTGTCCGCGATTGGATCCAGCAGCTTCCTGTTCTCCACAAGGAGCGCCTCCCAGTCCGGCTCGCTCTCCACCTTGGACAGGCCAAAGGAGAGGACGAAATTGCGTATGGCCTCTGGCAGGATTCCCCTGCGCTTCAATCCTGCAAGCGTCGGAAGCCTGGGGTCGTCCCAGCCCATGAGCTTTCCGGTTTCCACGAGCGGGCGGAGCAGGCGCTTGCTTATGGGCGCGTTCTTGATTTGCAGCCTTGAGATGGTGAGCATTTTGGGGACCCGCAGTTCCAGCTTGTTCAGAAGGAAGACGTAAAGCTCGTCCCGCAGCTCGTATTCCTTGGAGCGTATGGGATGGGTGATGCCGAGCAAGGAGTCCATCACTGCGCCTTGGAAGTCGTATGTCGGCCAGACGCGGTACTTGTTCTTCTGCCTGAAATGCTGAGCGGTTATTATCCTGAACATGGTCGGGTCGCGCATCACGGTGTTCTGCGCCGCCATGTCGCCTTTGAGGCGTATGGTCGCCCCGCCCTCCTTCACCGAGCCATTGAGCATCCCGGTCCACATCTCAAGGCTCTTCTGTGGCGGCTGAGAACCGCACTTGCAGCGCTTCATGGACTCGCGCGCCTTTGACGTTTCCTCCTGGCTGCAGGTGCAGGCGTAGGCGTTCCCGTCCTTCAGGAGCTTTTCGCAGAGCCCGTACATCTCGCTCATGTAATCGCTACAGTATTTTTCCTCGTCCCATTCCAGGCCCAGCCATTTTATGCCGTCCCTGATGGCATCCACGAATTCCGCCTTCTCAGCCTCAGGGTTCGTGTCGTCCCACCTGAGGATGATTTTGCCCTTGTATCTCTTGCCGATGGCGTGCGCGATGGAAAACGCCTTCGCGTGCCCGATGTGGGGCCAGCCATTGGGCTCAGGCGCGTATCGGACCACGACCTTCCCATCCTCCGCGCCTTCCCCCTCTATTTCTTTTTTCTCCTCTTTGGGCTTCTCTACGAATTCGTACTTTGAGAGCTCGGCCTCGATTTCGGTTTTTTTCATTTTGTTTATAAGTGCGACCTCGTCAACAATCTTCTTCATCACGCCTTTCATGTCCTTTTTCGCGTCAGGCCATTCGGCAATGACCTTGCCGGCGACCGAACCCGGGTTCGCCTTGCCGAAATCAGATGCGTTCTTGAGCGCATGCTTGCGTATGACGATGTCAAGCTCCGACATTATTACCAGCCTCTCCTATAGTAAACCGCGAAAGTCTTGCAACAGAAATTGCCTGGTAAGACCGAAACGCGGTTTGCTATTACGCAGGACACAAAAGTCACAAAACTTTTGTGGACTGCAATAGACCATTTCTGTGACAAGCCTTTATAAACCTCGGATTCGCGCTCATTCCATCACTAAAACGGAGGTGCGTGCCATGGAAATAAAAATGGAATACGGGACTGTCGTAAGGATGCTGTTCGGGGAGATGGCGAAGTGGCACGTACCTGCCACTTATCATGACGGCTGCCTGCGTGTGGCCGGTTGATTGAAGGGAAAGAAAGGCCCGGTGTCCCGGTCCTTGTGTGATTCCGGTACCTTTGTTGAAGAATCTCGTGCTACCGGAAGGGCTGTCTTCCGGAAAGGTTTTCCAAGGTGCGGCTTCTTGCCGCATAAAAAAAATGGTGATCATATGAATGATTTGAAGGATTTGGGGCTCGACGTCGAGACGATAAAAAGGGTCATGGGCATACCGCCCAGGAGGCCCGGGCTGCTCGAGCTCGCATTGATGCCGCGGCTCGCGATATTCTAACGGAACGGGCGGGGCGACCACTTTTTTTCTTTTTTTTATTTTTTATTCCTGCTTTTATGGCTAGCCGCCGGCCAACGCCTGCAGCTGGTCGAACGTGTAGATTGAGTTCCCGAAACCGGATGACGAAGAGCAGGTCGCGTTGGCCTTGACGCAGACCACGCTGATTGGGTTATCGCCGTTCACCGCGCTCACCGTGCAGTCGTAGGTCTTCAACTCGCCCGTTTCCTGCGCCTGGCAGGTGCAACCGAACACGACAGACGGGCTATAGCCCCTGCCCGCGACCGCGTCCCTGGCAAGCTTGAGGCAGACGCCCTCCACCTCCGGCTTTGTTATGAGCGCCCATTGCGCTTCAAGAGTGCTGTTTATCGACGCGTTCTGCGCAGGCAGGACTACGGAGGGCGTCGTGTTCGCGGTCGCGTTGACCTGGGCCGCAAGCGTCTGGTTCATGTTCTGCGCCTGGTTCACCAGCCCGCATCCGGTAAGAAGCAGGGCGAAGACCGCAAGACCGAGCATATCAGCCATGGAATCCGTTTTGTTACAAACATTTAAATACAATTATTGAGCGTGAATAGGCTAGGTAACAACCTAAAGGAGGTGGAAAGACATGGAAAGGGATTTGGAAAAGGCAGAAAACGGAATCGGCTCGGGCAGGGCCAGGAAGTCTCTCCGCCAGGCATCGATCGCAGGCATGCGGTCTTGTGGCTGGACCACCTTTAGGTACGTCCACAAGTACTTCTGACAAGGGGAAAAAAGGCCGGCCGCGCAAGATAGACGCGCGTTTGGGTGAGATCCTGGATCTCCTTATCGTGGAAAAGCTCAGCATCAGGGATATCGCCGATTTGCTGGGCGTGTCGCACATGACAGTGTACCGCACGCTCGGGCGCTCAGGTGCCGAGATTGCCGTGCCCGGATGAGTGAACGCATCCTGGAGCGGCGCATTATTCTTCTATTTTTTCTTATTATTTCTCAACCGCCATTCCAAGCTCCACTCCCCGCTCCTCGAGGAATTCAAGCGCCCTGCGCAAATCGGATTTTCCCTTCTGCTTCTCCTTCTCAAGGCAAAATTCAATGAGCCTGTTTCTCTCCCCGTAATACACCAGCATGTGCGGGCACATCCTGCCAGGCACCCCTGGCTCGAACACGACCATGCCGATGTCTTTGAGCTTTATGATATCCTCCTTCTTCGCCAGCGCGTTCGCAGTGCGCGTGATGATGTTGTCCAGGATGCCGGACTCGAACGTCTTTTTTATAACAAGCTTCTCGTCGTCGAGCTCCAGCGTTCCTTCGCGGATTTTCAGCTTTAGCATAGGAGTATCCTGATGCTGGAAAAATTAAGAATGGATGCGCCTCCTGCATGATTGCAGGCACCCGAGGGGAAGAATCAGAAAGCACGCGGAAAATCATCCTGACGCAGCACCCGGCGCGCGTGGCGCGCCATGGCCCCGTGAACAGCATCAGCTACAGCGGCCCGAAGCATCAGCCTCGTGCGCTTGCCATGATTCCACCAGGACGCCAATACGTCTGGCAGGATGACTTTTACTGATAAATTTTGACTCACGCTTCATTTAGAGAATCCATGTATTATTCCTTGCATAACGCGTTCCAACCGATCGAAATCGAATTGGAGGTGATCTATCCGCAGGTTCCCCTACGGATACCTTGTTACGACTTAGCCCCCCTCACGCCTTCTCGGTTCGAGTCCGGCATGAACCGGCGTCTCACCAGGAAAACATTTGGATGACTTGACGGGCGGTGTGTGCAAGGAGCGGGGACGCATTCACCGCGCGATAGTGACACGCGATTACTAGCCATTCCATTTTCATGAGGGTGAGTTTCAACCCTCAATCCAAACCACGGCCGGATTTAGGGGATTAGCGCCTCCTTTCGGAGTTGCAGCCCATTGTGCCGACCACTGTATGCCGCGTGTAGCCCAAGGGTTTCGGACCATACTGACCTACCGTCGCCCACTCCTTCCTCCCATTTAGCACGGGCAGTCCGTTTAGAGTACACCCCTTCCGGAGAAGGAGTTTGTAACTAAACGCATGGGTCTCGCTCGTTGCCTGACTTAACAGGACAGTTCACACCACGAGCTGACGATGGCCATGCAATACCTCTCGGCTC
>CAILMQ010000023.1 GCA_903835385.1 uncultured Microcaldota archaeon | reverse complement strand
GTCCCACGTACTCCCACTTGCCCTTGCCGGTGCACTTGTACCAGTACCACCAGAAGCGGACCTTCTTCTTTGTGAACCCCTTGATGTCGCTCCGGAGCTTCCCTATCTGGTCGTTGTGCTCTTTCTCGACGCTGGCAAGGAGCTGAGGGAGCCTTCCCTTTCCGCCAAACCACACTGCGTAATCAGCCATTTTGAAGCCTCTACGACGTAAGAGTTATCCACCAAACTCCTATTTAAGCCTTTCGGGTGGATAACACTAGTATAATATACCTGTTGGGTATACAACACGGGTATACGTTCCCACGCCGCAAAGCAGAGGTAAGCGGCCGGGACCTGGGTATATGTGCACAGCCGCCCGGTGGGGGGAGCGTGGGACTCACCCTTTTGGCATGCGGCTCGCGGGTATACCGCCCGGGTATACATCCCTCCCGCCGATGGGCACGAAAAACCGGCTGTCTGAACCCCAATCTGGGTATAGTGCATGGGTATATATTATCCGACGTAAAGCGCAACCTTTATATACCCGTGGGTATAATAACCAAAACGCCTGGGTATATGAACCATGGACACCGTCGGAGATGAGGAAGATGAAAAGGGAGGAATGGCTGAAGCAAATGGGCTGGCGCGACATACCATTTTACCCAGCAGGAACGCAGCTGCCCGAGGAATGCATCGTGGGCTTCGGCGAGATCAAGGATCGCCTCCTCACCTCGCTCAGCCAAGAGCACAATGCCTACACCTTCATTTCCGGCAGGTATGGATATGGAAAGAGCACCCTTTTGAACTGGCTTGAGCAGGAGATGCTCAGGCAGGGAAGCGCGCTCATTGTCAGGTTCAGGGGGCCTCCAACAAGGGAGGAGATCGTCAACAGGGTGCGCTTCATGTATGAGTGGCGCGAGTCGCCGCTGCACAGGCTCTTCAATTTTCTCAACCCCGGGCCTGGCCTCCCACTCACCATCCATGACGTGCCGGAGTTCCTGAACGCCGTGGAGAAAGGGAAAAGGAAACTTTTCCTCGTCGACGAGGTCGAAACGGCCTCGGGGCAGATGACGCGTGAGGGTTTGAACGAGCTGAAGAGGATAACGGATGAGACCGGCGGCGCGCTCGTGATGGCAGGCCTGCCTGAGAGGGCGCAGAAGAACATCCCCGAGTCAATAATAGACAGGGGCATGACGGCGATAAGCCTGAGGCCGCTCACGCTGGACGAAACGCATGCGCTAGTCAACACCCGCGTCACCATCATCGCAAAGGGTCAGACCAACCCATTCAGCAAGGACGCAGTGCTCACGGTACATGCGAAGAGCGGCGGGATTGCAAGGCAGGTGAACGAGATTTGCAGGCAGGCGCTTCTCAAGAATATGGAGGTTGGCAAGCTTACCGTGGACGCCAGCGACATCGGCGCGGTGCAGATAAGCGCGATTGCGGAGGGGCTGCCGACGGAGCCCGCGCCCAAAGAGGATGAGGCAGAGCTCCTGGGCGAGGCCGTAGAGGTTGCCGGCGTAGCGCCAAGGCAGGTGATGCCTGCCCTGAAGGGCACGCCCTACGAGGTGCTTACGGACCTTGAGAAGGAGATAATCCAGTTCATTGCTGAGAACCCAGCATGCACGGCCGAGGGCGTCGCGAATGGCCTGCACCAGAACGTCAGGATTGTGAGGGTGCGCATCGGCGGGCTGCTCGGGCAGGACGAAACGAAGAAGAAGCCCGGGATAGACTACCCGGTGCTCACACTCTCGAAGGAAGGGAGGACGAACAGGTACAGACTCGCCA
This sequence comes from uncultured Microcaldota archaeon, assembly GCA_903835385.1. Classification (GTDB taxonomy): domain Archaea; phylum Micrarchaeota; class Micrarchaeia; order Anstonellales; family Bilamarchaeaceae; genus CAILMQ01. The sequence goes on along the minus strand of CAILMQ010000023.1, from coordinate 1,718 downwards.
TTTCGCTCAACAAGCTGCTGGGGAGGACTTGATGCTGGTACCACCTTTGGTCGGAGGAATTCGGCGCCGGGGTCCGGAAAAGGATCGCCAATGACGGGCCCCGCGCCTTGCCCCTTGGGGGCGGAGATGAGGAAGATGGAAAACGGGGAATTCACATATGAGGAAGCAAGTGAGGCAATCTCCAAAAGCGCGCTCGAGCTCGACGTTTCGTTTGCGTGCGTCGATGGCAAAGTGATAACCCACATAGAGTGCGCTTCTCCAGAGAAGCCGAAGGAGCCTGTGCCGAAGCAGGGGATAAGAAGCATAGAGTGGATTTGAGGAATGAACGTAGGTGGCTGCTGTGGAAGGAGCTGGCTTGGAAGTGCGCGGGGCAACTGCGCCCGTCTTTGTCCAGCGCCAGCACGGCAGCCGTGCAATTTTTCTGGATGTCGCCGAACGGACGATAATCAACATCCTCTACTCGGCGATAAAAACGGACTTCTCCAGGAAGGAGAACCCGTTCATTTACAAGAACCTTTTTGGCTTGGCAAACCGCGAGCTGTCAAAAGCAGGAGAGGCCCCGGTCTCGAAGGCGACGTTCGCCAGGAGGGTCCAGCGGCTCTGCGACCTTCACCTGCTGCAGCACCTGCCCCACTCGCAATGCCTGGACGTTTATGACGACGAGCACTGCCTTGGGGCGATAGAAAGCCTCCTCTTCGCGCACAGGATTATTGAGGTCAGGCAAGGGGAGATAGGCAGGTCGCAGCAGGTTGCGCGCTTCGAAGCCGGGCTTGCGAAGGTGAAGGAGAGGTACGCAGGAAAGCCGGCTTGTGGGCTGGTGAATAGGCCAGCGCTCGTTGCAGAGGCGAGAGTGTGAGGATACTTACAAACTGGAAGCAGGTGCTGACTTTCCGCGACAAGCACGAAGTCGAGGAGGTCACGGTTTACATGAGGCCGAGCAGGAGGCTGCTTGAATATCTGGCGAGGGAATATCCCGTGCTCAAAAAAATCTACGTGAAGAAGCGGGATATCGAGAGGCTGAAGCACCTCGCCGCGCCGAACACGTGGGAGTTCCTGGAGGCGCAGGAGCTGCCTGCGCGGCCCGTTGAGGTGACGCCTGAGCAGAAGAGGAAGATGGCGGAGCTCCGCGGCCTTGGGCTGTCCTACAGGAAGATCTCCCATGAGATAGGGGTGGCACCTGATACTGTGTGGAAGCATCTCAATGGGAAGGTGCAGTACGTCCGCTTCGCCAACCCTGCAATTTGGAATCTAAAGCAGGTAAGAGGCGTCCGAAAAATCAGGACATAATTGAAACACCCGTTTCAGGTTCTGAAATCCACGTATACGAGAGAGGAGGAAGTCACCGTTTTTTGCATTGTGAAGGGCGCGGCCGAAGGCAGGTAGGCGCTTAAATTCCTGTCGAATGAAAATGTCCTCTAAAAACAGACAGTAGTAGTTAGTAGTATGTATAATGTATATGTATATACGTAAATACAGGACAAGAAAGAAACAACAACACAACAACAAGAAAGAAACCTACAACCCGAAGCCCTTATCTACGTCAGTTTCAGCTCCTGAAACGCCCATCTCAAAAAAGTCCTGAATAACCATATATCCGTTTCATTATTGTCCTTCATTACCGGACAATATGTCCTTAATTAGCGGACAACTGTTGCATTATTGTCCTTGAATTGCGGACGCTCCGCCAGTAAAGCGTCCCCTTAGGTTCCCTCCGCACC
>CAILMQ010000022.1 GCA_903835385.1 uncultured Microcaldota archaeon | reverse complement strand
GGCGTGCATGAGACGCTGACTGGCTGCCCGTACTCATCGGTTGCAGTCGGGCTGTAGGTCACGTTCGTCATGAGGGTCGTTGCCGTGTCGGTTATGTTAGAGATGCCTGAGAACGTCGGCGGGACTGTGCCTGGATTCTCTGTCACCGTGAATGATGCATAAGCTGTGTTGTTGTAGACGTCGGTTGCGTTGCAGTTCACCGTGGTGTTCCCTATCGGGAACAGTGAGCCGGATGGAGGCACGCATGATACTAGTAGTGATACGTTGTACTCGTCCTTTGCCGTGGGGGTGTAGTTCTCGACCGTACCGTTAGAAGTCGCTGCCGTGTCGGTTATGTTCGAGATTCCGGAGATAGTCGGTGGAACCGCATTGACCATGCCGGTCAGCGGGAAATAGGAGCCTGGAGTATTGGTAGTGGTATATGCCCAGAAGCCGTTGCTTGTCGTGATGGACGAGCTGCCAATTCCTTGCGAGAACTGCTGATTACTGGAATTGAAGAAGTATATGGCGAAGGGAGAATTCTGGGTCAGGTCGTTTATCGTCGGATTGGGGAATAGATTCGGATCGGAATAGACACCGAGCAGGTTCCAGCCGCTATAATAGTTAATAGCGAATGGAGGCACAATCATCGGCCCGCCGCTGGTCATGATGGATGTGGATTTCTGCTGCGTGCCCGAGACCAAGAGTGTGATGTTCGTGCTCGCGTTCACATGGACGAAGTATGCCTGGCCATCCGTTATCTGGGTGAGCGATCCACCCGTACCAGGAGTGTAGGTATACCAAGCGTTATTTCTATAAGAATCGATTGTGCTTACGTTGCCGATGGTTCCGTTGAATACGCTCGCCGTGGAGTTGTCCGCAGGGGTGAGGTAGAACGATACCAGGTTCCAGCCCGGGACAAGGGTTATACTCTGCGTTGCCAGGGGAGGGGCAGCATAGGCACTGCCAGCCATGAATAAGGATATGAAAAAGATTGCGAAAACAAGCACTCTACTGGTATTAGCAGATCCCCCAGAAAAGAAGTAGTGTCTCATAAATTCAGCTAAGATGACAACCTTTATAAATATTGTGCTCGGTGAGCAAATCAGGCATGCGCATGTTATTTGATGTGCAGGTGGAATTCCGTTTAAAGTGGTTCCATGGACGAGGACGAGGTCACGGCTTACAAATGCGGCATGTGCGGCAAGCTCTATTCCGACGAGGACGAGGGAACGTCCTGCCACGGCAACGCCGAGCCCGTCGGGGCTTGGGCGTGCGGCAGGTGCGGCACGGTTTACGAGAGCAGGGATGAAGCGAGGAAATGCTGCTCTGCGCTCTAGCCATTCTCCTGTTTTCTCATTAATAGAGAAGCGTCGTGTTCTTACTGCACACAATGGGCACGTCGTCTCCAAATATACTAGCGCTCCGTGAGTCGTTCGGTGTAATTCCCCTGCCCGCTCACTTTTTTATCTCGCGTATTCCGCCTTTTCATCGGTTAGGATGCTGAAAAAACCCATCCAAAACCACCAAAGTTGCTATTTTTAAACATAATAGCACATATAAACAAACATGAAACCGTGCTATTTCAAGCCGGAAAGAATCGCCGCGGAGCGAAATCAGGCCAGGAAGCCAGGAGCGTCGCAATGGAAAACGCGGACTTTGCTGCTGGCTTTTTCATCGCTGCCTTTCCTGCCCTCATGTGCCACCTCTGCCGCCACCTCTGCCGCGATGTCGGAAATGCCTTCGACGACCGCGGACCAAATCGAAAAAAGATGCAAAGGTGAACAAACTCCTTCCACTCCTCCGATGGTCGGCTTTTCAAACACGGCTCCCGCTCAGATGGCATACACGGGTGGAAGCAGTGGTGGACCGAGCGAAGAGTGGGATGCCTGTGTTCTCAAGGGGCTCAGGGCCCATTTCAATGATTCCGATGTCTTTGATGGGACAAGACAACGGATATTCGTTGCATGGAAGGGACTGCTTGACAGCGAGGACCGGGGTCCGGTGCCGACAGTTCGCCCCGGCGGCTTCCTATCACCCCCGCCCGGGGAGCATTATTTACGCTTGTATTTTTCCGACGCACTGGCGTTTTTCAGTGAAAGGGTTGTTGATGAAAAAACACCAGCACAGTTCAGATACCAGGCACTGGGCACGCTGTTGGAAGCGATGAAAGGCAATTCGTATGACTCCATAAGGCGGGGCGCGAGGCGTCGTTTGAATGATCTGCTCGAGAAGCCGCTTCCAAAGAACATGCACGAGCGGATAATGGCGGGCATGGCGAAATAACTGCCCCTTCCTTATCTCGCGTATTCCGCCTTCTCTATTATCTGCTTCGCTATCGGGAGCGATATCCCGGTTATTTCCGCGAGCTTCTCCGGGCTCTCCGGGACGTCAAGGACCGTGACCAGTTTCTTCGCAAGCAGCTTTTCCAGCACGGTCCTGTGCATGGGTATCACGCTGACCGGCCAACATTCGCGCTCCTCCACCATGCGCTCCAGCCCGCGCTCGTACGGGTGGTGCCAGCCGAGCAGCGGGAACCCCATGCAAGCGGCGTAATCCTCCACGTCGCTGGAGAACTTGGTGTTGCAAATAAGCCATGGCTTGCTGAATTTCCTGCACCTGTTGAGCTTCGCCCCTTCCACGAGGTCCAGGAACCGTGCGTATGTATATAAGGCGGTCTGTATGCGGCACTTTATGCCGCCGGAATTATGGAACTTGCATTCTATCATGTACGTGCCGCTATTGTTCGCGGCCACCACGTCTATCTCGTGCGACACGCATTTGCCTTCCAGCATCTGCCGCACCTCGGTCTCGTAGCCCTCGAGCGAAAGCAGCTTGGCGATGAAATCCTCGAACTCGTAGCCCGCGGGCCCGAGGTCCGTGAGCGCGCGCTTGAGGTTGAACTTGTGCGCGGACTCGGGCCTTTCCTTGTCTATTATCCTGAAAAGTATGGCGTATATCTCGCGGGTGGTTATGCCATCGTACAGCTTGGGCCGCAGGCCGGAGAGCGCGTCATGGATGGCCTTTTCGGAAAGCCCTGCCCTGCGGAGCGCGCCGCCGACCTTCTTCTGGTCATAGGGCTCGCTCTCGCCGGATTCCTTGCGGACCAGTATGGCGGTTTCGTCCTTGGCCATGGCATGGAATCGGAGGGATGGGTTAAATTGCTTTCGGCGGGCAACGGAGCGCGCGACGCTTGAGCGCTATTGGACATGTTTTAAATATAAATACAGGAATAACCGGGCTTATGGAAGACAAATGGAACCTGCACGGCGTATGGCGCGGGGTGCAGATGCCTGCCAGGCCGTCCGGGTCGGACATAGATTTCCTTGAAACGCAGGTGAAACAGCTGGACCCGAAGTCGTCCAGGGCGCTCATCATGGGGTCCACTCCGGAGTACAGGGACCTGCTGATGAAATACCAGATAGACACCACCTGCGCCGATTACCATCCTGCGAGCTTCCATGATTTCAGGAAGCATATGAAACACGAGGACCGCTCCAGGCTGGCAGACACCGACTGGAGGAAGATGGAGTTCGATAACGAGTTCGACATAATCCTGGGAGACCTCGCGTTCACGATGCTGAATGCGCGCGATTGGGACAATGTGGCCCGCAGGATGAACAGGGCGCTCAGGAGCAGGGGCAGGTCGTTCCAAAGGATATGGCTCCGCATGCCTGGGAGATATCCTGATTTCGACCAGCTGATAAAAGAGCACAAGGGAAGAGAGCCGATGCATCCCTTCGCATCGCTTGCTTATCCGTTTTCCCAGCATTTCGTGAAGCATGACGGCTCGTTCGACCCCATCGAGGTTACGAAAACCGGCATAAAAAAGGGATTCGAACAGGGGCACCTGACAAAGGACGAATTCGAGGCCTTTGACAGCGTCTGGGGGGTTTTCAAGGTCGTGATGCACTTCCCCACGAGGCAGGAGGCCGACGCGATATTCTCGGCGCGTTCCGCCATAGAGCAGGTCCATTTTTGCGAGGAATGGTTCAGTGAGTTCTGCCCCACGTATGTCCTTTCAAAAAAATAAGCCCCTTCAGCGCGACGGCGCGATAAGTTCCAGCACTTCGGGAAAGGCATGGTAGCCCGCGGCCACGCTCAAATGCCCTGCGCCCGGAATGATGTGGAAACCTGCGCCCAAATCCGCGGCCAGGCGCTGCGCGATGCCGGTGTCCACGTAACGGTCATTGTCGGAAGTGAACATTTCAATCCGCCTGGTCTTGCCCCTCACACTGGCAGGGTCGAATCCGTCCCAGAAATGCCTGGTGCAGGGGAACATCTCGTCACGGGTAACCGGTGCGGCCAGGACGACGAGGCCTGCCTCGTTGGATTGCCTCGCGAGTAATTGGAGGATTGCGGGGCAGGCCATGGAATGGCCCACCAGCGCGGTGGATTGGCTTATCACGGGCATTGTCCGCTCCAGGGCCTCTAGCCATGCCGGCAGCTTCGGCTCGGCGAACCGGTCCGGCAGGTTCGGGAAATGCGTTTCTATGCCAAGATGCCTGCATTTCCTTTCCAGCCATCTCTGCCAATGGGTGGCCCCGCTGCCGCCATAGCCATGGACTATCATGACACGGGCGTATGCTGGTGTGTGCATATCTAAATTTATGTATAAGACATAATTAAAACCTTCGCACGGTCCGGCGGTATCTTCGGCTTGCGGATTTGTCGGTTTGGAGGAACCCGCTTTCCCGAACCGCCCGCGAACGGGGCACTCGCACCTTTTTTATTCCTTTCTCTCCAAATCCCACTTATTGAGTTCTGACGAATTTTACCGTTAGAATGTTCCAAATATCAGGTGAAATAATATGGCGAAGAAGGAATTCGTAGTAGAAGAAGTGCAAAGGCTCATGGACAACCAGGACAACATCCGCAACGTCGCTATCGTCGCCCACGTTGACCATGGCAAGACGACTATGACGGACTCGCTCGTGGCGCGCGCGGGCCTCATATCCAAGGAGCTCGCAGGCGAGCAGAGGGTGATGGATTTCGACGAGCAGGAGCAGGCCAGGGGAATCACCATCAAGTCGGCAAACATCTCGCTCGGGTTCGAGTTCCAGGGACAGGACTACCTCATCAACCTCATCGACACGCCGGGCCACGTGGACTTCGGCTTCCACGTCGTGCGCGCCATGCGCGCGGTGGACGGCATCTGCCTGGTCGTGGACGCGGTGGAGGGAGTGATGCCCCAGACCGAAACCAACCTGAGGCAGGCGCTCAAGGAGCGCGCGAAGCCCGTCCTCTTCATCAACAAGATAGACCGTCTCATCAACGAGCTGAAGCTGGACTCCAACGCCATGCAGGCCAGGTTCGTCAAGATAATGACCCAGGTGAACAAGATAATAGAGACCAACGCACCCGAGGGCAAACAACTCGAATGGCAGGTAAGGGTGGACAAGGGCAACGTCTCCTTCGGCACCGCGTTCAACAAGTGGGCGGTTTCCTACAACTCCATGAAAAGGTCCAACATCGGGTTCAAGGACATCTACGACAAGTGCAGCGCCGGCGAGCACGCCTGGCTGGTGGAAAAGAGCCCGCTGGACGAGGTGCTCCTCGAGATGATAATACTCCACCTTCCGAGCCCCAAGACGGCGCAGCCCTACAGGATTCCGGTGCTGTGGAAGCACGGGGACATGAACAGCGAATACGGAAAGAGCATGACCGCCTGCGACATCAAGGGCAAGCCCATAGGCGTCTGCTTCGGAATCGTATACGACGAGCATGCCGGCGAGGTCGGCGTGGTCCGGCTTTTCTCCGGAACGGCTGAGAAGGGAACCATGCTTTATGTTTGCTCAAAAAAGACCTATGCCAAGGTCCAGCAGGTCGGCATCTACATGGGCCCTGACCGCGTGGCGGCAGAGCGTGTGATTGCCGGGAACATCGGGGCGCTGGTCGGCCTCAAGGATATATACGTCGGAGAGACCGTGTCCGCGGAGCCCATGGAGCCCTTTGAGCAGATAAAGCACTATTCCGAGCCGGTAATCACGAAATCCATCGAGGCCAAGGAGCAGAAGGACCTGCCGAAGCTGATCGAGGCGCTCAGGTCCATCTCCAAGGAGGATCCGACCATCAAGATACAGCTCAACCAGGAAACCGGCGAGCACCTGATTTCCGGAAACGGGGAGCTGCACCTGGAGATAATCGAGTACAAGATAAGGAACGAGAAGAAGGTGCCCATAATCACCTCGCCGCCAATCGTCGTCTACCGCGAGGCGCTGCTCGGAAAGGCGGGCCCGGTGGAGGGAAAGTCGCCCAACAAGCACAACAAGATAAAGGTCGTTGTGGAGCCCCTGGAGCCGGCCGTAATCAAGGCGATCCAGGACGGCACCGTGGCAGAGGGCAGGCCCAAGGGCAGGGAGGTCTGGGAAAAGCTCGTGGAAATCGGCATGGACCGCGACGAGGCGAGGAGCATCTACGACATCCACAACGAGAGCGTGTTCATCAACGGCACCAAGGGCATCCAGAGCCTCAACGAGGTCGAGGAGCTTCTCGTGCAGGGATTCGAGGAGGCCCTTGACCAGGGCCCGCTTGCAAAGGAGAAAATGTCCGGCGTCAAGGTGACGCTCTACGACGCGACGCTCCACGAGGACAACGTGCACAGGGGTCCGGCACAGATGCTGCCTGCGATAAAGAGGCCCATCTATGCCGCGATGCTCATGGCCGGCGTGTCCCTGCTGGAACCCAAGCAGAAGGTGCTCATAAACACCCTTCAGGAATACTCCGGGAACATCATAAACATGACCAACGGAAGGAGGGGCCAGCTGGTCGGCATGGAGCAGGAGGGCGAAAACACGGCCATCAGCACCCTGCTGCCGGTTGCCGAGATGTTCGGGTTCTCCAACGACCTGAGGGGTGTGACCCAGGGCAGGGCAATCTGGTACCAGGAATGGGCCGGCTTCCACCCGATGCCCAAGGAACTCGTCTTGAAGGTCGTGCGCCAGATAAGGGAGCGCAAAGGCGAGAGGCCCGACCCGCCGACCGCGGCGTTCTTCATGGAATAACGCCCTTCTTCTTTATTCTCCTTTTCTTTCTGCTTCTCATCGTTTTCCTACTGTCTTCTCATCATTCGTCGTCTCCGACTCGACTAGTGCTCCGAAAGTTAATCAGTGGTTGACTTCTGCCTTTGCTCCTCTTTCCCCCTTGCAGCCGCGAAAAGCCCCTGCGCCAGCTTATCGTACGTTATTCCGCTGAAACCCGCGCTCGCAAGGCGCTGCGCCACTTCCTCCGCTATGTCCCTTCCCTTTCCCTTGCCCACCGAGCCCACGTAGTGGAAGAGCCTGCCCTTGGGCTTCAGCACGCGGCGAAGCTCAAGATAGAACGCGAGCGAGTAGAGTTCTCCGGCTTTTGAGAAGCGGGGCGGGTCGTGAATAATCACGTCGAACGAGGACGCGGGAAACTCCTTTATTTTTTCCGCGATGTCGCCGCGCACGGTTTCTATTTTTTTGCTTTGGAAAAGCTCCGCGCTCCAGGGATTCCACTGCGCGAGCGTGAACACCGCGGCGCTTATCTCGCAGGTAACTACATGCCCCGAGCCCCGGGACGCCTCCATGGCGGTGTATCCCAGGCCCATGCAGGTGTCCAGCACCCTGTCCCCGGGCTTCAGCCTCAGCCTGCGCACGACCGCCTTCGAATAATCGAGCGGGGTCTTGAAATCCTTAACCAGGTGCATGCGGACTCCGTCTATCTCAAGAATCGGGACCCCGTTGAAAAGACGTAGCCTGTAGAATCCGTTGTCGAACAGCGCGAGCCTGAACGTGTCCTGGCCTTTTTTCGCGTAGATGAACTTGTCGTCGAAGAAATATTCCGCGCCGTCCGCCAGCCGCTTGAGGGGCCGCATGCCATCAGAACTCGATTGTGTCGAACCCCGCGAACTCGCGCAGGGGTTTCGGGACGACCACGGTCTTCCTGTCCTCCTGGAAGTTCTCCAGGATTGCCACCAGCGTGCGGCCGACCGCGAGCCCGGAGCCGTTCAGCGTGTGCACGAGCTCGAGGCCGCCAGTCGCGCTCCGGTATTTTATGTTCGCGCGCCTGGACTGGAAATCCGTGCAGTTGGAGCAGGAGGATATCTCGCGGTAGCAGTCCTGGCTCGGAAGCCACACCTCGATGTCGTATGTTTTCGCGCTCGCGAACCCCATGTCCCCGGTGCAGAGCTCTATCACGCGGTAGGGAAGATTGAGCAGCTGGAGTATCCTCTCCGCGTCCTTTGTCATGAACTCGAGCTCCTCGAAGGAGCGCTCGGGATGGGCGAGTTTGACCAGCTCCACCTTGTCGAACTGGTGCTGGCGGATTAGCCCGCGGATGTCCTTGCCGTAGGCGCCCGCCTCCTTGCGGAAACAGGGCGTGTATGCGGTGAGCTTGAGGGGCAGCTTCGCCTCGTCCAGAACCTCGTCCGCGTAGATGTTGGTGAGCGGGACTTCCGCGGTCGGCACCAGCCACATCTCCTCGCCCTCGATCTTGTACTGGTCGAACGCGAACTTCGGCAGCTGGCCCGTGTTGGTTATGGCCTTCGTGTTCACCAGGTAGGGGGGCACGAACTCGGTGTAGCCGTTGGAAGTCTGCACGTTGAGCATGAAATTGATGAGAGCGCGCTCGAGCCGCGCCACGGGCCCTTTCAGCACGGTGAACCTGTGCCCGGCGAGCTTCACCCCGCGCTCGAAATCAATGAGGCCGCTTTGCTCGCCGAGGGCGTGATGGTCCAGCACGTCCGTGCTGCGCTTGCGCGGTTCGCCGTGTTTCCTGACCTCCTGGTTTTTCGTCTCGTTGGGACCGGTTGGGACGGACTTGTCCGGGATGTTCGGAAGCATGAGCATGAGGCCCTGTATCTCCTTTTCCAGCACCACGGTCTCCTCTGTGATTTCCTTCACGCGCCTGCTTATCTCTCCGGAGCGTTTTATCTCGGTGTCGGCTCCTTTCCCTGCCTTTTTCGCGTTGATTATCCCGTTGTTGAGTTTGTTCCTCTCGGCGCGGAGGTCTTCCTCCTCCTTCTTGCGGCCGCGCCACGTGGTGTCGAGCGATATCACGTTGGAGAGTACGGTCAGAGCTTCCTGGGGGTAGTTCCTGTCTTTCAGCATCCTGCGGACCAGCTCCGGCGTCTCGCGTATGAGATGGATGGAAATCATGAACAAATAATGCGTGGAAAAGGTTTAAATGCTTGAGAGATATACGGAAAGAGGGTGTTTGATTGGGGCCCACCCGGGACATCGAATTGAGCGAACGCAGGAAAGCGGAGCGCCAGCTCAGGGAGAGCGAAGAGCGCTACCGCCGCCTTTTCGAGACGACGCAGGACGGCATACTGATTCTGGATTTCGACACCGGCCAGATAACCGACGTCAACCCGTACATGATTTCACTCCTCGGCTACACCCACGGGGAGTTCCTCGGCAAAAAGCTCTGGGAAGTGGGCGCCTTCAGGGACGTCATCGCGAGCAAGGTTTATTTCACGGTGCTCCGGAAAAAGGGCTACGTGCATTACGAGGACCTGCCCCTCGAGACCAAGGAGGGCAGGACGATAGAGGTCGAATTCAACAGCTACTCCGGCCAGGTCAATGGCAGGATGGCCATCCATTGCAACATCCACGACATCACGGAACGCAGGAATGTGGAAATCGCCCTTCTCAGGAACCGGGCGTTTCTGGCGACGCTCGTGGCCAAGGCGCCGGTGGGGTTCGCTTTCCTGGACCGGGAACTCCGCTATGTAACCGTCAATAAGGCGCTTGCGAAAATGAATGGCATCCCCATAAAAAAGCACATCAGCAGGACGGTGGCAAAGGTCCTGCCGAAACTGCCGGCCATGGCCCCGGTTTTCAAGAGGGTCCTAAAGGGGGAGTCTTTCCGCAATATTGAAATCCAGGGCGAAACGCCAAAGCGCCCGGGATCGCCGCGCTCATGGCTTGCGAATTATTATCCTGTCAAGGGCGAGTCGGGCGCCATCCTGGGCATCGGGCTGGTGATGGTGGAGATCACGGAGCTCAAGAAGGCCGAGGCCGACCTCCTCTACGAAAGGGACAGGATAAAGAACTACCTGGACCTTGTCGGCGTCATCGTGGTCGCCATAGGCAAGGACAGGAAGGTCATCATGATAAACAGGAAAGGATGCGAATTGCTCGGATATGACGAGCATGAGATGGTGGGCAGGGACTGGTTCCAAAATTTCATCCCGAAACGCATGAGGAAGGAGGTGCTCCGGACCTTTGCAAAGGTGAAGTCCGGAAAAATGAAGGGGGTGGAGCATTTCGAGAACCCGGTGATTGCCAGAGGCGGGCAGGAGCGGCTGGTGTCCTGGCACAACATCAACGTGATGCAGAACGACAAATTCGCCTACTCGCTCAGCAGCGGCGAGGACGTGACCGAAAAAAGGGAGGCGGAAAGCAGCCTCGTCGAATCCCGGAGCCGCCTGCGCCAGCTTCTCGAGTTCCTTCCGGACCCGACATTCGCCTTGGACCTGAACGGAAAGATAACACTATGGAACAAGGCAATGGCCGACCTCTCGGGCCTGGGCGCGGGCCGCATGCTCGGCAAAAACAGCAGCGCGATAGGGCTTCATTTCTACGGGCGAAGGAGGCCCGTCGCGGCCGAGCTCCTCCTCAACCCGGACCAGAGCGGAGACAAACTTTACGATTCGCTTGAAAAGGTCGGCGACATGTCGGTTGCGAGAAATTTCGTCCCCCGCCTCAATCGCGGGAAGCCCGGATACGTCTGGGTGATGGCAAAACCCATCCATGACGCCGGGGGAAGGCTGGTCGGCGCCATAGAGAGCGTGCGCGACGTGACGGCGCAGAAGCGCAATGAACGGGAGCTCATCGAGGAAAAAGAGAAGGTGGAGGCGCTCTCCCGGGCCAGGGACCGCTTCATTGCGGACATAACCCACGAGCTCAAGACCCCGCTCAGCGTCATCCTGCTCCATCTGGACATGGTGCTGCGGAACGACTCCGGCCGCAGGGATGAGGGCACACTGCAGTCCTATGACCTGATGTGGAGGAACGCGCAGCGCCTGAGCCGCTCCATAGAGCAGATAATGCATCTGACCAACCTGGAAGCGGTATCCGTGCACGAGGAGAAGGTCGTGCTCAGGCAGCTCATGGGGAACGTGGTCGAGGAATATCTCCCGCTCATGCGTTCCAAAGGGCTGGTGCTGGATATCAGGGGGCCCGAACTGTCGCTCCGCTGCGACCCGCACCTCCTCTCCATGGTCTTCAGCAATTTCATGAGCAATGCCGTGAAATTCACGGACAGGGGGAAAATCAGGGTGCGGTGGGCCGCGGAAGGCGATTCCGTATCCATAACGGTCTCCGACACCGGGATGGGCATCCTGCCGGAGAACCGCGGGAAGATTTTCGGGAAATTCTTCAAGGAGAACCCCGATGCCCCGGGTTCGGGCATAGGCCTGGCCCTGTCCAGCGAAATCGCCAAAAAGATGGGCGGAAAGACGGAGTACCATGCCGAACCGGGAAAGGGAAGCGCATTCAGGATAATCATCCCAAGAAGGTGAAAAAAGATGAAAAGGATATTGATAATAGAGGATGAGCCGGACGTGGCCGAGAGCATAAAGATGTTCCTGAAGAAAGAGGGCTACGATGCGGAGTACACGCTGGATGCCATTGCAGGCGTGGAAAAGCTCAAAGGGTTCGACCTTCTTCTCCTGGACCTTATCATGCCCAAGGTGTCCGGGCGGGCGGTGCTCAAGGAGATAAAGAAGAGGAAGATAACTACCCCGTTGATAGTCTTCAGCGCGGTCGGCCTCCCGGTGGTCGTCGGCGAGGAGCTCAGAAGGGACTACCCCGGGCTGGTGTTCATCCAGAAGACGGAAATATACTCGGAGCTTATCCCGGCGATTAAATCCCTGCTGAAATAAAAAGAATGACGTGATTGTTGCAAAGCTGCCTGGCATTTAATTCTACTTCAGCAGCGCCTGGAACTTCGCAACAGCCTCTTCCAGCCGGTTGTTGTGGTTGTATATAACTACCGCGGGCGCGCCGCTGAACGCGGAATACGCCGCCAGGTATGAGCGGTTCAATGAGTCGTGCATGCTGATGTCGTCCACGTCGCGCTTCCTGGTCGGGTCGTTCTCGCGCCTGGATTTGAGCTCCTCCACGTCAGCGGTGACGTACACGAGCGCCTCCACCTTCCAGAGCTTGAGGAACTCGAACGGAAGCCCTGGATAATAGCCCGAGGGCGTGGCCACGGAGCAGTGCGTGTCCAGGATGACCTTGCCGTGCATTTTGGCGAGGCAGTCTGCGACGAGCCTCTGCGCGAGCTTCTGCTTCTCTATGGGCAGTTTGCGCATCTCGTCGCGGTCCCTGATGTTGAACTCCTTTTTCTCGATTTCGAGCATGAGGTCGCCGTAGTTCACTATCTGGTAGCCGCCCTTGAGGCTCTTGAGAACAGTAGTCTTCCCTGCGCCCGGAACTCCCAAAGCGATAATCATTGCATCACACCCGCGACTGGTTCCGACGTCATCCCGCGCCTATCATCTTGCCCAGCGCGGGGTACATCTCAAAGGTTTGCATCTGGTCGAGCTGCTCGTACATCCTGTAGTATATGCCCACCGCGAGCAGTATGCCGGTTCCTGTGCCCAGGGCGCCGGTGAGGTCCGCCACTCCGGCAAGAACACCGACGGAAAAGGAACCCAGCACCGTGAGCGGCAGTATGTGCTTGGCCAGTATCATCTCGAGCATCCTCGGGTCGCGCCTGAACCCGGGTATCTGGAGCCCGGAGGACGAGAGCTGCTCCGCCACGGACTTGGCGTCCATGTTCGCGGTCTCCACCCAGAAGAGGCCGAAGAGGACGGACGCGAGCGAGAGGAACAGGATGTAGGTTATGGCATGCACCCATTCCGGTATCCCGTAGAGCGGTGTCACACCGTTGGTTATGAAATTCCAGTGCGCTATCGTGCCGCCGGACTGGTAGATGGGCGTGATGAAATAAAGCAGCCCGTCCCTCAGCATGTTGTTTGAGTCCACGAAGCCGATGAAGGGCAGGTTGGCGTTGGCCAGCGCCGCGCCCGCGAAAAGCTGCATGTTGAGCAGCAGCGCGGACGCGAAAATCACCGGGATGTTGGACACGTAGAAATATTTGAGCGGCAGCTTGGGCACCATGCCGCGCACCCGCTCGAACGCTATCGGTATCTCCACCTTCATGCTCTCCGCGAACACGACCGCGAGGAACACGAGGACCGTGAAAATGAACGGCAGCATGGCGATGACCGCGTTCGGAAGCCCTTCAGCGCCTCCGCCCGTGATGCTTGAAATGACCCCGTTGGAGCCGAATATGAGGCCGAAAAAGCCGGACACGACCGTGAGCGAAACTCCGGCCGCGATGAACAAGCTGATGCCGGAGCCTATGCCGTACTTGGTCACTATCTCGTCAAGGTAGAGTATGATGATCGAACCCAAGGCGATTTGGAGTATGACAAGCAGCTGCACGGACGCCACCGGGAGCCCTGCCACGGACACCAGCGCGGTCCTGCCGCCGATAACGAATATGGTCGCTTCGCCGAAAGCGAGCAGTATGGCCAGTATCTTCTGCACTTCCAGGAACTTCTGCTTCTCCTCCTTGTTCTTGAGGTCTATCTTGATGAGCCCCGCGCCCACGAAGAGCTGGAGGAATATGGATGCGAGCACTATGGGGCCTATGCCCGCCGTGAGCAGCGTCCCGAACTTGGATGCGGTTATGGTCTGGAGGAAATCGACTCCCGTGTCATTGCGGACCACGCCGAAGCATCCGATGTTGTACATGATAAAGAATATGACCAGCGCCGCCCCTGTCCAGATGAGCCGTTCCTTCGTGGACGGGGGCTTGTCGGGCGCCTTGACCTCGGGAAGCACCTGGGCTGCGGAATGAAGTGTGTCCAAAACTCCCATGGGAACCCTCTGTGAAGGTGAGACTTATATACCTTGCTGCGCCTAAGACGCCGCAGGCTTCGCCTGCTGCATTTCGAGCTTCTCTATGGTGCCGCCCGCCTGCTTGAGCTTCTCCTCGACATTCTTGCTCCAGCTGAACGCCCTTATGTGGAGCGGGACCGTGACCCTTCCGGTGGAAAGGATTTTGCCCTTGAACTCGAAGTAGAACTTGCCGGCCTTTTTCTGGAGCCTGTCGGTTAGCGCCTGCTGGTTTATGTCAAAGAGGTGGAACACCGGGATGCTCTTGCTCGTGGGGTTGACGAAGCCGAGCTTGCCGAAATAACCCGGCGCGTATTTCACCGCCCAGGTGGCCTTGTGCTTGCACATGCCGGCATTGCCCCTGCCGCCCCTGTTGCCGCTGCCCCTCTTGTTCTTCACGTCGCCGCAGCCGAAGCGCTTCCTGCCCAGATATCCCGATTTCTGCTTGCTTTTCCTTCTTGATGCCATATGAATCACGACGTCATATCATCTTTTTTATGAACGTGTCCATGTCCTCTCTCGCGCCGAGGGCGCCCGCGGGCCAGGACAGTTTTATGTTCCTGAGCCCCTTCCTCGGAGGAGAGAGGCGGAAAACCACGCCCCTGGGCTCCTTTGCCCCGTCCCCGCGCTTGGCGAGAAGGGCGGACAGCGTGACTTCGCTTATCTTGCCGAAGGTCACGTAATCCTTGATTATTTTCAGCATTCCAAGGGTCTGCGGAGTGGGATCCATGACCACGCAGTGGTTGGGCCTCTCCAGCCGCAGCAGCTCCAGCGTCCTCTTTGTATCGGGCTTCAGGTTGTGCCTGCCCCTTATCCTTATTATCGCCATCCTGTCGGTCATACGGACTCACTCCCCGGCATGGGCTTGAGCATGTTCAGGTTGTCCAGAGCATGCATCGTGGCCATGGCCATGTTGTAAACGTTGCGGCCGCCGCTCATGGCGCTCCACACGTCCTGCACGCCGGCCATGGTGAGCACCTTGCGCACCACCGCATTGCCTGCGAGGCCGAGCCCCCTCGGAGCAGGCCTGAGCGTTATTATGGTGCTGCCCTCCTTGCCTGCAATCTTGCTCGGCACGGAATGCCGATTCGAGCACCTGCATTCCCACGAGCCGCAGCCCATGGAAATCGCTATCATGTTCTTCTTGGCCTCGCGGACGGCGTATTCCATGGCGGGCTTGACCTCCTCGGACTTGCCCACACCCACGCCCACGTGCCCCTTCCGGTCGCCGACCACCATCACGACGCGGAATTTCGTCCTCTTGCCCGAGTCCGTCACCCTCTGCGTGGTCTTTATCAGGAGCGTTTCCGCGTCCAGCTCGGTCAGCAGCGTGTCCACGATTTCCGGCTCCAGTATGGGCCGGCCCATCTCCATTATCTGCTCCAGCGTGGTTATCTCGCCGGACTTCACCATCTTTCCGACTACGCTCCTGGGCTCCCACGCCCCGAGGTCGGTTTTCTTGAGTTTTTCCATAGTATCAACCCAGTATCATGCGCTTCGCGTTCCCGAAGGCCTCCTTCATGGCTTCGGGGGGGTTCTGCAGCTTCTGCATCGGCACCATCTCCTCCTGGAAGCTGGTGCTCAGCCCCGCGTCAATGGCGCCCTTGAGCGCCGCGAACACGATGTTGCCCTTGGACGCCGTGTAGGCGCCGGTGTCCAGCACGAAATCCTTCACGCCCTTCTTCGCCGCCTCCTTGCCGGCGTACAATCCGGTGAGGTAGGCGCTCCAGGCGTTCCGCTTCGCCGGCCACTTGAACAGCTTGGACAGTTTCGGCCCGTCCACGGTGAGCAGCGTCCTGTCCCCGGCGGGGTCGAAGCTGATGAACTGCACAATGACGTACTTGTTGCTCCGCCTCACCACCATCCGGATCTTGCCGGATTTGACGAGCGCGAGCCTCTTCCTGTAGTTCGTCCTGCCCTCGCGGCGGCGCCTGAAACCAACCCTGTAAATCGGACTTTTGGCTGTGGTCATGACCTATTCGCCTCCTTTGAAGTTGTCGGGGCCGCCTCCGGTTTCGGGTTCATGCCGCTTGTCGCAGTCGGCGCTGTTGCCTTCGCAGCCTGCGCGGTTGAAGCCACGGGCTTCTGCCCCTGCGCTTTCGGCTTCGCCTCGGTTTTCTGCTTCAGCGGCTCGCTCCTGCTGCTCTCGGCAGCAGGGCGCGCAGCTTCCTTATTGCCCGACGATTCGGGCAATGGGCTCCCCACCCTATTGTTCGACGATTCGAACAATGGGGCACCATGTTGCCCGGCAACATGATTGTGCCCGCTTTTTTCCGCGGGCATGTTGGCGGCTTTTTTAGCCGAAGCTCGCGTCGCCTTCGGGACCCATTCCTTTTTCTTCGGCTCGTAGTCCTGCTTCGTGAGCCCGTTCTCCTTCAGGTATGCGAGGAACGCCCTCTTGCTCCTGAACAGGCCGGACTTTATCCTCATGTAGAGTATGCGCTTGTGCTTTTTGTCGAACGCCTCTTCGGCGAGCAGCTGCTTGAGGAAAGCCCTCTGGGACCTGACCTTGGCCATCCAGACGGCCTTGCCGCCCGCCCTGGTCTTGGCGGTTCCCTTCCTGCTTCCCGCGCTCCTGCGCCTGCGGCGTTCCTTCTTCCGCCTGCCCAGGTTCGGCGCCCTCGTGATTATGCCTTTCTTGATGAGCTCCCTGACATCGGAGCGCGTCATGGCCTTCTCCGCCTCCTTGACGCCGTCCGGGCTTATCTTGACTTTCAGCTCGCCCACCTTGAGTATGTCCGCGGCGAGGCGCCTTATGGTGTTCATCGTCATATGCTACCACCTTTCGTGTGCTGGGCCGGCTGGAGTTCCGGATTCATGGACCCGGGAATTTTCTGTGCCGCGGCGAGCGCCTTCTGCTCGGCCTTCTTCGCCTCGGTTTTCTTTTCCCCGGGTTTCAATTCGGCCTTTGCTTCCGGTTTCGCCTCGGGTTTGGCTTCCCCTTTCTTGGCTTCCTTCTTATCCTCTTTCTTTTCCTTTGGAACGACCTTCCGTGGATTGACCACCATGAGGCCTGCGGCGCGCGCCACCTTCTCTATCTCCAGCGCCTTCCTCACCGCCACTTGGGCCGCTATGCGCACCACGCGGCCGGCCACTGCCTTGAGCTGATTCGGATTGTAGACGAGTATTTCAGGCATCCCGAGCGGATGGAGCCCGCGCACTGCAGGCGCGTTCTTGTACCCGATACGCGGGGACTTGCCAGCCCACCTGCACTTCCTCCTCTTTTTGTTGCCAGTGCCCCTGGGCTTCCTCCACCGGCTCTTGATGCCGGTCATGAAACCAAGGTTCGGCACGTTGAATTTCGGTTTGCTTTTCTTTTTGATCATTCAAAACACCCTTCATGAACATCAATCATCAGCTGAAAAACCTGCTCAGCAGGAACGCCACCAGCGCGAAGACCGCAGCCTGGAGCAGTATGGCCGCGACCGCCTTCCACTGGCCCAGGGACGGGTGCACGGCGCGCAGCGCCACGTATGTGAGGAACACGGCGTACAGCATGAGCACGAGCATGAACGGCGCCACGATGCACGATATCATGGGCCCGCCCGCGAGCAGCATGAGCAGCGCGTACGGCACCGAGACCGCCACCATTATCACCGAAATCACGTAGAGCTGGTTGCCCAGCTTGCCGTTTCCCCCCAGCGCCCTGCACAAGAGGAACAGGAACCCGTTGATCGCGTAGAAGCTCACCACCGAGCCCAGGAAGTTCAGTATGAGCGCCACCGGCGCTATGGACTGGAGCATGTTCTCCTTGAGCGTCGGTATTTCCGGCGGTATCGCGGCGCCCGTGCCGCTGAACATGTCGTCTATCATCCTCGTGTATATGGAGACGTACGCCACCAGCGCGAGGACGCCGAGCAGGGAGATGAGCAGCACGTGCAGGAACGTGAGCTTGGCGTCGTCCCTTTTGGCCTCCGTGGCTATGGCTGGCCCGAACCTCTTGGGGTGGATGACATCCACGTATTTTTTCAGGATATCCATCATGTCCATATACGCCATACCTCTTCAAGCATGAAATTTCATGATTCTATCTCGTAAATACCGTCCTGGAACACGCGGTCGTCCTTCTCCTTGATGCGCGTCGCGGTCCGGAGGTTCGCCAGGCTCTGGCCTATGGCTTCCTTGTCCGAGCCGGTCAATGTGGCAGCCTGGCCCTTTGCGACCAGCTTGGTGTCGCCTATGAGCCGGCTCCTGCGGGGCAGCTTCTCGCCCAGGAAGTTCTTTATGATTACGTCCTGGCCCTTGACCTCCAGCGACATCGGGAAGTGCGCGTATATGAGCTTGAGCTCCTTCCTGTAGCCCTCGGTGACCCCCTTGGCCATCGCCGCGAGCAGGCTCTCCGTGGTGTTGACGTGCATCTTCTCGCCCTTCACCTGGATTTCGTTTCCGGATAGGGAAATGGCCACCATCGGGCAGAACGTCTTCTCAGCCGTCCCCTTGGGCCCCTTGGCCGTGACCTTGTTGCCGGACAGCTGGACCGCAACTCCCTGCGGCATCGCAAACTTCATTGAAACTTCCTGTGGCACCGCGATCATGTGAACACCTAGTATATGTACGCCAGGAGCCTTCCCCCCAGCTTCTGCTCGTCGGCATCGCTGTTCGTCATTATGCCCTGCGGAGTGGAGACTATGAGCAGGCCCACCCCTACTCCGGGGATGAACTGCTGCTCCCACCTGGCCCAGTCCGTCCGCTTCACCGCGGTGCGCGGCTTGACCACGCCGCAGTTGTTTATCCTTCCGTCCAGGGCGACGTCGAATATACCGCCCTTCCCGTTCTCCACGAACGTGAACTCCCTCAGGTAACGGTGCTTCTTGAGCAGGCCGAGCACGTCTTTGACGAGCTTCGTGGCCCTGACCGTGCAGCGTTCCTGCCCCACCATCTCGTGGGTCTTCATCGTATTCAAAGCGTCAGCAAGATGATCAACCATGCATATCACCTACCGTATTTCCTGAAGCCGAGTGCCTCTGCCATCTCCCTGAAGCATCTCCTGCATACCTGGAGCCCGTACTTGCGTATCAGGCCGCGGGAGTTGCCGCAGTTCCGGCACACGCGCCTTCCCTTTCCCTTGAATTTCTCATCCATTTCGAGCTTCATCGAATCACTCCACCTTGACATTGAGAACCGAGCGGGCGAAGTCCATTGCCTGCTCTTTTGTTATCCTGTGCCTGTGGCCTATGACCGCCGGCATTATCTTCCTGTACGCCACGCGCCTGCCGCGCCTCGCCAGGGTGACCGCGACGTCGAAACCGAACATTCCCATGGCCGGGTCGTACTTCGCGCCCGGGAAGTCTATGTATTCCGCCACTCCGAAGGCGAAGTTCCCGGTCTTGTCGAAATTGTGCGCCGAGAGCGTGCGCCTCCTGGCCGCGAGCGCCTTTTCCAGGAATTCGCGGGCCACGGTTTTGCGCAGCGTGACCTTCGCGCCTATGGGCATCCCCTTCCTGAGCTTGAACACCGGCTCCCTCCGCTTTGCAAGGGTTTCCACCGGCGTCCTTTGGGTGAGCCTCTTTATCAGCTCCTTGGCGAAATCCAGCCGCTCGCCGGGCGCGCCCACGCCGATGTTGACCGTGACCTTGTCTATGAGGATTTCCTGCATCTTGTTGTCCGTCATTGCGACACCCCGAATTTAGAGTCCACCACGAACAGGTATTTGGCTACGGTGATGAATTCCGCCTTGTCGGCGCCGGTCACCTTCGCCTCTGAAGGCCTTCTGGACTTCCTTTCCATCAATTCGTTGAGCGTGACTATGCTGCCCGCGTGCTTGCCCTCCCTTACCAGGCACCTGGCGCCGGGCTGGAGCTTGAGGTGCTCGAGCACCTTCGGCTTCGGAAGGCTGACAACGACACTGTCGCCGCAGTGCACGTGGTTGTCGCCCAGCATGTTCCTGCCGTCGTGGAACGTGAGGCTTATTTTCGCGCCCGGCACGACCTGCTTGCGGACGACATGCATGATTTTCCTGCCCGCGTCCTCCTTTGTCGTCTCAACCGCCTTGAGCCTGCCCTTCCAGTCCACCATGATGCGGTAGTACTTGCCGGCTTTGGGCAATCCGACCGCGTCCATGATGCCGATTGGGAAGTCCCCGGCCGTCCTGATTGTGCCGTCTACCTCAACCATCCTGCCCACGAGTATGCTCCTGGCCTCCTTCGCGTTCTTGGCAACGTGGAGCATGTCCCGCAGCAGGACCGAGAGCGGCACGGCGCCCTTCATCTGGTGCGGCCCGCAGGCCGTCCTGGTTATGAACTTCGACGCCTTCTTGTCAATTATGGGTATAGCTTTCGGCTTGGCAATCCTCTTCATGTGCTTCTTTTCGCCTTTCTTCGCCATTCACATCACCCTCTTGGCCGCGGCAGGCGCAGTGGCCGCCGGAGCCGTTGACGCGACGGGTTTGGATTCCACCGACGCCACTGGTTTCGCTTCTATTTTCGCTTCCGGTTTCGCCTCCCTATTGCCCGACGATTCGGGCAATGGGCTCCCCACCCTATTGTTCGACGATTCGAACAATGGGGCACCATGTTGCCCGGCAACATGATCGTGCCCGCTTTTTTCCGCGGGCATGTTGGCGACCTTGACTTCCGCCTTTGCCTCGGGTTTCTTCTCTTCCTTCCTTTCGTCCTTCTTGACGAACGCTTCCTCTGTGAAAAGTTCCTTCCTCTCCTTGGTCTGCTCGAGCCCGACCAGCAGGAGGTTTGACGGCTGGAGCGCCTTCATGACCTCCCTGCCCTTGGCGGTCCTGAGCACCACGCCCTCGCAATAGACCTTGAGGCTCAGGTGGCTCACGCGCGCGACCTTCGCGGCCTTGCCCCTGTCCGGGCCGCGCATGATCCGCACCCTGTCGCCCTCGCGCAGGAGCACGGCGCGCCTTTTTCTTTTCAGCTTCGCGCGCAGCTCCTTTGAAAGATGGACATGCATCCTCTTGGTCTTCTCGTGGAGCCTTGCCTTGTAGTAGCGTTTCCTTTCAGTGTCCGATTTCATCCCATTCACCTTATACGATTCCTGCGGATATCGCCGAGACCTTGGGGAACCTCTCGAATATTTCCCTCGCGACGACTCCCTTGACTTCTGTCCCCACGGGCAGGCCGTCGTCAGTCACTAGCACCGCGGCGTTGTCCTCGAAGGAGAGGCGCATGCCGTTGGGCCTGCGGAACTCCTTCTTCTGCCTGATTATGAGCGCCTTCACGACCTTCTTCACCATGTCCGGGTTGCCCTTCTTGACAGATGCGATGACCACCTGGCCGATTCCGGCGCAGACGTACCTGCTCCGCACGCTCTTGGCGCCCAAGACTCCGAAAATCTCGATTAGCTTCGCGCCGCTGTTGTCGTGGCACATGAGTTTCGTGCCCGGAATCAGCGGCTTCGTGACATGTCCTGCCAAACCTTTCATAAGGATTACCTCGTTTCTTTCACTTGTCTTTCTTCACGACCTCAAGCACGGTCCATGCCTTTGTCTTGCTTATTTTTCTCGTCTCGCCCAGGACCACCATGTCCCCCAGGGATATCTTGAGGCACGCGGGCAGGTGCGCCGTGATGTGCGAGCGCTCCTTCGCGCGCCTCTGGTACTTCTGGAAGAACCTGGTGCTGTCCCGCTCTATGATGGCGGTGTTCTTCGCCTTGGTGCTCACGACCTTGCCCGTGAGCCTGCCGCCCCTGACCTTGAGGCCCCCGTGTATATAGCATTTCTTATCCGTACAGACTTCTGCCATGACATATCAACTCCTGTGGTTTCGGGTACCGCGCCTTGAGCCCCGTGTCTCGGGTCTCGAGTCTCGTTCCGTCCGGGCCGCACTCGATGATTGGAAGGTGAGTGCTTCCCGTCTTTTACGCCGCGGGAATCTTCCCCAACCGGGAAAGGTGTTCACGCGCCGGGCCATTAACGTATGGCCAAGAGTGACTATTGTAGCAGGAGGTTTAAGGGATAAGGTTTTTAAACATGCCCGAGGGGAGAGAAAAAGTTCAATTGCCGCGCGGGTCCCCGCGCTGCCCGGATTCCCAGGTTGGCGGCGCTTCCCCGGCAGGTTTTGATTGCGATAGCTGCGGCAGGATTTCATGCTCCGCTATTGCCAGGCCTTCAACCACTTCGTTCATCCTTTGCGGCACGCCTTCCAAAAATGCAGTTGTGCCTTCGCAGAACGACGCGGCGCGCCTCCTTATGCGTGCCATGCTTTTTTCGAACAATGCATACGACCGTTCAAGCCCTGCCATGCCGCGCCTGCGCGTTGAGAAGGCCAACTCCCCTTCTTCTACCTGCCATAGGCCCATTTTTATGCCCCCGAGCATCCTCCGCGATGTCGCGAACACGCAGGAGTATTCCGCAAGCCCGTCCGGGAGATCCATTCCGGACTCCAAAAACGATGACAGGAAGATATCCATGTTCTGGAGGCTGGAAATCGCCTCTATCAGCAGCCCGTCGCCGTTGCTCCTTGCTGTCCCGTCATGCAAAGGCACGACCCTGACCGCCTCTTCTGCCAATTTTTCAGAGATTGCCCTGCATTTTACCAGGGACGAGAGGCCCATGCGTCTAAGGTTTTCAAGGCTTCCCCTTGTTTCGGACAGTTGCTCTTCGGCCTTTGCCATGGACTGCTCGGACCGCTCGATATGTTTTTTGTATCGTGCGATTGCCCGCTCCAACTGGGGGAGCCTGGCGTGCGCATCGGCTCTGGCCCGAATCTTTCTAGAACTCATAAAAGTACTCTAATACAAACATCTTATAAAGGCTATATGAAAGGGCGGGCCCGGAAGCGCTTCGTGGATTCCCGTCAATTCTTGCGCGGGTCTCCGCCCGAACCTGATTGCCGGGTTGGCGGTGTTTCCGAATCCGGTTCGGGTTGCGGTTTTTGCTGCGCGGGACCGGGTTGGAATGGCGATTGCAGCATGCGGGCCGCGTTTGCCAGCGCGTCCTGGATTTTGGCAGCCGCCCTGACCGTGTCCTTGCAGGATTCAAGCGTCGCGCGGCAGAATTCCTCCGCGTCCGCCTTTAATCTGCATATGCCCTGCTCAAGGAGCGAATATCCGGTTTCAAGGCCTGCCAGGGCGCTTTTGCGCGATTCAGGGGAAATCTCCGCCCTGCCTGCTTCCGCCTCCAATCGGGCCAGGCTCAGCTTCAGGGCCGGAAACAGCTCTTTCCAGGATTCGGACTTTTGCAAAAGCGCCTCTGCGCCAGCGTCAAGGAGTTCGCCGTATTGCGCGGAGCAGGACAAAGCGGTTTGCACAAGTTCGATGTTGGAAAGGACCTCGCGCCTTTCCTCTGCCGCCCTGCCTTGCCCCATGTCATCCAGCGCAGGCATCACGGCGCCAATTCCTGCCGCCAATATCGCAGAGACTTGCCCGGCCCTTCCCAAAGCAGATGAAGCGGTTGAGAATGTGGCCTTGATTCCCCTTCTTATTTCGCCCACGTCTGTCTCGATCCGGGCCAGGGACTGTTCTGACTCCTCAATCTTTGCCTTGTAGCGCGCGATTGTCTGTGCGAACGCGGCGTTTGGCGCAGGGCGCGCGCCCGGCACGGCACCTTGGCTTTTAAAACTCATAAAATTACTCTAATGCAAACTTCTTTTAAAGGTGATATCGGCCTCAAGCAAAGGTGACATTCGCCCTCAAGCGGAACCAATGCTTATAAGATTTCCCTGTATTTGCATAACGTGTCAGCTCTGCGCTCAAGAGGCAAAAAAAAGGCTCGCGGCTTAGCCTATCCGCTGGCCGGATTCGCCCGCATGCTCGACAGGCTGAGGCACCTCCCGTACAGCACCCCTGAAGAATATCATTCCAAGGTTTCGGAGGCAGCCCTTGCCCTGGGCAGTGCGGCGTCCGCTTTAACCCAGCTCGAGGCAGCCCACGCGGCGTCCGGACACCGCCCAGGCCGGAAGAGGCACAGGACGCTTGAAGTTTATCCCACAGGGGACGGCTCGCTGGATTTCGCAAAGATACAGAACGCGGTCGACATCTCCTCCCCAGGGGACAGGATACTGCTCAAATCCGGGATTTTTCGCGCGTGCGGCGCAGTGTGGCTGTGGAAGGACGTCGCGGTGGAGGGCGAGCAGGGGGCAGTGATTGAGGGGACCACGCACGCGCATGGAAAGGCGATTGCCGACCCGTCGCTCAACGGCGGCTTCATTATAACCAATGGAACGAACGCCGAAATCCGAAACATCAGTTTCAGGCTGCTTTACTTTGCTGTTGCGTCCCATGACGGGTTCAACAGCCTGGTTTTCGAGGAAAATAACTGCGAGGACGTCTATCACTCGGTTTATGTCACTGCAAAGGAAGGGGGGCCGTCGCTCAGCGTGCGCTGCAACAGGATATCGGTTTCTTCTTTGAATCCGCACTCCCCCAGGTGCAGGCTCAACTTCTATGAAGAGAGCCATTTGTTCGGGATTTACTGTCATGGGCCGGTCAAGGCGCTCATTGAAGGCAATAAACTGGAAATTAAAGAGCTTACCAACAGGCAGCCGTTCCATGCAATCGCCGCGTTCTGCTCAGGCGGCTCTGCGCTGATACGGGACAACCTGTTCAAGGGCTGGCATTCGGCCCTGTCGCTGCACAGCTGCGTTTCACCGATAATTTCAGGCAACGAGATATCCGGGCTGTGCGAGGACGCGGATTTGCGGCCGATTGGCGTATTGCTGGGAAAATGCGACAATGCCGCGGTCGTCGCGAACACGATATCCAACCGCGGGCTCGGCTCCGGCGCCATTGGCATAGCGTTTTCAGCGTGCAGGTCCGGCAGGGTGCTTGAGAATAAATTGTCGCTTGCGCGCGATGCGGAGGCCGGAATCCTGATATACAGGGGCGGCGATGCGCTGGTCGGGCAGAACAGCGTCATGGGAAGCCTTTCCTGCCCTGTGGGGCTTTTCGGGGACCAGTCCGAAGATTCAAGGGGCAATATCCTGTTCCACAACTCGCTGGACGGCCAGATACGGATGCGCTACGCCTCGGAAAACACCGTGCTCGGACGGAAGCACAAGCGCGGCGGGGATTCGGAAAATTCACTGGTCGGCTACGAGGCGAGGATTACGGATTCCTCTGGGCCCGGATTCGGGGAGCTGGATTACAACAGGCACAGGCGGGCCATGGAGCACGTTGGAAGGAAGGCGTGGCCTTCGGTTCCGGATTCATATTCACAAAAGTGATGATTATGGCAAGACTGAACAAGAGGAGCAGGAACGCGGCGAACAGGAGAATGCGCATGAGCGGCTCGGTGTCCATGAAGCCGGTTGCGTCGCGGTTACGCTCCAATCCGGCTGCCGAGAGCGAGATAGCGGCAGCCAGGGCCGCGCTTCGTGACGCGGCTAAGACTCTTGCCCTTCTTGCGCGGGAGGAGCCGAGGTTTTATCCGAAAGGCCCCGAGGAACCGCGCCCTCCGGTTGACCCCGGGCGTGTAGTGCACGTTTTCCCGACCAGCCATCACAAGCTGGACGTGGATAACCTGGAAAAGGCGATAATTGACGCGGGACCGGGAGGAACTGTGCTGCTCAGGGCGGCTGACAAGTCGGGGAAGCCGAGGCATTTCAATCTTTCAAAGGTGGATGAACTGTTTATGGAGCATGAGGTTACTTTGAAGAGTGAGAAGAATGCGGTGATACGACTGAGGGTGTAAGGGGACGAACGACGCGAGAAAGAACGAGCGGGACGCGGGGGTACAGCAG
>CAILMQ010000021.1 GCA_903835385.1 uncultured Microcaldota archaeon | reverse complement strand
TCGGATGTCCAGTTCGGGCAGGAAAGGAGGGTGCATGTGGCGCCGTGCCCATGCCCGCTCATGTCAACCACGAAATCGCCGGTATCGCTTGCACTCGGGATGATTGAAAAGTTGTCAAAATTGTACATCAGCACGAGGTCGTTGTCGTATATGCTGCAGTTCGTGCCGTTCCAGTCAAAGATGAATTGGCCCAGCGGATGGGCGGTCTCGTTTATGCCGATGCGTATGGGTATGGTCAGGTTGGATGCGATTGCGCCTTCATTGGGGGTCGGCGGGCCGAAGGCGATGTTGGGCTGGGCGTGGCTCATCGGCACGCATAAGACCAGGCCCAGGGCCAACGCCAGGAGTACTACTCCGAATATCGCATTACCCCTACGATGCATGAACGGGTTACAGCTACATCATTTAAAAAGATTCTTGCTCTGCGAGCATGGCTTTTTCATGCTCCGCGAGTATGGCGGTAAGCGGCCGGAGCGGGGTGTTGCACCTTAAGTGGCCTAAATGACCGACTTTAAGTGTAGAATGACGATTTAGGTGCAATAGTTCAGAGAAATTATTTTGCCTTCTTTCTTTTGGTATTAACATCTGCTCTAAAATAGGCTAATGCGCTTGTTGCCCAAGCGATTATCAATCCAACTCCAACTCCCTTAAAATAGCTGTTTCCTGTGAGATACGACACTAAAAGGAATATCACACTCAGAACTAACTCGAATAATATGAGCGTCGTATCTAATCGTCCCCTGAGGCGTCCCAAAATGCTTTTTTTATCCATATTTTTCCCCTTACCTTTGAGCCATTTGCTATTCTGAAATACCAGGCCCTTTAGAACAGGGTACTGAGTATCAGGAGGGCAATGCTTATACGCCTTGTGCGGGCGTTGCACCCAACCCCCTCTGATTAAGCGACATTAGGTTCAGAATTGAGACTTTAGGTGCAGGATTGACTAAAGGTGCAAAGCCCCGGAGCGGCAAACCATTTTAAACCGCGCTTGCGGAAACCCTTCGGTGGTTGCTATGGTTGAAACGATAGATGAATTCGCGGACGAGCTCAGGGAAATCCGCGCGGAGATGAGGGAAAACGGCGGCCGTGCAGATGCGAAGCTCGTGGCCAGCTGGCTGGACCGGCTGGTGGCTGCGATGGAGAACCTCACGCCGATGCTCGGCCTCATGGGAGAGGGGCTCGAGCAGGTCGCGGAAAGCGAATCCTGCGAGTGCGCGTGCTGCAGCGGGGCGACCGCTCCGAAGAAGGCGAAAAAGGCGGCGCCAAAGGCGAAGAAGAGAAAATAACGAGTGACGGCTGCAATTTAAAAAAAAATT
This sequence comes from uncultured Microcaldota archaeon, assembly GCA_903835385.1. Classification (GTDB taxonomy): domain Archaea; phylum Micrarchaeota; class Micrarchaeia; order Anstonellales; family Bilamarchaeaceae; genus CAILMQ01. Next base: position 3,732 of record CAILMQ010000021.1, on the reverse strand, counting down.
AAAAAACGAGAACTCGAAAACGATTCAAGAGCACGCATCGCAATTCCTTTGTGCGTTCGGGCGCGCGGGCGCTCGTTTTTTTTATTTGTTTTTTCCCGTTTATTTTTTTATTTGCTTGTTTTTTCGGTTCGGTCGCTTATTATTTTGTTTTTGGTTTTGTTTCGCCCGCTTGTTTTTTTTGTTTATTTTTTTGCGTATTTTTTATTTTGTCTGGGAGCTACTCCCATATCCCTTCAATCTTCTTTTTGCAGAAGCGGCACGCCCCTTTTATTATATTATTCGACGCGACCGAGAAACCCATCCGCTCGACGAGCATCTTGCCGCAGGCCGGGCAGGTCGTTGCCTCGTACTGCGAATAGGAGAACGGCACGTTGCCGGTGTAGACGTATTTCAGGCCCGCGGCTTTCCCGATTTCCCGCGCACGCACTAGGATTTCCGGCGGTGTCGGCTCCTTGTCCAGCATCTTGTAATCCGGATGGAATGCGGTGATGTGCCATGGCATCCCCTTGTCGATGGAGGCGAGCCACTCCGCTTCCGCCTGGAGTTCTTCCATTTTGTCATTCTCTCCAGGGACTATGAGCGTGGTGACCTCCACCCAGATGCCTCGCTTCTTTGCGAGCCTTATGGATTCCTTCACCGGCTCCATGTCCGCCTTGCAGAGCGTGCCGTAGAATTTCTGGTTGAAGGCCTTGAGGTCTATGTTCGCCGCGTCCAGTTTGCCCTTGAGCGCGTCCCAGCACTCCGGCGTCTCGTAGCCGTTGGTGACATAGACGTGCCGGAGGCCGCTGCCCGCCTCCTTCGCCGCGTCCATGACATCCAGGGCGTATTCGGTGAATATCGTCGGCTCGTTGTAGGTGTAGGCTATGGACTTGCACCCTTCTGCGAGCGCGTTCTCCACCACCTTTTCCGGAGGGAGCTGGTTCTGGCTGCGTTCCACCAGCCGCTCGAAATATCCCCTCCAGCCCTTCGGGTCGCGGAATCGCGCCTCTTGCGGCGCCTGGGAGATGTCCCAGTTCTGGCAGAAGGAGCATGAAAAATTGCATCCGAAAGTGCCGAGCGAATAGCTCGTTGAGCCGGGAAGAAAATGGAACATGGGCTTTTTCTCCACCGGGTCCACCCACACCGCGCAGGGCTTGCCATAGACAAGGAGGTTGAATTTGCCCCCGTCGTTGGCGCGCACGCCGCAGAAGCCGACCTGTCCTGGCGCGATTCTGCAGTAGCGGCTGCAGGCGCAGCAGGTGAAGGATTTCTTCTTCACGTCCTTTATGAGCGGCTTGGATTTCATAGGTGCCACGGGAGGCCTATCGGAAACAAAGAATAAAAAACCAGACGTAGTATTCACTAAATCGTGAGCATATGGATTTCCTTCCGTTCATACAGGCGTTCGTCCTTCTCATAGTCATCATGGACCCGCTGCTGAGCATGGCCGCGTTCCTGTCAATGACAAAGAACCTTGACAAGAGGGAGCGGAACCTCTGCGCTGCCAAGGCGGTCGTGGTGGCAGCGGTGCCCCTGTTCCTCTTCCTCCTGGCAGGAAACGTGCTCCTGGAAATAATGAAGGTCAACATAGAGACGTTCAAGGCGGCCGGAGGCCTGATACTGGTGCTGCTCGGCATCCAGCTCTCGCTCGGCGTGTCGTTCATCAAACAGGAGGACGGCGAGAACACGCATGATGTGAGCGCCATCGCGTCGGTCATAGGCACCCCGCTCATAACCGGGCCGGCAACCATATCGGCGGCAATCATCCTCGCAAACGAATTCGGGACCGCGGTCACCGCCGTAGCGGGGCTCGGTGCGCTGCTGGTCATCTGGCTCGCGCTCATGGCAGGCACGCTCATGTACAAGTATTTGGGCCACACCGGCGTCCGCGTGCTCTCCACGATGATGGGGCTGGTCACGATAGCCTGGGGCGTGGCGTTCCTGAAGCAGGGGTTCTTCGGCATGGCTTGAGCAAGAAAAAATCAGAAACTAGAAAAATCCTTTGAACACGTTCTCGAAAAATCCCTTTTTCTTCTTGTCACCGCTCTCTTTCGCGAACTGCTCCAATAATTCCTTCTGCTTTTGCGTGAGCTTTTTCGGGACATCCACGGTGACGCGCACCATCTCGTCTCCCTTTTTTCCATTGCGCATGTCAAGCATGCCCTCTCCCTTGAGCCTGAAAACCGTGCCCGGCTGCGTGCCTGCGGGTATGCTGAGTTTCACATGGCCGGCCAGTGTGGGCACGTCCATCTTGCCGCCGAGGGCGGCCATGCCGAACTGGACCGGCGCGTCCAGCCAGAGCTCGTCGCCCTTGCGCTCGAAGAACTTGTGCGGCTTCACGCGCACCAGGACGTATAAATCCCCCTGGCCGTCGCGTCCGTATTCGCCCAGGCCTTCCAGCCTTATGCGCATGCCGCTCTCTATGCCCGCCGGAATCGTGATTTTTATGTGCTCCTTCTCGCGCACCCTGCCCGAGCCGCCGCAGCCCCTGCACGGATTGCTGATGACGCTGCCCTCGCCCCTGCACTTGGGGCATGTGGTGACCGTGAAAAAAGACATTCCGCCCATGCGCCTGCCCTGCTGCACCTGGCCGTTTCCCCTGCACTGATCGCACGTGCTCGCCCTGGAGCCCGGCTCCGCGCCGCCGCCTTCGCAGCGGCCGCATTCCTTGGTGCGGTACATCTCCACTTCCTGCTTCACGCCGCTCGCCGCCTCTTCAAGTGTTATGCTGCTCTCGGCCTCCAGGTCGGCGCCGAACTCGCGCCTCCTGCCCCCCCTGCCTGAGAACGAACCGAACCCGCTCCCGAAGGGGCTCCTGGAGCCGAACCCAAAGTTGCGCAGGATGTCCTCGAGATCCCCGAAGTCGCTGAAATCCGCCCCGCGGAAGATGTCCTCGTTGGTGTACATGCGGTCGAATCCCGCATGTCCGTACTGGTCGTACTGGCTGCGCTTGTTCTCGTCGCTGAGCACCGCGTACGCCTCGCTCATCTCCTTGAATTTCGCCCCCGCGTCCGCGGACTTGTTGCGGTCCGGGTGCAATTCGAATGCGAGCTTGCGATAGGCTTTTTTTATATCGTCCTTGCTGGCGTTTTTGGGAACTCCGAGAATCTCGTAATAGTCGCGCTTTGCCGGTGCCATTGTCAGCGCCTCAACGATAGGAGCTGTTATGCTGCTCGTTCGCGAGGTTCTCCCATACTCGCTGCGCCCTCAGGGAGAACTCGGCGGCTTCGTATGAGACGGGCTTCACGGCGCGGCGGAAGATTATGTCCTGTGCCGCGTGTCCGGTGCCCTGCGTCCTGTGCCGCGTATCCGGAGGGGGCTTTTCCTTTCCGCTCAGTACCGCGTACGCCTCGCGCACCTGCTTGAATTTCTCCGCGGCTTCCGGCGACTTGTTGCGGTCGGGGTGGTAGCGCATGGCGAGCCTCCGATACGCGCGGCGTATCTGTTCTGCCGTGGCTCCCTCTGCCACGCCCAGCACCTTGCAATAATCGCCCTCGCTTTTCACTGCCATGCGCTAACCTTGTCCGTTCCGCCTTTTATTTCTTCTCCTTGATTTCACTTCTCATCGTCCACCTTCTCGTACTCGCCTTCCACGACATCGTCGCCGCCTGGACCGCGCTTCTTTTTTCTTCCGCTTCCGCCTGCGGAACTTCCGGCGCTGGTGCCTCCTGCTCCTGGGCCCCATGCCTCTGAGCCCGGGCCTCCGCCCGTTGCCTCGGGCCCCGAACCTCCCATGTTCGGCCCTGCTCCTGC
>CAILMQ010000020.1 GCA_903835385.1 uncultured Microcaldota archaeon | reverse complement strand
GAGGTGATGTTGGCCCACGAGACCGCGGCGTACGAGTAGTTGACCGGCCTTCCGCCAGAGCCGTTCATGTTCGTGATGTAGTTGACGCAGTCGGATGTGCTGAAGGGATAATTATAGAGGTCGTATTGCGTGTTCTCCTGGACGGTGTTGTTCCATATCGTATTTGCGTGGCTGCCGGCCAGGTATATTCCGTTTTGATTGCGGAGCACCGTATTGTTGGTGAGGCTATTTGAATAGGAATAGTAGGACGGGCTGATGCCGGACCAGCCGTTGTCCGTCACCAGGTTGCCTGCGAGGTAATTGTCATGGCTTCCGGACCAGTAGAGCTGGATGCCGTCATGGCCGTTCTCCTGGACGGTGTTGTTGATTATCCTGTTGTAGGGCGCCCCGTTGAAGAAAACCCCTATCTCGCGGTTGCCGGAAAACGTATTGTTGGTGAAATTGTCGTACGACCCGCCAAGGTTGAAGACGCCCAGGTCGTTGTAACTGGATACGGAATTGGCCACATTGACGTAATCTGCGCCAACCATGTACAGGGCGTTGTTTTCAAGCATGGAGCCCCCGGAACCGAGGACCGTGACATTGGTCAGGTTGGAGTGGTCCGCATTGCACAGGATTATCTCTGACGAGACGATGTTGCTCCAGGACACCGGCACTTGCGTGTAGTTGATGGGCCGTCCGCCCGAACCGGTCACGTTGGCGACCGTGTTGTTGCAGGAACTGCTGTCAATGTCAAAGTCAAAATGGCCGCTTTCCTGCAGCGTGCTGTTCAGGACGAAAATGCCGCCGCCGGTCTGCACGATGGAAATGCCCTCCCAGTTATGGTAGGATGTCGAGTTCGTGATGTTGACGTTTTCCGACAGAAGGAGCACGATGCCGTTGTTATAGGCTCCCGTATTGGTCACAGTGACGTTGTTGAGATTCGAGCCGTCGGCATTGCAGAGGAATATCTCTGACGAGGCGCTGTTGCCCCATGAGACCGCCGTGCTGGAGTAGTTGATGGGCAGGCCGCCCGAGCCAATCATGTTCGTGATGGCGTTGTTGCAGTCCGACGCGCTGCTAGTGCTGACGTACAGGTCCCAGTACACATTGTCCCGGGCGGTATTGTTATTGATGGTGTTGCCTGAACCGCCCTGGAGCCAGAAGCCCTGGTTGTTGCGGAAGACGGTGTTGTTTACGATGGTGTTGAAGGAGCTTGTGTCGAGGACCAGGCCGTCATTTCCTTTCAGCCAGTAATCGCTTTGGTTCCCGTCTATTGAGTTGTTCAGGATAAAGCCGCTGTTTGAATGGTATTCGTACACGCCGTATGAATAACCCTTGATGTCGCAGTTCTTCACAGTAACGTGATTGGCCGCTGCGACAAGGACGCCATAGGTCGTGCCGCCGGCGCCGTTGTTCGGGATGACATGGCCGGCGCAGTCCAACACGACGTTGGGCGCATTGATGACGATGCAGGCGCTGTCGGCAAGGGATGTGTACAGTGTTGCGTTGTTCGGCGCGCCGTACGAGTCCACCGTAAGCGCGTAATGGCCGGGCGAGGATATCACCGGGCAGTTGGTGTCCAGGCTGGTGCTCGATGCGGTCCCGCCAAGAATTCCGAAGATGCTTCCGAAATCGGTTATGTTGGCGTACACGTATTTGTCGGGAGTGTCCACTCCGTATGTGGACGCGAAGCTGAAGGTGTCGGTTATCCATCCGCTGCTGTATTTGCCCATGAAGAGGGAACTCTCGTCCAGGGACGAGACGTCCGCAGCCGTGTAGCTCAGGTTGAGGAATATGAATGCGCCCGAGGTGTCAACCGGGGTGACGTTCACGAACCTGTTTATGTCAAGGATGCCGGGCGGATTGGATGCCGGCGGGCGGGCGGAATCCCGGATATAGACGTTCTTTCCTGTGAACGACACCGTGTTGTTGCCCATGCTGAGGTTCTGGATGATGTTGCCCGTGGACTCGTACTCTAAGTCGAGGGCCCAGAGGGAGTTGTTTGCTGCGGTATTGTTGTACAGGAGATTGTCTTTCGATGAAGAAAGGCGGATGCCGGGATTATAATAAGGGTCGGAGAACCCGTTGCAGTCGGCGATATTGCTGGACAGGGTGTTGTTGTCGGATTCAGAGAGGTAGATGCCGCTGTAGGAATTGTTGTTGGCAATATTGCTGGACAGGGTGTTGTTGATAGACCAATATAGGTAGATGCTGTAATAGCTGTTGTTGTTGGCAATATTGCTGGACAGGGTGTTGTTGTTTGATGAAGAGAGGTAGATGCCATAATGGTTGTTGTTGACGGTATTGCTGGACAGGGTGTTGTTGTTTGATGATGCGATGAAAATGCCAATGTTAGTGCTGTTGTCGACGCTGTTGTTGGACAGGACGTTGTTGTTGCTGCTCGATGAAACGGAGATGCCATAGGAGCTGTTGCCGACGGTATTGTTGGACAGGGTGTTGTTGTTGGATGAATAAACGGAGAGGGCAATATTGGTGTTGTTGCCTGCGGTATTGTTGGACAGGGTGTTGTTGTTCGATGAATAAAGGTAGATGCCATTATAGTTGTTGGTGAGGGCATTGTTGCATATGATATTGTTGTTGGATGAAGAAAGGTAGATGGTAGTGGAGCTGTAGGCAGTATTGTTGGGCAGGATGTTGTTGCACAGGGTATTGTTGTCCGATGCAGTGAGGTAGACGGCGCCGTAGTGGTCCGTGGCGCGGTTGTTGGACAGGGTGTTGTTGCTGCTCGAGTAAGCGAGGTAGATGCCGTAATAGCTGTTGTTGTTGGCAGTATTGTTGGATATGGCATTGTTGTTCGAGCCATCGAGCCCTATGCCGGCGTAGTACCCCTGGTTGTTGTTGGCGGTGTTGTTGTATACGGCATTCTGGCTCGACCCGGAGAGGTAGATGCCATGGCCGACGTTGTTATTGGCGCTGTTGTTATAGATGCTATTGTTGCCCGATGAATAGAGGTAAATGGCATCCCCGCCGTTTTTGGCGACGCTGTTGTTATACAGGGCGTTGTTGTTCGAATACCAATTGAGGTAGATGCCACCCCCGCTGTTGTTGTTGAGGATATTGTTGGATATGGTGTTGTTGTTGCTCGAGTAAGAGAGATAGATGCCGTAATAGGTCTTGTTGGCGATATTGTTAGACAGGGTGTTGTTGCTCGATGAATTGAGGTAGATGCCGTAAGTGTTGCCATTGGCAGTATTGTTGGCCAGGGTGCTGCTGTTCGATGAATGAAAGCCGATGCCGTAATTTGTGTTGTTGTGGGCGCTGATGTTCAGGACATTGGAATTGTTCGAACCGTAGTAATATATGCCGTAGGTATAGTTGGAGACGTCGCAGTTCTTCACCGTGACGTTATTGGCCGTTGCAACGAGGATGCCGAATGTCGTGCCGCTGGCGTTGTTCCTGATGGTGTGGCCGGCGCAGTCGAAGACCACGTTGGACGCGGTAATCCTGACACAGGAAGCGCCGGTGAACGGTGAAGCGCTGTTCGGCGCGCCGGTGTAGTTTATCGGCATCGCGTAGGTGCCGGATAGGGATATGTTCGGGCAGTTGACGCTCGCATTGTTGTCCATTATGCCGTAGCCGGCTACGGAACCGGTCCCGGCTTCGGACAGGGTTGGTTCGCTGCTTTGGATGGTAAAGGCGCCCGGAGCATTATTCGGGGCTGGCTGGGGCGGCTGGGAAGCAGGCTCAACAAAGGCCGGAGCCAGTGCGCCCGGAGCATTCCCAGGGCCAGGCGGAACCCGGGAGGGCGTTTCAAGGGCGTAAGGGGCGCATTCTTCCTGAAGGGCCTGCAGGGATTTGTTCCCCGGCAGAATAATCTCCGAAAGCGCTCCAGGAGCGGTTTTGTTTGAAGGAAGCGCCATCCGCGGCCCAATTTTCCTCAGTTCAAGGGCGTAAATGATGCAATCCCTTTGAAGGGACTGGTTCAGGCGCCCGTTCGGCGGGGCAACCCCGGCAGGCGTTTGGGGCTCCATTCCGTTTGATTCCAAAAAATTTCCGCCTGGAGGAAGAGCGCTCCGGGGCCCGGTGCGCCTCGTTCCAGGAGCGGATTCTCCCTGAACGGAATGGTTAAAGGGTTCGTTCAACGATGGAACACCCCCGGGAAGCATTGAAGGGCCGATTCCGTTTTGAGCCTGCTGGCCCTGGAACCCGATCTGCAGCGGGCCTATTCCAGAAAGCGCTTCAGGGGCGGGTTCGCTTTGAATGAACGGGTTCGATGATTCGACTTCCGGCGGGACGGCCTCGGGGGACGCTTCCGGCACGGTGTCGTTCTGGACTGATTGGTTGAATGTTTCGTTTCCCGCAGGCGCCCCGCTGACGTTCAGGGACTGGTTGTCCGGGATTGCGCCGGATGCTTCCGTGCTTCCGTTTTCATAGGACTGCGCGTAGCTTACGGTCATGTAAACGAGCAGCGACACTACCAATGCCAATAACGTAGCTGCAAGTGCAGCACTCGCGCGCCTTTGCATGATAGTATTACATAGTCGGCATTTAAAAGCATTATTTATCAGCATGAATTTACTTTCCTGACCACTACGCCTCCGGCGCAGGGGGGGTAACCGGCGCAAAGCAGGGGCATTTTAATCATTGGTGGAGATGATAGCCTGGTTTCACATGGCCCACAAGAAAAAACCGCTCAAAGAGGACTTCCAGCTCAAGGAGCGCTTCAAGATAGAGTCGGAAGTGTTCGACAGGCAGACGCTGCTCATACTTTACAAGGCGATAAAGAAGGGCATCCTCCAAACCGTGGACTACCCGGTGTCCACGGGGAAAGAGGCGAACGTGTTCCGCGCCACGACGCCTTCGGGCGCGAACGTGGCCGTGAAAATCTACAAGATAGAGACCGCGCCGTTCTTCCGCAAGTCGGAATATCTGCTTGCCGACCCCAGGTTCAGGAACATCAGGATGACCGACAGGAACATCGCCGGCGCCTTCGCGCACAAGGAATTCAAGAACCTGGAAATCTGCGAAAACGCCGGGGTTCATGCCCCGAGGCCGCTCTACGTGGACAGCCACGTGCTGGTCATGAGCTTCCTGGGGGAGGAGGGGCTGCCATACCAGACCATGGACCGGTCGGGCCCGCTGCACGGCGAGAAGGACCTGGATTCCATACTGCAGGACATCAGGGCAATGTACAGGGCAGGGCTCGTGCACGCGGACGTGAGCGAGTATAACATAATGATGGGCCCGCAGCCCATCCTCATAGATTTCGGGCAGGGCGTGCTGCTCGGCCACCCGAACTCGAAAAAATTCCTCGAGCGCGACGTGGAGATAGTCCTGAAGTATTTTGAAAAGCGCGGGATGGCGCGCGACTTCGGCAAGACCATGGAATGGATGCTGGAAAAAGAGTGATTTCAAAAACGGCTATTTTCTCCCCATAACGAACGCCCCTGCCAGCACGGACGCGAGCACGAAACCCATCTTGCAGGTATACGTATTCTCAGGGCTTGCGGGAGCGGGCCCCTGCGGCCTGGCTGCGTACACGGCGGCCTCGCAATCAGTATTGCACTTGTCGAAGCCCGCATTGGGGTGCAGGCAGTCGTCAAAGGTGTCGTCCCAGCTTCCGCTGTAGGTGCGGCAGCAGGATTTTTCGCAGTCCGTTGCCGCGAAAGAAAGCGGCAGCCATGCAAGCAGGATAAGAGCCGCCAGCGCCATGTGCTGCATCCTCATCTTCTCACATCCTCTCCGGGCTTTCTATGTTGAGCAGGTCCAGCGAGCTCGCGAGCACCGAGTTTGTGGCCGCGATGATTGCGAGCCTCGTTCCCTTCTCCTCGTCCGTGTCCGCGTTCAGCACGCGCGACGTGGTGTAGAACCTGTTGAGTTCCGCGGCGAGCTCCAGCAGATAGCCGCAGAGCACGTGCGGCGAAAGCGTGCCTGCCGCGCCTGCGACGGAATCCGGGAACAGGCACAGCTGTTTTATCAGCTTCTTCTCCTGCTCCGTGAACGAATAATCCTTGGCGACTTTCGGCTTGAACTCCGCCTTCCTGAGTATGCCGTTCGTGCGCACGAACGCGTATTGCAGATAGGGTCCCGAATCCCCCTCGGTGCTGAGCGCCTGGTCCCAGTCGAAGATAAGCTGCCGGTTTGGCTCCCTGCGCACCATTGTGAATTTTATCGCTGCGAGCGTTATAGCCATCGCGGTCTCCGCTATCTTCGCCTCGTCCCAGTCAGCGTGCCTTTTCCTGACCTCCTCCTTTACTATCGCGAGCAGCTTCTCCTTCAAATCCTCGTAAAGCACCATCGTGCCCTCGCGCGAGGACATCTTGCCCTCCGGAAGCATGACGAGCTCGTAGATGAGATGATAGGAGATTTTCGCGGCGGTTTCGAAGCCGAGCAGCCCGAACATCCTGAACAGCTGCTTGAAATAGAATTCCTGCTCCTTCCCGACCACGTGGATGCTCCTGTCCAGGTCCTTGTATTTGGCGAATTTGATTTTCGCGAGCCCGAGGTCCTTGGTATGGTAGAGCGGGTATCCCTCCTTCGTGATGATTATGGCGACCCCGAGGTTCTCGCCCTTCATGTCTATGATGGCCGCGCCCTGGTCCATCCTCGCTACCCCGCTCTTCAGCGCGTCCCTCGCTATCTGCATGCCCGGCTCCTGCGCCTGGCTCTCGAAATAGAGCTGGTCGAACTTCACGCCGAACTCCTTATAGAAAGAGTCGAAGTCGTCCAGGCACCACTGCCTGGTCTTCTTCCAAAGGGCAGTCATCTCCTTGTCACCGGAGTAGAGCTTCAGGTTTATGTCCTGGACCTGCGCCTCGAGCTCCGGTTTGTCCTTGATTCTCTTTGACGCCTCGGAATAGACCTTGCCCAGCCATATGCCGCGCTTTTCCTCCGGCGCCTTCCCTTCGTGCAGGTTGATGAAGCCCCAGAGGCATTTGGCCACGTGCGGCCCTATGTCCCCCTGGTAATTCGCCCGCATTACCTTGTTGCCCGAGAACTCGAGCAGCCTGCACACGGATTCGCCGAGCGAGATGTTTCGTATGTGCCCGATGTGCACGCCCTTGTGCGTGTTCGCGTGGAAATACTCCACCATCATCTTTTTCCCGGTCTTCTTGCAGCGGCCGAACTTCTTGCCCTCACTTATGATTTTCTGCAGCGCGAACGCGTACGCGCCGTCGCTCATGTGCAGGTTGATGTAGGGCCCGACGGCCTCCACTTTTGAGAAAAAATTTGATTTCGGGATTTTCGACGCGATGCCTTTTGCGATTTCGGCCGGGTTTTTCCTTTCCACGGGGGCGAGCATGAATGCGAGCTTGCTGGCCAGGTCGCCGAAGCCCTCCTTCGCGGGCTCCATGCTCCTCGCTATCTCCTCCTTCGCAATCTTCCCTCCGCATGCAGCATGAAGCAGGCTCGCGGCCTCGTCGTTTATTTCAGAAAGCATTTCATCATACCTTCGGGGCGCTCTTCTCCGGCCCTGTGTTCCATAGAATCCTGAGGTCATCCACGAGAGCGTTCACAACCGGCTTGTCCTCTTTGCGCATTATCACGCGCTGGTCGCCGCGGACGCGGCCGACCCTGGCGCAGATGCAGCCTTTCATGACCGAGTCGAAGCGCGCGCAGTTCGCCTCGGCCACGGACACCACGAACCTGCCCGGGCTTTCGGAAAACAGCAGCGCGTCCTCCTTCTCGGTTTCCCGACTCATGAGGCTCATGTCCAGGTCCACGCCCACGCCGCCGCCGATTGCGGACTCGGCAAGCGCGACCGCGGCCCCGCCGTCGGAAACGTCGTGCGCGGACGCCACCAGCCCCTCCTCGATTGCGGCCCCAAGGGCCTTGTACACGGGCGTGTGCTCGTTGGGCCTAGCCCTGGGCGGGTTGTTGCCAACGCCTCCGAACAGCCGGTAGTAATCGCTTCCGCCCAGCTCGTCACGCGTCATGCCGAGCACATAGACCGCGTCGCCCGGAGCCTTGAACTCGGATGTGACCGCCTTGCGCACGTCGTCCATCTTGCCCACCACCGTGACGAGCAGCGTCGGCGGTATGGAGTACTTGCGGTCGCCGGAATAGTAGTCGTTCTTCATGCTGTCCTTTCCCGATATTATGGGGATCCCGTAGGTGGTCGCGCAGTCGTAAAGCGCGAGGCACGCACGCACCAGGTGCGCCAGCTTGAGCTCGCCGTCCGGGGTCTTTTCCGATTTCACCGGGTCGGGCCAGGAGAAATTGTCCAGGCACGCGAGATAGCCGAACTTCGCCCCCACCGCAATCGCGCTCCTCACCGCCTCGTCGAAGGCGAGGGACGACATCGCATAGCCGTCCTGCACGAACTTCGGGCATATGCCGTGGGATATCACGAGCCCCTCCCATGAGCCGTATAGGGGCTTGATGACCGCCGCGTCGTTGGGCCCGCGCATGAGCGGCTTTATCACGCTCTCGCCCTTGACCTCGTGGTCGTAGCGCCGCACCACGGGCTCCTTGGTGGTTATGTTCGGCGAGGCGAGAAGCATCTTGAGCACAGCGCCCGGGTCGGCCTCGGTTATCTGCGGCTCCGGGAACGGCCTGGGCTTCCATTCGGCGTCGAGCCTGTACTGGGGGACGCCGTCGTGTAGGAACTTCAGGTCCATGTATGCCACGGTCTTGTCCCGATAAAGCGCATGCAACCTCCTGCTGCTGGTGAACTTGCCCACCACGCTTATCTCCACGCCGTGCTTCTGCGCCAGCAGGGTGAGCTTCTCCATGTTCCCCGAAGGCACGGCAAGGGTCATGCGCTCCTGGGATTCGGAGACCAGGATTTCCCACGGGTCCAGCCCAGGGTATTTCAGCGGGCACTTGTCCAGGTAGATTTCGCAGCCGCCGGAAAGCTGCGCGAGCTCGCCAACGCTGGATGACAATCCGCCCGCGCCATTGTCGGTTATGGCGTTGTAGAGCTGGGCGTCCCTGGCCTCGAGCACGAAGTCCAGCATCTTTTTCTGTGTTATCGGGTCCCCTATCTGCACCACGGACTGCGGCGTGTGCTGGTCAATCTGTTGGGACGAGAACGTGGCGCCGTGTATGCCGTCCTTGCCTATCCTGCCGCCGGCCATGACGGCGAGGTCGCCCGGGAAAATCTGCTTCTCGGACGTGCGCCGCTCGCCTATTTTGGACGGCATGATTCCCACTGTGCCGCAGTACACCAGCGGCCTGCAGGTGAAATCCCTGTCGAATATTATGGAGCCGTTCACGGTCGGTATGCCCATCTTGTTGCCGCCGTGCTCTATCCCCTTCGTGACGCCGTCGTATATCCTGCGCGGGTGGAGCGCCCCTTTGGGAACTTCGGTTTCGTCCAGCAGCCCGAAGCAGAGCACGTCGAGGTTCGCTATCGGGTTGGCCCCCATCCCTGTGCCGAGCACGTCGCGCTGCACCCCCAGCACGCCGGTGAGCGCGCCTCCGTAGGGGTCCAGGGCGGAGGGTGCGTTATGCGTCTCCACCTTCACGGCGATGTCGTATTCGGGGTTGAACTTGATTATGCCCCCGTTGTCCTTGAACACGCTCACCACGTAGGGCTTCTTTATCTGCTCGGTCGCGCCGCGTATGAACGTGCTGAACAGGGAGTTTATAGCCATTGTCTCGCCGGTCTCGGTGTCAAGATAGCTTATCTGCGCGTTGAATATCTTGTGCTTGCAGTGCTCGGACCAGGTCTGGGCGAGCAGCTCCAGCTCCACGTCCGTTATCTTGCTGTCCAGGCCGACCTCCTTCCTCTGCTCCTGCACCCGCTCCCCCTTGAAGTGCCTCTGGATGGCGCGGAACTCGGCTATGCCGAGCGCGAGCATCCTCTCCTTGGAGAACTGCATCCACCTGGCTTCGGACATGTGGAGCGACATGTGCTCCACCCTGGGCTCGTGCTGGAGCAGGACCTTGGGGATATAGGGCGCGGATTGGGCGCCCGGCTGGTGGAGGATGTACCTTTCCACAAGCGGGTTGTGCACCATTGCGGCGATTTTCCCGCAGTCCTCCTCGTTGATGGCTCCCTTGAGCGCGTATGCCCTGCTGTAGTAGACGTCCACTTCCTTTCCTAGCGCGTCCGCTATCGCCTCCTTCGCGGTTTTGCCCACGTTGTCCGTGACTCCGGGCAGGAAGCCGATTTCCACGCGCCATGAGCCGGGCTGCAGGCATTCCTTATGGGAGAAGTGCTGGATGACGCTGTCAGTGAAAACCTCCTTTCCGAGCTTCTCCAGCTCCGCCTCGGTGAGGTCCGCGTCTATATTATAAGCTTCGATGAAACTGCAGGCGACGTCCTTTTTCAGCTCCTGCTTTATGCGGGCCTGCATCTGACCTGCGGTGACGTCGCGCATTCCGGCATTTATGCCTATCTCGATTCTTCCCGCCATAACCCCACGATGTGCTTATTGGAAAGGGAAATCTTATATTCATTTATCTAGCGGAGATTTTGGATTTTCCGTTCGGAAGTATCTCTAACAGTTCATCGGGGTGGCATCCGAACGTCTTGGCAAGGATTTTCGCGAGCGCTCCCTTGTCCTTTCCTGATTTGGACGGGCCGAGCGGGCTTTCGGGCGAAAGCTTGGTTTCCGATATTCCCGGAACGATTACAATCTGCTTTGATTCCGGGCCAATGCCGACACGCAGGGCGAGCTTCGTGTTCTTGAACCATTGCCTTTCGCCCGTAATGGCGAACGCGCCAGTTGCGATGAAGCCGCCGTGGGAATGCTTGGACACCTGTTCTTTTTTCACCGCATATACGTCCACCGCGGCGTTCGCGTTCTTCCACGCGTTGGAGAAGCATGCCGCGAACTGGGCGCATTCCAGGAGCTCCTCTTTGGACGCGGTTGCGCCGTCTTTCAGGATGATTGCCGAGGCGCCCTGGATGTCCGCGTGGAAGAAAAGGTCGGCCTCGTCCGTGTGCTTGGAGAAGACCAGGTCGTTCTGCTGCGCGCTGCGGCCCCCGACGGCGAGCCTGCCTGCCGAGGTCCTGAACCAGTGGAACTTCTCGAACCACTGCTTCTCGCGCTTGATTTTCACCACCTTCTTCGCCTCTGCGCCCTTCTTCTTCGCCTTTTCCATCTCTTTTTTCGTCTCTTCCATTGCCTGGGTTAGCCCCTCGCGCTTCTTCTTCGCCTCCTTGGCGAGCTCGTAGTAGGCTGCTGCGTTGTCGTAAACGGACTTGTTGAGATGGAGCTTGATTCGCATGGGAAGGGGATTGACTGGGAGATATTATAATTGTTCGGCGCAAGAGACACGCGCCCGGTCACTGGAATGTGTCACGCGCGCAAACGCCGCGCGGCCATGGGGAATGCCATCACGATGCCAAAAACCGCCAGCCCGGCCAGATTCGAGGCGAGGACCACCACCACCATCTCCCCGGCCGAATCATGGAACGCAACAACCAGCAGGATTTGAAGGATTGTTGTGAATGCAAGCGCCGCCGCAACGCCCGCGCTTCCCTTGGACAGGTAGTAGCTGTAGAAAACACCGATAAGGGAGAGAAACATCATCCCTGCGCCATATGGAGCGAGGTACTCCGCCGCGGGAAGGTACGCGCTTCCGAAAAGCAGGGAGATAATCTGAACCGGGAAGAGGAAGTATACCGCTGTCACTGCTCCGGATATCACGGCCACGGCAACCAGCGCTTCCGCCAGCTTGCCGCCGGTGGCCTCGCCCTTCTCGTGCGATGAGGCCACCAGCGGGAAGAGCACCGCCACCACCCCGGCAGGGGCGTAGATGATTATCCTTCCCAGGACCGCCACCATGGAGTATATGCCCGCCTGTTCCGCGCTGAGGAAATGCCTGGCCAGCACCACGTCAATGTTGCAGAGCGCGCTGAAAAGGACGGTGGAGAACAGCACGAGGGCGGAATAAGAGCCGAATCCGGAAAACCGGAACTCCCCTTCCCGCCTGACATCCTTCAGGAACCAGAATCCGAGCGCCACCCCAGCAAAGCAGGATATGGCGGTTCCCAGAAGCCCTCCGAGTATTCCGAAACCCGCTGAAACGAGCAATACCGCCGCGGCGAGCCGGAAGAAGGGCCCCGAGGCCACGGTCACTCCGTAGCCGAAGAAACGTTCCATGCCCTGGAGCATTCCGGTGAACAGGGGGAGGAGAAGGATGGTGAATGCGGAAAGGAAAAGCACCGGAAGGTATATGGGGTCCGTGGAATGCAGGAATGCCCCGATGAACGGGGAGAGCAGCAGAAGGGCGGCGAACACCGCAATCCCTGCCAGGGTGGATTTCTCCATGCCGCTTTTCAGCATTGCACCTGTGCGCCATTCCTCCCTTTTCGCGATGAAGGCAGCGGAGTACTTCGCAACCACGAGCGTGAAGGATGATGCCGCCAGGGCGAGGATGTTCCAAAGCGAGAGAAGGCTGAAAAGAAGCCCGTAGTCCTCAGGCACGAGCATCCTCCCCATGAGGAGCTGGAACAGGTAGGAAAACAGGTTGGCGGCAGTCGTGAAAAAAATTACCATGACCGTAGCCTTCACGATGCCCTGCTTTGCCATGGGGCAATTCTTCCGCGTATCTTTTTAAAACTCCCAATGGAGCAATAGTATCATGAAGGCACTGGTAACCGGCGCCACCGGATTCATAGGAGGGGCGCTGGCGGAAAGGCTGATTGCACAAGGCACGCGGGTGCGGGTGCTGGCCAGGGACCCGGAGCCCGCAACAGGCCTGCGGGATGCCGGTGCGGAGATAATCACGGGGGATGTCACCGACCGCGGCTCGTGCGCCGGGGCAGCCGGAGGAATGGACGCCGTATTCCATTGCGCTGGGGTGCTGGGCGGATGGGGGATACCGGACAGCCTCCTGTGGAAGGTCAATTTCGAAGGCACGCGCAACATGCTTGAAGCCGGGCGCAATGCCGGAGTGAAGCGTTTCATGCACGTAAGCAGCTGCGGCATATTCGGCCCGCTCAGGGAAGGGGAGACTGCCGGGGATGACCGTCCCTACAATCCCACCAACGCGTATGAGAAGGCGAAGGCCGAGGCGGAGAAGCTTGCGCTCTCCTACGCGAAGGAGGGAATGCCCGTTGTCGTGGTGAGGCCCGAGTTCGTGTACGGGCCGGGCGACATGCACCTGCTTCCGCTTTTCCAAAGCATCAGGCAGGGGCGGTTTGTTTTCTTCGGTGGCGGCAGGTCCATGCTGCATCCCACGTACATAGATGACGTGGTGGACGCTCTGCTTCTCGCGGCAGGCAATGAACGCGCGTGTGGAAAGGCGTTCAACATAGCCGGCGAGCGGCCGGTCGCTGTGAAGGAATTCATAGGCTGCATGGCCCGGGCGATGGGCGTTCCTGCCCCTGCATTAAGCGTGCCTGTTCCGTTCGCGACGGCCGCCGGCTTCCTTCTGGACCACACATGGGGGCTTTTAGCGAAACCGCCACTCACACTCGCGCAGGCGCGCTATCTGAGCGAAAACCGGGCTTTCACCTGCAAAGGCGCGGCGGATGTTCTCGGTTACTCCCCGAAAGTCGGCCTTGCGGAAGGCATGAAAAGAAGCGTCGCGTGGTACCGCGGAAAAGGGCTGCTGAAGTGATTGCATGGGAATACTGGAGCGTTCCGATGTTGGCTTGGGCGTGGTGTACGAGCAGTTCATGCTCAACCGCCTGCTGGAACGCACCGTGAAACGGTTTTGCATAAAGAACGCGGTTGAAGCCCCGATTTTCGGCATGGCCGGCCTCACCGGCATAAACAGCATGGCCCTGCCGGGCCTCGGAGTGGAGGTCACGCTCGTGGATTCGGACCGCGGGCGCCTTGAAGATGCCGAAACCGCATGGTCCATGGCAGGAAAAAAAGCCAGGTTCGTGCTCTCGGAAACCCCGGAGCCGCTGCCTTTCGCGGATTCGGAGTTCGGCCTGGCATACAACTTCGCCGCGCTCTGGCACCTCGAGGATCCAGGGCGCATGGTGCGGGAAATGGCCCGCGTTTCGTCCGACGCAGTCCTCATCTGCATGCCCAACCCGTGGAACCCGCTGTTCCAGCTGAGGAAACTCGCGGGCAGGCTTCCTGCGAACCACGGGTGGGCGGACATGAAGCGGGTTGAAGCCGCGCTTTCGGACGCGGGATTCCCAAGGGTGGAGGCCGGCGTGTTGGACATTCCGCCCTGGCCTGACACCGTCGTGGCGTTGAAGGACATCCTGCCCGGCTCCAAGAAGGAAAAAACGTGGAGATGGAGCATGCTGGATTATTATTGCGGGAAGGCGCCCCTGTTGAAGGAAAACGTCCTCGGATACTCTTTCATCGAAGACTCGCCGCTCCCACCGGGCATTAAATCTTTTTGGGCCCATCATTTTTACATAATAGGGAGGGAAAAAAATGCCGCTTTCACTGGCAGATAACAACCGGAAACGATGGCAGGACGCGGTCGGGTGGCGGGGGTACCTGCGTGACGGTGCGTCCCTCAGGCTGGAAGAGCGCGTCAAAGAGGTTGCAAGGCTTTTGGAGCCTGCCGACGGAGGCAGCTATCTCGACATCGGATGCTCTGACGGCGTGCTTACAGCGTATTATGCGAAACGGCTTGGCAAGGTCGATATCCATGGCATCGAAATCGGTGATGCGCAAAAAGCATTGCAGAACGGGGTGAAAGTGGCCAGGGTTGACCTTAATTCCTCCCCAGTCCCCTATCCGGATTCTTCATTCGACTGCGTAACCATGTGCGAGACGCTGGAACACCTGATTGACCCTGAATTCGCCCTTGGCGAGGTCCGGCGCGTCCTGAAGAAGGACGGTTATGCAATCATATCCGTTCCACGATTAGATTCCAAACTCGTGATTGCATTTCTCATTCTCGGCTTTCAACCCCATGGCGTAGAATGCTCGCTAAGGGCAAGGTACGGAGGCTTGTACGGTGGTGAGCCTTCCAATCATGTCTCATATTTCACAAAAAGAGCGCTGCACTCCATGCTGCAAAAAACCGGTTTCGTGATAGAAACCAGTTCAGAAAAAAGCATGTCCTCAGGCTGGTTTCTTGCACAGAAAGCCAGGGGCCAGACTGTCGGTTTCTTTCCTAAGGTCGCGTGGTTCCTCTACGACATGATACCATTTCACCGCGATATGCTTATCGTAAAAATAAGAAAGAGATAAATCAAGGTGACAAATTTCCTAAACGCGACAATACATTGACCGTTGTGATTGGGTCACACACCGCGCTGGAATAATATGCGTTAGCCAGGGGGCAGGCGCACTCGCCGGCTTTCACGCTCTGCCTGAACCTGTCCGCGCGCTCAGAGAACCAGATTTTCCTGAAATCATAACCGCTCTGCCGCAGGCTGCCCAGAGGCTCTGCCCGGATACAGCATCCCCACACATCACCTTCAGGAGATATCTGGGCGGACGCGAACCCGGCATAGCATGGGATGGGCTGCCTTTTCGACCTGAGCACCTCCTTCGCATATTCGTAATAATTCATCCTGAATGCTTTCGTGAACCTTGAGACCTTTTTCGCGCTCTTTTTGCCTGTCCTCATCTTTATGTAATCCGCGGCTTTCGCATAATCCCGGGCTTTCGGAGTTATGCCCGCGCCCATCGTGCCGAGCTCCACGCGCTCCTCGGCCACCTCGCTTATGTAGGAATCCGGCTTGAGCTCGTCCAGCACGAAATCGCAGAACTCAGGCACGTCTTCCACGTTGAAACGCGAGATGACCATATGCACCCCGACAGAAAGATTAGGCAGCCTCAGTTCCCGCAATGCTTGATAGGCCTCCATGGCACGGTTGAAATTCCCAGGCACGCCCCGGATGTTATCATGCTTCTTTCCGACCCCGTCCAGGGAGAGGTTGACAACCACCTCGGAATCCGGGCATGCCCTGGCGATCTGCGCGGATTTCTCTGAGACAAGCCTGCCCAGCAGCCCGTTCGTGGGGATGTTTATTATCTTCGGCCTGCAGCGCCCATAAGCCGACGCGATTATGGTACCCAAGTCTTTCCTTAGGAACGGCTCCCCCCCGCTGAAGGTTACCCAGAATACGCCCTTGCCTATGCTACTGAAAATCTTATCGTACTCCGCGGCAGACAGGTCGTCCGCCTTCCTCTTCCAGACGTTGCAGGTTCTGCACCTGGAATTGCATTTGTAGCTCACGCTGATTGTCAGGTTAAATGGCATCATGCGCGGTGTGCCCGTTGCCCTGAAAGAAACATATAATGGTATCTTCGCCGCGAGCCCGATCATGCAATCTCCTTGGTGCTTTCCACCACCCGCCATACTTCGTGCGTGTCTTTTGCTATATAGTAATCGTACGCTCCCAGAAGCATGGAGAAGGATTCCAGCCCCGCGGCAGCTGCGAAAAGATGGAGCGATTTCAGGTCCGACAGTGCGCATGAGACGAATGCTGCGGCGACCAGGCGCATGTCGGAAGTGGAAACGCTATAACCGACGGCATTCCTGAGCGCCATGTGCTGGGCGTGTATCCTCCGCCTCTGCCGCATATAGTCCGACACCGTGCCCGGGCCGCGGTTGCGGACCATCGCATCGCCCGCATATGCGAGCCGATAGCCGGCTTTCCTGAAACGCGACTCCAGATATGCTTCGTCCGCCGCTATAGCGGCAGGTATCTTGTACCCGAGGTTTCTGAACGCGACCAGCTCGCCGCATTTGGGGGAACGGAGCGCGATGAGGTGGTGCATGTCCCAAAGCAGGTGGGAACAGAAGCCTGGGAACGTGTTTTTTCCATTCATCGGCACGGGCCGCGCCCCGACCATGCCTATCTTCGGGTCGGATAATCCCCGGATAAGTTTCTCCAGGCAATTCGGCCCCATAGCAAGGTCGGCCCCTGCGAGGACCACGATGTCGCCGGAAGCCTCCTTCATTATGATATTCACTGCGGAACCCTTCCCGCGCCTTTCAGGTTCCTTGAAAATCCTGACCCTGCGGTCCGAGGCGACGAAACCTCTGACAATGCCATCCGTGGCATCCGTCGAAGCCGAGGAAACCACCATCACCTCCTTCAGCACCGCGCTATCCAGTTCCTGCGCCAGTATATCGGATATGAGCCCGCGGATATTCTTCCCCTCGTTGTAAGCGCATATGCCCACGGTCAGTAGAGACTTCTTCATAAGGTGTTTTTGTATGGCAAGGATAAAAAAGGGAGGGCAATCCGGGCACCCTGACTGGAAAAACAGCCCGGGCGGTTCAGCGGCTCCGGTAAACGATAATCCATCCGTCCTCATATACCGGCTCTCCGAATCTGCTGCCCAGTTCGGCCGTGGCATTTTTGAGATAAGCGCCACCCAGGGGCACGCATTCAGAGTAGCCGGCGAAGGAAAACGGCGTGCATCTGCGCTTCTGGACGACCACGTAGTCATAGCCATGTTCCACGACGAAATCGGATATTTCCACGGGGTCTGGTGCGCCAGTTTCCGCATCCGCGTAGAGTGCGAGCAGGGGATTGTATGGCAATGGGGGCCTGGATAGCACTCCGGAGGAAATCGGCTTCTGATGTATCGTCTGGGCGTATGCCTCCTTAAGCAGGTCGTAGTAAGTCAAAGGCGGGTAGAGGAAGATGGATATCCGGCCCGGCTCCGTGGCAAGAGACGCGTAGAAGGCGGGTACCGGAGTGTTGAAAACGAACCTGTCCATTGCAGGCCATTGCTGCGCGAGCAGCAGCAGGGCTATGACAAGCACAACGGCTTTGCCTTTGGCAGCACCGATTGTTTCCGGCAGGCGCTTCAGGATAAGGCCCACGGCAACTGAAAGGAACAGCAGGGCGAACAGCATGAACCTAACCGGCACGCGCAGCACGGGCAGCATGGGAAACAGGGATTCGACGAAAAACGGCGTTGCGAACAGCTTGGTATCGCCTATCGCCACGATGGGGAACGAGAAAAGGAGGCATAGCATGGACATGTTCCTGAAATACGCCTCTTCCTTGGATGCTCGGCTGCCCAGATATGAAAATGCGAGCAGGGCGAGCGAGGCAATGCCCATGTATATCTCCGTGCCGTACGCAGGAAGGGCGGTGAAGAGGCCTGAATGCGAGAGCGCCTGAAAATCGGATGGGACTACGAGATACTCCAGGGGAACCGCATAGCGACCGGCGTTTACGAATACCGAATCCGGCTTGAACGGATAGGACGGCAGAAGGGCGAGAAAGGCCAGGTATGCGAGCACAGGCAGGGAGCAGAGCGCGAGCGAGCCCAGATAACCGGCCTTTTTCTCAGATTCCATGAGGTTCTCCGGGCCGAGTATGAGAATGCAGCCTGCGATGAATATGAGCGAAGGGAGAGTGTAAACAAGGATTGCCGGCCATGAAGCTACTGCCATGAATTCGTGCGCAAACAGGGAGCCGATGACCGCGATTGCGAGAATGATTGCATTTCTCCGGGTGGCGAGCGTGATGCCCGAGAGCGAGAGGTAGCGCTGGAATATGTCAAGGAATATTATGAAGCCGGCCATTATGGCGACTGTCATCTCACTAAGCGCGATAAGCAGGAGCGAGACGGACAACAGGGCGAGGGAGCGGTCCTTCCTGTCCTTCTCCACTGCGTTGAAATAGAAGATGAAGAACAGGGCCAGGAACGGGAGCGCCATGCTATAGTTGAGATAGTGGATGGCGGTCTCGAAATGATACACCGAGAAGTTAAAGACCCAAACGCCTGCGAGGGAAGGAAGGAACGACTTTGTGAAGCGGTAAACAAGGCAGAATGAGAACACGCCGCCTAGGACGAATGATGCGACCTGGAGAAAAGTGATTTTGCCAAACGCGCCCCATGAGGCCGGAAGCAGGAAATAAGCGAGCGACTGGATGGGAGAGACCGTGGTCAGCGCGAGCGAGGCGCCGTAAGGATAGAATATCTCCCCTGCGAAAAACGGGTTGGCGCCGGAGCTT
>CAILMQ010000019.1 GCA_903835385.1 uncultured Microcaldota archaeon | reverse complement strand
GCCCTGTTCATGTCCTTCTTCGTGCTCTTGAGGTATGTCCATCTCACCACGGGGTAAGGGTCATCAATAATATCCACGCCGCACTCGATTAGGGCCTTCAGCAGGGCCCCCTTCCCTTCCACCTCGCCTGCCGCATTCAGGATGAAGAAATGCTCGATTTTCGCGTCCCTCACGGCCTGGAACGACTTCACTATGCTCTCCGAGTCCATGAAGTTGAAGTAGACGCCGACTTTCGTCTTTTCGGCCTCCTCTCCACCCTTAGCCTCCTCGCCCTTGAGAGGTGGCGTCTTCAGGATGGCCTCGTGCGGCGGCTCCGCTTTCACCACGGGTCTCTTAGCATTAGCCTTCATGCCCTATTTCCCCCACTTCAACTATATAAGGTTTAATAAATCCAACGAGGAAAATCAATCCCACTCGCCAGAAGGGCCGGGCTATGCAGGGGTAATCGGGCAGGTTCGCCTGCCGGGTCCCGAACGCCAAGCCAGGTCAAAGGCGCGAGGCTCAGATGGCCCTTTTCCCACCGCCCCGGGTTCACAGCCCGGGCGCATGGTAAAAGCGCCAGCGGAAAACCGTTGGCGCAAGGGCTTGAGGAACCTCGTCTCTTAGGAGTTCGAGAGTTCAAATCTCTCCCCCTGCATAATTCTTTTCTGCAATCCTTGCCGTCTCCTTAAAGTGTAGTTCCGACGTAAACCCTTTCCTGGAGTGGAAACATGGATGAGGAAGCGTTTGAGGCAATCTACAGGGGAATAGACAACAGGATAGCCGGTGCCCTGCGGAAGATTGAGAAGGAGGCCCTGCCGGCCAATTATGAGGCGATTAGGCGGTTTGACGCCCACCTGGAGGCCAAGGGGCTGAGCAAGCACCGGCGGCTAACCTGCCTGAACCGGATAGGGAATATGGCCCGGAAGCTGAAAGTCGGGTTCAAGGAGGCTACGCGCGAGGACTTGGAGCCGCTGGTTGCGGATGTTAGGAAAAGGGAGAGCCAGGCAAGCGTTTTCACCTATGCTGCCTGCATCCGCCCGTTTTACCGCTGGCTCTTTGGGTTGGAGCCGGAGGATAAGCTCCCTGCGGCTATTGCCTGGTTCAAGGAAACCAAGCCGATCAACAAGCTGCGGAAAGAGGACTTGCCAACAGAGGAGGAGGTTGCTTCCTTGGTTGCTGCCGCACCTGACCTGACCATGAAAACCCTCATCTCGTTTGCCTTTGAAACAGGCGCAAGGCCCGCAGAGCTCCTTTCCCTCCGCGGCAAGGATATCCACATAAACGGCGTTTCAGCGAAGTGCTATATTTCAGGCAAGACGCGGAAGCACACCGGAGAAAGGAATGTGTTTTGCGTTAGGAGCTACACCCTGCTGCGGATGCTTGCCGATTCGCTGAAGTCGCCCGAAGATTTGCTATTCAGGAAGAAGACCGGCAGGGCATTTACCGGCGCGGATTACACCCACGCACTCCAACGGATAGCAGTTAGGGCAGGGGTGAAGAAGCACCTCACGCCTTACACGCTCCGGCACGCAAGGGCCACGCTCTCATACCGCGATTTGGGCGAGCAGGTTGCGAAGAAGATGCTTGGCCATTCACCTGACAGTTCGATGGCACGGACCTACGTCCATTTGGCTGACGATGACGTTGAGGATGCGATCCTTCGAGCAAACGGCCTTACTCCGGAGAAGGAGCGGGTGGAATCAACCAAATGCCCTATCTGCAAGCAGCCGAGCTATTACGGAGAGAAGATTTGCTCCAAGTGCAGCTCGCCGCTTACTTTGGAAGGTGCCGTGAAGGTCGATTCGGGAACCCAGGAGCTGCTCGCCCTCCTGAAGGATGAGGAGGTCATCGCGGCGCTGAGGGCGATAAAGGCGAAAGGACGAGCATTATAAAGCCCATTTTGGCCCTGGTTCTTTCACGCCGGGTTACCCTTAGCATTACCCACAATCCGGGCAAGATTCTGCCTAGTTTTGGTGATTTAAGCGCGATTACCGGCCTTACCTCTGGGACTAGTAGAGGGGCAATCAAGCGATGAGGTGGGTGTAATATGACGTGAGGATGCGTGTAACCTGACGTGTAACATGACGTGGGAATGGGTGTAATACGGCATGTAATACGACGTGCGAGGGGTTAGGAGGGAGGCGCGGAGGGGCAATCACAAACACGCCCCTCAACAAAGCCTGCCTTCTAGACATAACCCAGTTCCTGTAAGCCGAGGAGAAGGAGGTCAGGGCGACTGAGCGCACTTTAACGTCAGAGCACGTAGGGCAGCACACGTCGGTGTAAAAACACAGCTTTTCGACGGTAGCGCTTCCACGCCTAGAGGACTGGGAAAGTGCTGTGAGCTGCGCGTGCTATGGCGTGGGGGAAGGCGTGCTATGACGTGTGATATGACGTGAGATTAGTGCGAGGGTGCCTGTGAAGTGGGCGAGGGC
>CAILMQ010000018.1 GCA_903835385.1 uncultured Microcaldota archaeon | reverse complement strand
TCCCCGCACCCTTCTTTGTCATTCCGGAATCCAGAGGAATGGTAGCCAATATCCAACTTGCTCAAACCGATAAGAGTTTTGGCAATCACTCTAATATTTTCAAACTCGACATCGGGCGATGTGAGTAATTTTATATTGAGGGAGTCATTCTCAAATTCCAGAAGTTGAGAAATCCTGGCTCAGCACCAGCTATGTTCTTCACCGGCAACTGTGCCTCAGCCTTTCAAGAGTTCCGTGAGCAGCTTGCCGGCCAGCCCCTTTTCCCGTATTTTCCTGAGCAGCAGTTCCTGAACTTCTTTATCTTCGCCCAGTTCTGCCATAAGGTTGTCAGGCTCCAGATCATGGATTGCTGCCTTAAGAGCGGGCTGTTCTATAGGGAGGGGTACAGAGCAGTTCTCCCGGATCAGGCGCAACAGGGTCTCCTCGTTTTGCTGATCCTCCTGGAGGCTCGCCCCTGTGCGGCGTGCCAGGGAGAGGAGGACATCTCGGCAGGTCTGGATAAAGACAGGGTCCTCGGCGTAGGCATGCCCACTTCGCACCCGAAGGATCCTGGAGATCAGGATGGCCGGGCGGGCGCTGGCGCTGCTGGCCTTGAGCCCGGCATCGCCGAAGGCCCGGACCAGGGCGATGATTCTCTCGACCTCCGCCAGAGGCAGTCCGGAGCGTTCCTGGGTGATGGCTATCTCGGAATCCTGGTCGAACCCGCTCAGGTGGATCGTAACCATTCGGTCCAGGAGAGCATCTTGGACGCCGTGGACCCCCGCATAGTCGCCGGGATTGCTGGTGAAGATGATTCGGAAATTGGCGTGAACGGGTATATTCTCGCCACGCAGCGGCAGCACCCGCTCCTCAAGGACTGAAAGAAGCACGTTGTTGGCCTCGGGCCGCGAACGCGTGAATTCGTCATAGACCACGGTAAGGCCCTTTTGGCACGCTTCAGTGAGGGCTCTTCCCACCCACACGTGCTTCACCTCTTCCT
The DNA here is from genome assembly GCA_903835385.1 of uncultured Microcaldota archaeon. Classification (GTDB taxonomy): domain Archaea; phylum Micrarchaeota; class Micrarchaeia; order Anstonellales; family Bilamarchaeaceae; genus CAILMQ01. The sequence continues at coordinate 1,184 of CAILMQ010000018.1, read as the reverse complement.
CAATCTTAAGCACCGTGTGAACGTACTCGTCGCGTATATAACTTCGCTTAAAGCCGCTGTCTTTACCCACCAGATCCGCGGTGCCCATCTCGTCATCCCCATGGACCAGCATCACCGGACGACCTAGCTGCTGGGCCACGTGGAGGGCTAAAGTGGTCTTGCCGGTCCCTGCCGGACCACAGAGGTGAACGTGTAAACCCTCCTGGATATAGGCCAGAATGCGGTCAACCAATTCCTTGAGAAAGGGCGTCTCCACGAAGCGCGAGGGTAGAGCAGTTCGTACCTGAGAAGGCTGCGCCGCCGGCTTACCCTCAGCCTGATCAGCACCGGGGGTAAAAGTGAATTCTCTCTCACAGAAGGGGCATGTGTAGCGGCGTTGACGCTCCGCATCTACACTTACGTCTTTATGGCACCAGGGGCAGGTCTGTGTCAGCTTCGCCATCAGTTGTCTCCTGTCTCCAAAGCATCCAGATGCTCCGCTCCAGGTCGCCTGCTGAGAGGGAGCACAGCCATAACCTCCGTGCCAACGCCTGGAGTGCTGTGGACCACACACTCTCCATTCACGGCCCCAGCGTAGTCCTGCATTGTTGCCATCCCCAGTCCACGAGGAGCGCTTTCCACATCGAAGCCCTGGCCGTCGTCCCGCACCGTGAGACGTAACCAACCTTCTCGAGGCGGGTCCAGCCGTACGGTGACCTTGCCGGCCTTTGCATGCTTGACCACGTTGGTCAGGGCTTCTACGGCGATGCGGTACAACGCCAGTTCCACCTGCTCTGGAACCAAGTGGCGGTCGGCTTTCTCCTTTCTCATAAGCTCTTCATCCAGATCTATCTCAATAGCCACAGCCGCTTTAAACTGATCACAAAAGGACTGAAAGGTCGGCACGAGCCCGTGGGTGAGAATTGAAGGGTAAAGCTGGCGGCTGAGAGCGCCTACTTGTTGCTCGATCACCTGGTTCAGGCCGTCGATCACTTCGCTCAGGACCCGAGTTGTTTCCGACGAGGAGCCCATACCTTTCAGGAGTTCTTGCAGGTGGGTCTTCAGGACCAGGCAATTTACCTGCACGTCATGCAGTTGGGCAGCAATGTCCCGGCGAACGAGTTCATGCACCGCTATAAGACGCTGTCGCGAGTGCTGCAACTGCCCCGCCTTGGCGAAAGCGACCCCCTGCCGTACCAACGCCT
>CAILMQ010000017.1 GCA_903835385.1 uncultured Microcaldota archaeon | reverse complement strand
AGGCGTTGGTCGCAGGCGGCGCGGACGTGAACGCGAGGAACAAGAACGGGGCCACCGCGCTGATGATGGCAGGTTACAAGAAGAGCATGAAGATTGCCGAGCTGCTGATTGCGAAGGGGGCGGACGTGAACGCCAGGTCCGATGGCAACGATACGCCCCTCACTTGGGCCGCCATGGGCGGGAACGAGGAAATCGTCGCGCTGCTGCTCGCCAGGGGCGCGGACGTGAACGTGACGAACAAGGAGGGCGTGACACCGCTGTCCGCGGCCTTCTTGCTGGGGCACCTGGAGGCCGCCAGGCTGCTGACTGCGAAGGGAGCAGGCGTGCATGCGAACCGCAAGGACGGCACGGAAGTGATGATGGAATCCGCCCGCAAGGGGTACCTTGATACCGTCATTTTCCTGCTCGCGCACGGCCAGAAGGTGGATACGAGGGACGAACAGGGCAAGACACCGTTGATGCTGGCTGTCGGCGGCGGAAGCATGTTACTGAACCGGGTCGGCATGGGAGAAGGCTGGGCGACGCTCATGGACCCCACTGCCAAGGGGCGGCTGGAGGTCACCAAACTGCTTATCTCGAAGGGAGCCCACCTGAACGCGAAGGACAACCGCGGCATGACGGCGCTGATGGCCGCCGTAGACGCCGGGGACAAAGATACCGCCGCGCTGCTGATTGCCAAGGGAGCTGATGTGAAACCGAAGGATGTAGAGGGCAGGACCGCCCTGAGCATCGCTGTCAAGAATGGAAGCGACATCACGGCCGGACTACTCAGGAAGCGCGGGGCGAAATGAGAAATCGTAAAGTTAGAGCAAAAAATTCAGGAAAGCTTGGTCCCGAACCAGGTGCCGTCCCAGGCCGCCCCTGCGGCTCCGGTGCCGTAGCGCCAGTTGCCGCTGAAGGAATTGCAGTCCTTGCCAAAATAGAACATCGCGTCGCCCGCGTCATCGGGCTCGGCGTAGGAAGGAGATTCGGACCACCTGCCCACGAACACGCCGTCGCTGATTGTCCCGTTTATCATTCCGGAATCGTGGGTGTAGGTGCCTGAAACCTTGTTCCCTGTCTGGGAAAGCTGCATTGTTCCCCAATCCGTGTTCCAGGTGCCCGAGTAACCGCAGTTCGTCAGGTGCGCCGGAGTTCCTGCAGGCGCTGTAGGAGCCGCAGGCTGCGGAGACGAAGTTGAAACCGGCTTCTGGGACGTCTGGGATGCGCAACCAGCAAACAAAAGCACGAATGCCACGAAGGCGACGATATAGAGTTTGGACATGGTTTTTTCTTCGACTGGAAGGCATAAAAACAGATGAGGCGCCGCCTCTTGGCCGTGATTTAAGTTGTTAATAGTAGTAAAATGGATATTTATAAAGGGTTTGACGCGTAGTATATGTTATCCAAGAGACATGTTTATGGCACAATCATATCGTAAGGAACCGGAGCAATGCAGGCGTTCGCCAAATGTATCCTTGCCGAAAGTCGATGCTGCCCTGGCGGGTAAATTGCTGGATAGAACCGCCAGCTTCGATGACATGCGGGCCCGCATAGGGGCGAGCGTCGGAAAAGCGTTGGAACTGCTCCCGGCAGAGCATAGGCCGGCGGTCACCGATGCTCTGGCGAACAAGCTCATGGGCATAGCATACCGATATGAATGCGAGCATCAGACGCAAAAAGAGCATGCGCTAGGAACCGTTCTTATTGCATTAGGTGTTTTTCTTGGCAGGGCACAGGTTGTGAAGCTCTTTGCTATGCCTGAATTCGTGGATACGCTTTGTGAAACTATCCGGGATATGAGAGTGAGCCTCGGCGATTTCAAACCAGCATCCGAAGGCATTCGCAGGTGCTGAATGGGAAATGAATAAGACCGGCGCGGCGCAATCCTGACAAGGCATTTTGGGAAGGCCAGGTCAGTTGTTCCCCTTCTCCTTCTTTTTCTTCTCCAGCTGCCTCTTTATGGCCTTGAGCGACACGAACGAATCGCGCTCCATCTCGTCAAGCCTGAAGGAAATCATGAACTTGGTCTCCTCCAGCTGCGGAATGAGCACGAACTCCAGCGCGTTCACCCTCCTCTTGGTCTTCTCTATCTCCACAATCAGCTTCTTCATGGCGGTCTCGCTTTCAGCCAGCTTGATGACCAGCTTGAGGATGTCGTCGAACTTCTCCACAGTCTGGTCTATCTTGGCCGAGGTGGATGCCACGGAATACGTCGGAAGCTCCATGAAGTGCTTGGATTCCATCTGGGTCGTTAGATAGGGGATTTTCACGCCCATGACGTTCTTGACTTCAATGTCTATGTCAATGTCCTTCCTGAGGTTGAGCGACACCGAGCCCAGCTCCCAAACCGGATGGTAGGTTCCCGCGAGGTAAACCGCGGCATAGCCCTCCTTCATCTTGACGCCGAGCTCGCCGCGCAGGTTCTGCGCCTTCTTCAGTATTTTGAAGAACTCCAGGATGAGCGCGTCCCGCTTCTGCTTCAGGAGCTTGTGCCCCTTCTTGGCGAGCGCTATGCGCTCCTTGATTTTTATGAGCTCCATCCTTGTGGGGTTTACGTCAAGTACTGCCATCGCTCATCTACCTGCCTTCGCAGCTTTTGAGGCCTCGCCCGAGCCCGCGTTCTGCCTTATGAGATTAACAACGTACAAAATCGCTGTGGCGAAGAAAAACACGGATCCCATGAGAACCCAATTCCGCAAGCTGGCCATGTCCAAAAACCGATATGCCTGCCCGAATGCGGCTATGATGAGGGTCGCGCAGAATGCAACCGACCACGGGCGCCTGACCAGCATCTCATCGTTGAGATACGCCAGCACCTTTTCGAAGGCGCTCGCATTTTGCCGGGTATTCATCGGCACCGGAAAAAATGGGTAGTAATCCACAGGTATCACTTTTTTCATCCTTTCCCTGGAACTCGCAGTCAGGATCATTTTCGCGAGCAGGAAAAGGGCGGATACAAGGAATGCCGCCACCACGAAGAGCGCGGCGATTGCATAGTTGGAGCTCTGAAAAGCGAGGAATAGGAGCGCTGAAGCTGCCAAACATATAGCGCACTTCAGCAGATTCTCGTCGACTCTTACCACCATCCACAACGCCCCTTACTTCTTCTCCTCCGCTGGTTCGCCCTTGCGCTTCATGTACTTGGCGATGTGCTCCTTCTTCACCCTCTTGAGCTCGCTGTCAGGCATTATTGACAGCAGGTCCCAGGAGATGTTGAGCGTGGTGTCAATGTCCCTGTCCTCGTAGGCCCCCTGCTGCACGAACTTCTTCTCGAAATCATCAGCCAGGCGCAGGAACTTCCTGTCAACTTCGGTAAGCGCCTCCTCTCCGACCACTGCGGAAAGCGACCGCAAATCACGGCCTGCCGCGTACCCGGCGTAGAGCTGGTCCGCGACGCCTTTGTGGTCCTCCCTTGTCTTGTCAGCGCCGATGCCCAGGTTCATGAGCCTGGACAGCGAGGGCAATACGTCCACAGGAGGATAGATGTTCTTCCTGTGCAGGTCCCTTGAAAGGATTATCTGCCCCTCGGTGATATAGCCTGTGAGGTCGGGAATTGGATGCGTCTTGTCGTCCCCGGGCATTGTCAGGATTGGAAGCTGTGTTACCGAGCCCTTGCTTCCGCGCACACGGCCTGCTCTTTCATAAATGGTGGAAAGGTCCGTGTACATGTAACCAGGGTATCCTCTTCTTCCCGGCACTTCCTGCCTTGCCGAGGAAATCTCACGCAGCGCCTCGCAGTAGTTCGTGAGGTCGGTGAGCAGCACAAGGACGTGCATTCCCTGCTCATATGCCAGATACTCGGCAGTGGTGAGCGCAAGCCTTGGCGTGATGATGCGCTCCACCGAAGGGTCGTCTGCCAGGTTGAGGAAAAGCACCGCGTTCTCCAGAGCGCCGGTCTTCTCGAAGTCACGAATGAAGAATGACGCCTCCTCGTGGGTGATGCCTATGGCCGCGAAAATGACCGCGAACTTCTCGCCCGTGCCACGCACCCTGGCCTGCCTGGCGATTTGCACCGCCAGCTGGTTGTGCGGAAGCCCGGAGCCGGAGAAAATCGGCAGCTTCTGGCCCCTGACCAGCGTGTTCATGCCGTCTATGGTGGAGATTCCGGTCTGGATGAATTCCGCCGGAGTCTCACGTGAATACGGGTTTATGGGAAGGCCGGAGATGTCCACCCGCTCTTTAGGTATTATTTTCGGGCCCTTGTCCCGGGGCTCGCCCAGGCCGTTGAACGCGCGTCCGAGCATGTCCGTGCTGAGGCCGAGGTGCATGGTCTCGCCGAGGAATCGCACCGTGGTCTGGGTGGTGGATATTCCCGCGGTCGGGCCGAACACCTGGACCACGGCTATCCTCTCGCCCACGTCCAGCACCTGCCCTTTCCGGCGCTCGCCGCTGGGAAGGATGATTTCGACTATTTCGTTATAGCCGACGCCGCTGACCTTGTCCACGAAAACCAGCGGGCCCGCAATCTCGTTTATTGTCTGGTATTCCTTCAGCATCATAATCACCTGGTTTTGATGAGCTCCTCGAACTCATCGTCTATGTCCTTGTGCAGCTTGTCGAACTCGTCCATCTTCGTCTCCGGAATCTCCTTCATGCGGCCGATGCGCACGATGCACGGAAGGCCGGATATCCTCTTGAGCTGGATGCCCAGGTCGAGCGCGCCCTTCACCCTCTCGTGGAACTTGAGGATGGATTTCAGCATCACGTACTGCTTCTTCAGCCCGGACCTCGCGTCCACGTCGGAAAACGCGTTCTGCTGGAGGTAGTCCTCCCTGAGCATCTTCGTGACCAGCAGTATGGCCTGCTCCCTTTCCGGAAGCGCGTCCGGGCCGACCAGCTGCACGACCTCCTGGAGCTCGGCCTCCTTCTGCAGCAGGGCCATGGCGCTTTTCACCAGGCCCGGGAAATCGGATGATACGTTCTCCACCAGGTATTCCTCAAGCGTATCGTTGTAGAGCGAGTAGCTCTTGAGCCAGTTGATGGCCGGGAAGTGCCTCCTGTAGGCCAGCGGCGCGTCCAGGGCCAGGAACACCTTGGTGACACGCAGCGTGTTCTGGGACACCGGTTCCGAGATGTCACCGCCTGGCGGCGATACCGCCCCGATGATGGTGATGGAACCGTAGCGCTCGTCCGAGCCGAGCGTCCTCACACGGCCCGCCCTTTCGTAGAACTCGGCAAGCCTTCTGGCGAGGTAAGCGGGATAGCCCTCCTCACCGGGCATCTCCTCCAGCCGGCCGCCGATCTCACGCATGGCCTCGGCCCACCTGGAGGTGGAATCCGCCATGAGCGCGACGTCGTAGCCCATGTCCCTGTAATATTCCGCCAGGGTTACCCCCGTGTAAATGGATGCCTCGCGCGCGGCCACCGGCATGTTGGACGTGTTCGCGATGAGCACCGTCCTTTCCATGAGCGGCTTGCCGGACTTGGGGTCAATGAGGTGCGGGAACTCTTTCAGCACCTCGGTCATCTCGTTGCCGCGCTCTCCGCAGCCTATGTACACGACTATCTGTGTGTCGGAAAATTTGGCAAGCGCCTGCTGTGTCACGGTCTTTCCGGAACCGAACGGCCCCGGGATGCACGCGGTCCCTCCCTTGGCAATCGGGAAGAAGGTGTCTATCACCCTCTGGCCAGTCACCAGCGGGATGATGGGCGGGAACTTTTCTATGCAGGGCCTGGATTTCCTCACGAACCATTTATGGTAGAGCATCAGCGGCTTGGTCTTGCCCTCGAATTCGATTGAGCCGATTTCCTCGTCTATGGTGAACGTGCCGGCGGATATCTCCTTTATCCTGCCCTCGTAGGTGGAGAGGACCCTGTGCTCTATGAGCTCGGTCTCCTGCACGGTTCCGAGTATGTCGCCGACCTTGACCTTGTCCCCCTTCTTCACTTTGGGCTTGAATTCCCATTTCACGGTGCGGTCCAGCGGGGACACCTGGATGCCTCTCTTGATGAACACTCCCTTGGACGCTTCCTCTATGCGCTTGAGCGGCCTCTGGATGCCGTCGTAGATGCTCTTGAGTATGCCCGGGCCGAGCTCCACGGAAAGCGGCTCGCCCGTGGTCTCCACCGGCTCCCCGGGAATGAGGCCCGACGTGTCCTCATAGACCTGGATTACCGAAGTGTTGCCCACGATCTTGATTATCTCTCCCGTAAGCCGGGATTCCCCGACCTTCACCACGTCGTAGAGCCTGGCGCCTTCCACAACCGCTTCCACGACCGGGCCGGATATCCTCCGGATATAGCCTCCCTTCTTGTTAGCCATCGTATCACTCTCAAACCATCGTTCAAACACAATCATAATCGTCATGACGCCATAATCACTTATTTCTCATTTCTTCGCCGCGAGGTCGAAACCGAGCGCCCGCTTTATCAGGGTCCTTATCTCGTCGCCCTCAACGCTCGTGCCCGAGACGTCCGGCATCGGAATCACGACCGGGTATGCCATGCTTTCGAGCTTCTTCCTCAGCCTCCAGTCTATGCCGTTGAACATCTGCTCGTTCACCACGAGTATGCCGTACTCCGGCTTTGCGAGCACCGCCTCAAGGTCCTTCTGGAACCTGTCCCTGGTGGTCTGGACGCAGTCCTCGAGCCCCGCGAGCCGGAAACCTGTCACAAGGGGCGCGTCCCCGATCACCATCATCTTGGCCTTTACCATCAGACAGTCACCAGCATTTCCTTTATCTCCCTTTCAGGGAGGCCGAATTCCTTGCCCTTGGCTATTTTCCTGAGGTTGTGCAGCTCCTCCTCCTTGAGCAGCAGTATGCACAGTATGGAGCCTATGGAAAGTATGGACCTGTGGAACGCCAGCGACTTCTCCGCGGCCACGGCTTTCTCCAGGGCGATTTCCAGGTCGGACAGCTTGACCGCGCCCTCCTTGAGCTCGAGGCGCCTGAACTTGGATTTGGCCAGCGACACCGCGGCTGAGAGGTCCTTGGCATCCATGAGCGAGCGGATGAAAGCCTGGCTCAGCGTGCCTCCGTGTATGAGGTAGTTCTGTATCCTGTCCGGCTGGAAGCCGTATATCTTCAGCCGCTCGATTATGAGGATGTTCTTGGCGTCTATCTCCCTTTCCAGGAGCCGCCTGACGAGGCGAATGTCCCTGCCGTGGACCTCGGCGAGCGCCTTGTGCATGAACAGGTACGTGTAGGCATCCAGGATTGTCGTGAGCTGCACGAACATGTCCAGGTTCTTGAGCGCGTTCCTGAAGGTGTCCCACATCTGCCTGGAGAAATCGGCCGTGGACAGGGAAAGCATCTCCGAGCCCACCGCGGTCTTCTTTATCTCGTTGAACAGCTGGTCCTTGTCCGCGCCTGCGATGCGCTCGAAATCCTCTTCCGTGAAGCCGCCTATGGGGAAGAGATATGGCCTTATCTCCTTGTAGGGCTTGTTCAGGCGCCTGGCATTCACTATGGTCTTGAGGTTCATGATGTCCCATTTCCGCAGCAGCGCCTTCACCGCCGGCTGGTCGTCCTTGGGCGTGATGCGCCGAAGCTTGGCCACCATGCGCATGAAGTTCCTGCTGCCCGCGAACTCGATCAGGTGGGAGCCGGAATGGTCTAAGGAAACGGCGACCAGGTCGTCGCGGTAGTCCGTGCGCTGGAGCAGCTCGACCATGGCGTCTATGGTCTGGACCTTTATCATCTCGTCCAGCGCCGCGCTCTTGAGCAGGAGGCCCTTCATGGCCTTGGCTCTCGCATTGGAGTAACCGTACTTGAGCGCCGTGCTTTCTATCTTCGGGAACTTCATTCCGTATCAGGCCTCTGCTCACTCCTTCCTTTTGCCGAAAAGCAGGTCATGGACCTCTTTCCTCAGGCCGTCCCTTCCAAGGTCAAAGAGGGTTTCAAGCCTGAGATCTATCCTGACCGAGCGGTCTTCGGACTCCACTATCGCCCCGCCCAGGGCCTCAAGGTCCGTCACGACCTTGCAGTCGTGGAGTTTTCCAAGCATGGCGGCATCGGATTTCGCGACATGCACCGTGCATGCGCCGCCGAGCTCCTTCACCGCCTCTGCGACGGATTTCTCCAGGAACGACTTGTATGCCGCGGCCTTGCGCGCGTTCTTGAGCTCTTCGAAGAAGCTCTCCAGGTTGTTGGTTATGGCGTCCTCCCTGGCTTCGGCTATCACCCGCTTGGCTTCCAGCCGCGCCCAGGCGAGGCGCTCGTTCCGCTGCGCCTCCAGCCTTGCCTTTACCTCGGCCGACGCCTTCCCCTTGAGCTCGTCTTCCTTGGACTGCTCCTCCTTGAGCATCTGGTCAACATGCCACTGCGCGGTCTTCACTATTTCCTGGGCGCCTTGGTTGGCCTCGCCGACCAGGGAACCCGTCAGTTTTTCAATGCCCATTCACAAAACCCCTTTTGCCGGGGTTCAGTTTCCGGCGACCGAACCAGTCAGGATTATCGCTATGATGAACCCCAGGATGACCAGCACTTCGGGGAGCGCGATGTAAATCAAAATGCTCCTTTCGAACTCAGGCCTCTCCGCGACAATCCCGAGCGCCGCTGCACCAAGCGTGCCCTGGGACCATGCCGCCGCAATGGCGGAAATCCCTATCGCCAGGCCTGCACCAATCGCAGCGCCTGCACCCGTCGTAAAACCACTTGCCACTGTTGTTGCGTCTGCCATTTCATTTCACCTCATGTATTCTCATTTAGTGAGCGAAAACGGGGCGAACTCCCTGCCCCCTCCATGGAGGAACTTGGAACGGAACTCTATGATGTTGAGACGTCCGCCCTGTATGAGCGCCTCGAAAATCGCGAGCACCATGTTCGCGAAATGGAGCGCCAGGAACAGGGGTATGGCGAGGATGACGAAGATCCCCATCGCCGGGTTTGGCGCGAAGTACTGGTTTATCAGCTCCGCCAGGGCCACGCCAGCGACGCCGATGGCCGCGATCCTCGCATAGGAAAGTATGTTGCCCACCAGCCCCGGAAGCTCCAGCACGCCGGTGATGCCCTCGGTGACTGCGAGCGCGGCCACGGATATGCCGAGCAGCGCGAGCCCTATCGTCCCGTACAATGCGGGCAGCAGACCGAAGCTCATGGCCGCCAGCGCGAGCACCCCTCCCGTCTCGATCCCTATCCATGCGATCTTGGCGGCGGCGTGCTTCTTGCTATGATTCCACTCGCTGAAGGCCCCGATGAGGAATGCCAGAAACAGGTGCACGAGCCCGATTCCAGCGGTGATTGCAACCAGCAGCTGGATGTTCTGCATCCTGTTGAAGCCTTCCCAGAGGGCGGCCTGCGGCGCGGGAATGCCCCAGGAGCGCAGCATCGCGAAGAGTTCGGGCTGGTGGAAGCCGGCCCACTCGTCGAACATAAGGCCGAAGAGCATGGCCGAGAAGCCGCTGTAGAGCCATATCCTGGAGACGTTGGACATCATGTAGCTCTTCTCGAATTTCTTTATGAGCCAGAGGGAAAAGAGTATGGTGGCGATGCCGTATACCACGTCGCCTATTATCATGCCCATTATGACCATGAGGCCGATGGCATAGAATATCGTGGGGTCCAGCTCGTAGTAATTCGGCAGCGAATAGCTCCTGGTGATGAACTCGAAGGGACCCATTGATTTGGGGTTGTCAAGGACGACAGGCGGCTGCTCCTCATGGCCGAACTGGACCTCGGACATGGTGGCCTTGTCGCCGAACTTCCCCACGACCCCGATCAGCTTCTGCACGTGGGTTTTCAGCACCCAGCCCTCGAACACAGCCATGGACCTGGAGAACCCGAAACCGGATGCGACCTCCGCCCGTTCGGCTTCCACGTCCAATGAGTGTATTATATCATGCACTTTCGCCAGGTTGGCATCCGACATGGAGGCGAGTTCGGACCCCACTTCCTTCACCCTGGCCTTGGCATCGGCATGGGCATTCTCCAGCACCTTCCTGGTTTGCACCGGCGTAGTCGTCCCGGCGGGTATCTCAATGGGTTCGAACCCTGCTGCTGAAAGCGTCTGGGCAGGGTTCTTGTCGCCCTTTTTATACAGCAGCAGCGCGGTCTTGCCGCCGGCGGGCTGGATGAGGTCGTATTCCCAGAGTTCCTTCTCCAGCACAGCCTTCAAACCCGGCAGCTTCTCTGCCTGGACGTCGCCCACCATGTAGGCGAGGCTTCGGGTCTCCAGCTTGGAGAAATCTATGCCTGAGAAGGGAATTATCCTGTCTATGGCCGCCATCTGCGCCTTGAGCCGGTTCATCTCGGACTCCTTGGCACTTGCCTCTGCGACCAGGCCCCTGAGCTTGTCTTCGATGCCCATTGCGCGGGCCTGCTTCACCGCCTCTTCGGCTCCCAGCAGTTTCCCGCTGTTGCCGTGCTTTTTTGTGGCGTGCTTTCCGAGCACCGCGTTTATGGCGCGCATGCGCACGAGTTGCTCGGACACAACGCTGAAGAATTCGAGCGGCCTTCCTTCCTCCAGGCCGATGAACCCGCCCTTTTTTATCTCGACGATGCCTTCGTTGTGGAGCGCGGCGATTAGTTCTGGAAGGGCGGCCCTAAGTGCGAATATCCTGACCTTGCGCATTTCCGCTGCCCTGAACATCGCGAATCACTCTGAAACCGTGAGAAATTCCTTCACGAGCTTGTCTATGTCCTTGCCTGCCAGCTTCTCCTTCTTCATCTTCTCCGCATCGTGGCCGGCGTCCTTCACGATTTTCTGCACGTCCGCCTCGATGTCGTGGCTGCCCTTCTCGAGCATGGAATTCTTCATTGCCACGACCTTCTCCTCGGTCGCGGCCCGTTGCTTCTGGACGTCCTCCTTCGCCTTCCTGAGGATGTTGTCCGCGTTGACCTTCGCCGCCCGGAGGATTTCGTCTGATTCCTGCTCGGCCAGCTTTATTTCTTCGACCGTCTTCATAAAGTCTGAGTGTTCTGAAGCTTCAGTCATGCTAACACCAAAAACAGTTGCTTTCAATATAAAAGAGAAATGTTTAAAAACATGTGCCGGCCAAACTGGGTTTACGACTTAGGTTCATAAAATAATTTGCCTAGACAGCGTGATGATATGGGAGCGTACAAATACATCCAGGAAACGTTGCAGAAGGAATACAAGGCCCGCGACTCCTTGTACAGGGAGAAAGTGAGGTCGTGGAGGCACGGCCCGGTCATGGAAAAAGTGGAGCGCCCGGCGAACATAACCCGCGCGAGGCGCCTGGGCTACAAGGCCAAGCAGGGCTACGCCGTGGTGCGCATCAGGATTGACAAGGGCAGGCGCAGGAGGCAGACGCCCATGGGCGGAAGGAAGCCCAGGCACAACTACGTCTACGTGCAGCCGCAGCTCTCGCACCAGGCAATAGCCGAGCAGCGCGTCAACCGCATCTACAAGAACATGGAGGTCCTCAACTCCTACTGGATAGGGGAGGACGGGAACAACAAGTACTTCGAGGTCATACTCGCGGACCCGGAAAGGAAGGGCGTGGACCCCAAGGTCGTGGCGAGGAAGGGCAGGGCGTTCCGCGGCCTCACCAGCTCGGGAAGGAAGGCGCGCGGCCTCGGGCGCGGCAGGCAGAAGCACAGCAACTAGATTTTCTTTTTT
>CAILMQ010000016.1 GCA_903835385.1 uncultured Microcaldota archaeon | reverse complement strand
CTCTTCCGGCTTCATGACGGGTTCTCTGGATATGACCATGGACACCATCTCCTTATGATAATAAATGCACTTTGTCCCTTAAAAACCATGTGGTTCCATGACGAAAACGCTCTATCTCGAGGACAGCTATATGAGGGAATGTGATGCGATTGTACTGGAAGTGGCGGACGCGCGGAGCGTGGTTCTTGACCAGACGATTTTCTATCCCCGTGGAGGGGGGCAGCCTGGCGATACGGGAAAACTAATCGTTTCAAACTCGGACTCGAACCCGAATCGCGAGTTCCGGGTTGTGAACGTCATGAAAAAGGATGGCAAAATCGTCCACGAGCTGGAAGCGGGCGTGCAAGACCCAGGACTCAAAACTGGAGACCGCGTGCGTCTGGTGCTGGACTGGGAACGCAGGTACAAGTTCATGCGCATGCACACCGCGGCGCACGTGCTCGGCTCGACGATGTACAATGACATGGGCGTCTTGATTACGGGAAACGAACTCGGCGAAGAAAAGACAAGATTTGATTTCAATACCGAGAACTTTGACAGGGCGTTGTTCGACGGGATCGTGAAGAAGGTTAACGGGTTGTTGGCGCAGGACGTGGAGCTCAAGACGTACTCGCTTCCGCGTGAGGAGGCGATGAAGATCCCTGGCGTGGTCAAACTCGCCAACGCGCTTCCGCCGAGCATCACGGTGCTGCGCATAGTGGAGATCCCGGGGATAGATGTCCAGGCGGACGGCGGAACGCACGTGAAGAACCTGAAGGAAGTGGGGCAAATAGAGCTGCTGAAGCTGGAAAACAAGGGAAAGGCAAACAGAAGGATATATTTCGCCCTGAGACCCTGAGCCTTAGCGCTCATGCATGCTTTAGCAGGACGTTGAAATAGGCGACTGCAGCCACGAATGTAAGCACGCCCCCTCCGAGCATCACCGGCAGGCCATAGCCGAGCGCGCTGAGCGCGATGGCCACCGCACCGCCGAGCACCAGCCCGCCCAAGCCCATGGACACCATGCGCACCACGTCCGGGCCGTCTGTCACGGGCATTGGTTCCGGGGCAGGCTGGAATGGAATAGACCCCGGTTCGGGTTCCGGCACGATTTCAGGCTTTGGCTCAGGTGCAGGTTCAGGCTTGGGTTCCGGTTCCACCACCTGATTTGGTTCTGGTACCGGTTCCGGCTTTGCCTCAGGCGGCAAGGGCTTGGGCTGCGGTTCCTCGATTTTTTCCTCCGCGTTCTCCTCTTCGGCCTCTTCCTCCTTTTTCGGGATGAAATCAGGCTCCACAAAGCGCCGCATCCTCCTGAGCTCTTCGTCATCTTCGGCTTTCCCCTCAGGCTCTACAGGAGCGGCCTCTTCTTCGGGTTCCTGCGTCTCTTCGGCTTTCGGCTCTCCGGTCCCTGGCTTCCGTTCGGCTTCGGGCTTCTCTTCGGTTTCCTCAGGTTCGGCCTCTTTCTCAGGTTCCTGCTCTTCTTCCGGAGCTTCCTCTTCGGCTTCTTCAGGAGCCCCTTCCTTTTCCGGCTCTGCCTTTTTCTCAGGTTCGGGTTCCTCTTCGAACTCGGGGACAATCTCCGTTGCGGGAGCGGCTTCCTTTTCCTCTTTCTCCTCTTCCTCTTCAGGCTTCTTCGGCCTGGCCCGGGCCGGCCTCTTGTCCTCTTCCTTGAAACTTTTGAGTATCCTCTGCGTCTCGGATTCGTATTCTTCGCGCGCCGGCGCCTTTTTCTCGGCCTCTTTCTGCGCCTTGCGTTCGCGCATCTTTGCGACGAATTCATCCAGCCCGATTTCCTTCGGAGCCGGTTTGGATGGCGGTGCGGGGGGGATTGGGGCCGATGGCATCCTTCGTGCTGGGGCTGGGGGTGCTCTTCGTGCCGAAGCCGGCGGCATCCTTCGTAGCGGAGCCGCTTTATTCGGTTTGGCGGCCGCTGTTCCTTTTGCGGGCTTTTTCACGGCAGCGGCTTTTTTTGCCGGCTTCCCCTTGGCCAATGCCTTCCTCCCGGAGCTTTTCTTCGGTGCCATAAATAGTATTGGAAAGAAACATCAATAAATGCTATCGGTTAGGAAAGAAAATGCCTGGAGTGTTTATAAAAAAGATAGCGGGGAGTGGATTTGAACCACCGGTCTCTGGGTTATGAGCCCAGCGGGTACTCCAAGCTACCCCACCCCGCTGCACACTGTCTTTTGTTCCAAAGCGTAGAGGTCAGGAACAAAAATGTATTAGGTGAGATGGCTTTATATTCCTGCACATCAGGCGAACAGCCCGAGCGAGAAGGCGCCAAGGTAGGCGAGAAGCACGTACCTGAGTATTCTTCCGGCAATGCACGCGACGAGGAAGTTCAAGAGCGGCATCTCCACCGAGCCGGCCGCTATGCCCGCCACATCGAAAAGCGGGTTCGGTATGAACGCGAGCACGAATATCGCCGGCATCTCGTACTTGAGGATGAGCTGGCGGTATTTTTCGTAGGTCTTCCCGTCCTTGACTATGATTTTCGCGGCTCCGTCGCCAGCCATGTAGCCGGTTATCTCGCCCAGGCCGGAACCAATGCCCGCGACGATTCCGACGAGATAGGGATTCAGGACCGAAGCCATGGCTATTACGGTAATCCAGCCCGGCGCTGGCAGAAGCACTGTCGCGGCGCTGAGCAGCGAGATAACGAAAACGCCCAGATAGCCCCATGCCTGGAGCTGTTTTATCTGGCCGCTGGAGTACAGCACGAGCGCGAATACGGCGATGACGAAGGCTATCTGGATTAAGCCCTGTTTCCAGTTTTTCATCGGACCATTCCGAAAGGTCATGGCACGGATTGTTTTTAGAATGATGGTGATACGGAGAGAAAACAATGAAATATATAATAATGGGAGTATAGAAAGAGTACCCAAACGGGCTTGTAGCTCAGCAGACGCGCGACAGCTCCGATATAAGCCGTGATCGACGCGATCACGATTTGCCCGGCACGGCCGTCAATGGAGATGGAGCGCGGCCGAACAGAGCGTCCGCCTTGCACGCGGGAGGCCGGGGGTGCGAGAGGAATCGGTTTCCTGTTTCGGGTTTCCGGTTTCCGCAGTTCCCCCCAAGTCCATAATTCAGAGGTTAAGGCTTGGTTTCCTGAGATTTCCTCAGGAATTATGGACTGCCTCGGGCGACCTTTGGGAGCCCGAGCAAAGTCCAATTTCCGGAAGTATTGTACCGGGTGTCCTGAGTTTTGGCTCAGGGAAATCGGACTGCCATCGCCGAAGGCGATGCAAAGCCCAAAAGTTCTTTATCTCATCTTCGAATGCTCTATCTTCATACAGCGGCCCATAACGACAAGAAGCCCCGCCCTCTCCGCCTTTTCCGCAGCTTCGGCGTTCAAAACCCCTAATTGCATCCAGAGCGCCTTGGCCCTTATCGCAATCGCCTCATCAACCACATCAGGCACGAATTCGCTTTTGCGGAAAATGTCCACAACATCGACTTTCAGGGGGATTGACGTGATATTCTGGTACGCCCTGAGGCCTTTCCATTCCTTGATGTTCGGGTTGACCGGAACTATGCGGTATCCCTTTTCCATCAGATACTCCGCAACGCCGTAGCTGGGCCGCTCCGGCTTGTCGCTGAGCCCCACGACCGCGATGACCCTGGATTCCCGCAGGATTTTGGCGATTGTTTCGGGCTCATTCATAATGCGCTTTCTCCTGTTGGGTTTAAATCCTTCTTCTGCATACTGAGCTAGCGGCGATGAGGATAAGAGGTATTTACGAGCCTTCTTTGCTCGAAGGCGATGACTTCAAGAGGATCAGCCAAGCCGCGCTTCTGTTTTCCGTTTTGGGTGCGGCCACCCGCTTAACCAGCGCTGGGGCCGGAATAGGAAAAAATTATGAAAGAAAAAGATTACACGCTGCACCCGCCCCAACCGCAGGAGAAACAGGTCTTGCACCCCTCCTGAAAGATCAAAGACGAGTCGCAAACAGGACAAATCCCCTGGTTTATCTTCTCTTTTTCCGTCATCCTGATCCCATGATGGGAAACGGGATTAATTATTAAATAATATACTTTTCACGACGATATTTTTCTTCCACGTTTGTTGACAAACCTAGTCATGATTCGGACTGCCACGGATAAAGAAAAAGAATTTCGCGCGTGTTCGCGATGCGTTTTCTATCCGTAAAATCGCTTCTTTTCGTAGCTGCGGACCGACGTGCGGAAAAAAATAAAATCGCTGTAAATGGGAAAAATGCCGGTTGCGTGGCTCTTGCGCCACGGCCCGACATTTTTCTTGAGGCTGGACTGAAGACCATGCGCTTGCGAGCGCAAGTTCT